>DASUMP010000152.1:0-11328 GCA_036277635.1 Acidimicrobiia bacterium | reverse complement strand
AGGTCTACGACCTCACCGAGTCGTCGGCGGCGGTGGGTGCGATCGGGATCGTGCAGCTCGTCCCGATGATCCTCGCCTCGATGCTCATCGGCCCGGTGATCGATCGCCGCGACCGAAGATCCCTCCTGCTCGTCGCGCAAGCCGGTCAGGCCGCTGCTTCGTCGCTGTTGCTCGTGGGCGCGCTCGTCGGCGATCCGCCGCTCCCGTTGTTGTACGCGGCCGCCGCGCTGAACGGCGCGTTGACGACGGTGGCCCTCCCCACGCGCGCTGCGATGACGCCGAACCTCGTACCGATCGCGTTGCTCCCCTCGGCGAACGCGCTCAACCAGGTCATGTGGAACACGGCGTCGATCGCGGGACCCGCGCTCGGTGGCGTGGTCGTCGCGCGCCTCGGGCTCGAATGGGCCTACGGCGTGGATGTCGCCACCTACGTCGTCGCGTTCGCGTTCGCGCTGGCTCTGCGACGGATGCCGCCCGAGCACGACGACGACGCAGAGCGCGACGAAGGTGTCGCCGCGGTGCTCGCCGGCGTCCGGTACCTGCGGGGTCGTCCGGTGCTGCAGTCGACGTTCACCGTCGACCTCGCCGCCATGGTGTTCGCGATGCCGCGCGCGCTGTTCCCGGTGCTCGCGGTCGAGCGGTTCGGTGGCGATGAGGCGACCGTCGGTCTCCTGTTCAGCGCGATCGGCTTCGGTGCGCTCCTGGGCGCGCTCGGCTCGGGCTGGGTGGGCGGGGTCCAGCGCATGGGGCGCGCCGTCTTGGTCTCGGTGACGCTGTGGGGCCTCGGGATCATCGGGTTCGGCCTGGTCGGCGATCGCCTCGCGCCGGCGCTCGTGTTCCTCGCGCTCGCCGGCGCCGCCGACGTGATCTCGGCCGTCTTCCGCGGCGCGATCCAGCAGCTCAGCGTCCCGGACGCGCTCCGCGGTCGCCTGAGCGCGTTCAACATCCTCGTCGTCACCGGGGGTCCTCGGCTCGGCGACTTCCAGATGGGACTCGTCGCGGCCGCCACGTCACCGACGGTCGCGGTCGTCGCGGGTGGTGTGCTCTGCGTGGTCGGGGTCGGCGCCGTCGCGTCCCGCGTGCCGCAGTTCGCGCGGTGGCGGGTCGGCGATCCCGTGTGACGGTGGCGCGGCGGTCCTGACGCGGCGTTGACCGTGGTGGCGGGGTGCGCTTGACTCCGCCCGTGGCCGGGTACTCGGGGACGCCGCTACCGCAGAAGCTCGGCATCCGTGAAGGCGCGCGCGTCGCGCTCGTGCGCGCACCGAACGGCTTCGCGTCGACGCTCGCGCCGCTCCCTGACGGCGCACGTCTCCACACCCAGGTCCGGGGAGTCCACGACGTCGTCTTGTTCTTCGTGACCCGACGGTCGGAGCTCGAACGCCGGTTCCCGCAGCTCGCGCTGAAGCTGCAATCCGACGGCGGGTTGTGGATCGCGTGGCCGAAGCGCACGGCCGGCGTCGCGACCGATCTGAGCGAAGGAGTCGTGCGCGACGTCGGTCTCTCGAACGGACTCGTCGACAACAAGGTCTGCGCGGTCGACGACGTGTGGTCGGGACTCCGCTTCGTGTACCGGCTGAGCGACCGACCCGGCCGCGCGAGCCGCGCCCGCTGAGCGAGTCCGCCGCCCGGTACGTTCGCGCGCGTGTGCGGCCGCTACGTCACGGCGTCGTCCCCGGCGCTGCTCGCCGAGCGGTTCGAGGCCGTCGAGGTTCGGGTCCCCGACGTCGAGCCGAACTACAACGTGACCCCCCGCACGAAGGTGCCCGTGGTGGCGGTGCGCGAGGAGCGTCGGGTGCTCGACCTCGTCCGCTGGGGTCTCGTGCCGTCGTGGGCGAAAGACCTCTCGATCGGCGATCGGATGATCAACGCCCGGGCCGAGACGGTGGCGACCAAGCCCGCCTACAAGCGGGCGTTCGCCAAGCGCCGGTGCATCCTGCCGGTCGACGGCTTCTACGAATGGCGCAAGCTCGCCGACCGCAAGCAGAAGCAGCCGTACTTCATCTTCGGTCGCGACCGGGAGCCGCTCGCGTTCGCGGGCCTGTGGGAGGTGTGGCGCGATCCCGACGACGAGGCGGCGGAGAAGCTGCGCACGTGCTTGCTCATCACGACGACCGCGAACGAGCGCATGCGTCCGGTGCACGATCGCATGCCGGTGATCCTCCCCGAAGCGCGCTGGACCGAGTGGCTCGATCCCGACAACCACGACACGGAACGATTGGCGCAGCTGCTCGTGCCGGCTCCTGACGACCTCCTCGACATGTATCCGGTGTCGACTGCGGTGAACCGACCCGCCAACAACTCGTCCGACCTGATCGCGCGCGTCCCCGACGAGGAAACGCTGCTCGGCTGACCACCGCGCGTCGGTAGATTCTCCGCATGGAACACGCCGACTACGTCGCCGCGATCGAACGTGACGGCGCGCGGCTGGAGCGTGCCGCGCGTGCGTCGGGCGTCGACGCGCCCGTTCCGTCGTGTCCGGGATGGACGGTCGGCGATCTGGTCGAGCACGTCGGGCGACTGCACCGATGGGTCGCGCAGATCGTGCACGACCGAGCGGTCGAGGTCGACGCGTGGTGGAACGAGGTCGAGGCGCCGGCACCGGGCACCGCACTGATCGACTGGTTCGCCGGCGGGTACCGCACGCTCGCGCGCGAGCTCGCCGACGCCGGCCCGGCGCTCGCGGTGTGGTCGTGGACGCCGTTCGCCCACACCGGGTTCTGGGCTCGCCGCCAGGCGAACGAGCTCGCAGTGCACCGGTGGGACGGCGAAGGCGCGCTCGGATCGGCGTCCGTCACGCCGATCGAGCCCGACCACGCCGTCGACGTGATCGACGAGGTGCTCGACCTGCTGCCGTACCGGCGCCGACCCGCCGCGATCAGCGGCGCCGGCGAGACGATCCACCTGCACTGCACCGACACCGACGGCGAGTGGCTGCTGCGCCTCACGCCCGCTGGGGTGGAGGTGGCCCGTGAGCACGCGAAGGGCGACGTCGCCGCACGCGGCCCGGCGAGCGACCTCGCGCTCGTGGTGCTGGGCCGGGTGGCGCCGAGCGCGGTCGACACCTTCGGTGACGTCTCGCTGCTCGAGCGCTGGCAGCGCGACGCCGCCTGGTGACGTGACCGGCGAGCCGCGCGCTCAGTCGGGTGAGACCGCGTTGCGCAGGACTTCGATGACGTGCTCGCGCCGCTCCGCGAGCGCGTCGGGTGAGAGCGGGTCGACGTCGAGGAGACCGGTCATGAGCGGCGCGTCGGAGAGGTACGACAGGATCGCGCCGTAGCCGGTGAGCAACAGCTGGCGCGCGTCGTAACGCCGGAGCCGACCCGCGTCCATCTCCCGCTCGAGGAACGCGGCACCGCGTTCGAACAGCGGCTTGAGCAGCACCGCGAGCTCGTCGGTGAGGATCGGCCCACCTTCGAGCGCTTCCCACCGCACGAGCCGCACGAACTCCGGACGCTCCTCGAAGAACCGGAACGCGACGCGCAGCACGCGCTCGACTTGCGTCCACCCTTGCCGCGAGCCGCCGATCGCGCCTTCGACCAGCTCGGCCCAGTCGCGGAACGACTCGAGCACGACGGCGCGGTAGAGCGCTTCTTTCGACGGGAAGTGGTGCAGGAGACTCGGCCGGCGGATGCCGACTTCGTCGGCGATGTCGTTCAGGCTCGTGCCGCCGTACCCGTGGTCGGCGAACCGGCGGAGCGCGGCCGCGAGGATCTGCTCTTTCGTGCTCGGGGCCACCGAGGCTGGAACCGCCACGCCCGGACCGTAGCCGCATGGATCCCTACCGACCGGTAGGTAGTACCCTCGGCGCCATGCCGGTGCTGTTCTCCCTCCTCGTCGCGGTGCTCGTCGCCGTCGTCGTGACCCAGGCGACCATCGCGATCACCACCGTGTACCTCCACCGCGCGCTGTCCCATCGCGCGCTGACGCTCTCCCCGGTCGTCGCGGTCCCGATGCGCAGCTTCTTGTGGCTCACCACGGGCATGCGGCCTCGTGAGTGGGTGGCCGTGCACCGCAAGCACCACGCGGCCACCGACACCGAAGACGATCCGCACAGCCCGATCGTGCACGGGTTCTGGCGCGTGCAGCTCGGCAACGTCGGTCTGTACCGCAAGGTCGCGTCCGATCCCACGTCGGTGCGCAAGTATGCGCGCGACCTCCCGCCCGACGCGATCGATCGGATGTTGTTCGATCACGCGTTCTTCGGTCTCGCCGTCGGGATCACGTTGCTCGTCGTAACGATGCGCGCGTTGGGGTTCCCGCTGTGGGTGGGCTTCCTCGCGTCGGGCATCCACGCGGTTGCCTACGTGATGCTGAGCGCGTCGATCAACGCGGTCGGTCACCAGTACGGCGACCGTCCCTACGCGAACTCGGCGACCAACAGCCAAGCGCTCGCGTTGGTGACCGGCGGCGAAGGGTTGCACAACAACCACCACGCGGCACCCACGTCGGCGCGTTTCTCGTTGCACCGCGGCGAGCTCGATCCCGGATGGTGGCTCGTGCGCGCGCTCGTCGCGTTGCGACTCGCGCACGTGCGTCACGACGACGTGAAGCTGAAGCCCGCCGCCTGAGCGATCAGGGTGCGATCGCGCGCACCACATCCATCAGCTGGTCGGGTCCGGTGAACAGCGCGGGCGCCGGAGTGGTCACACCGTTCGCGCAGTAGCGCTCGATCGTCTCCTTGCACCGCTGCGGCGGACCCCACACGAGCAGGTCGTCGACGACCTCGTCGGGGATCGCGGCGGCGGCATCCTTGCGCTCGCCCTGTTCCCACAGCTCCCACGTCCGGGCCAGGAGGTCGCCGCGCCCGAGCCACTCGTGGAACGCGCGGTACACGGGCACGGTCAGGTAGCTGGCGATCGCGCGCTTGCCGAGCGCCATCACCGTGTCGCGGTCGTCGATCGGGAACACGAAGATGCGCGCCACGACCTCCTTGCCGCCGACGAGGGGTGCGACGGTGCGCACGTCGTCGGGCGACAGCCAGTTGATGATCGCGCCGTCGCCCTCGCGTGCCGCGAGCCGGAGCATCCCTTCACGCAGCGCGGCGATCAGGATCGGAGGCTGCTGCGCGACCTTGACGCCGAGACGGAAGTTCCGCACCGCGAACGTCTCGTAGGTCTCGGTGACCTTGTCGCCGGCGAGTGCGGCGCGCAGGAAGCGGACGGTGTCGCGCACGCGCTGATACGGCTTCTCGAACGGGATGCCGTTCCACTGCTCGACGATGACATTGCTCGAGGTGCCGATGCCCAGTGCGAACCGGCCCGGCGCGGCGTCGCACATGCTCGCGACCTGCTCCGCGAGCGTCGCCGCGCCACGGGTGTACGCAGGCACGATCGCGGTGCCGAAGCGCAGCTCGGGCGCCCAGACCGACGCGAGCGCGAGCGGCGTGAACGCGTCGTGCCCACCGGACTCCGCCGACCACAGGTCGGTGTAGCCGAGGTCGACGAGCTCGCGCACGAGGTCGCGCTGCGCGGGGAGCGGGAAGCCGTCGAACGGGAAGGTGATGCCGTGGCGGCGGGGGACGTCGGTCATCGCTCGGACTCCTCGGGCTCGTTGCGCCACTGGCGCACGATGGTCGACTGGCTCGCGGTGCCGAGCAGCGTGCCGTTCTCGGCCCAGAGGTGGACGAGCCCATGGCCGAAGCCGTCGGCGATCGCACTCACCCGGATGTCTGCGAGCACCCAGTCGGTCGGCTCGCGGTGCGCGACCCGCAGCGTGTTGTCGAGGCTGTTGCCTCCCGCGCGTTGGCCGAGCGCTTGGCTGATCCCGAACGGGACGAAGTCGCCGATGATCGCGAGCGCGGCCGCCGACATGTCGAGCACGTCGGGCATGCGGACCCACAAGGCGCTCGTGCCCGATCCGGGCGGGCCGGGGAGCTCGTCCATCGCGCGCGCGTTCGCGAGACGCATGTCGAGGCGGTCGCTGATCGTGCCTTCGTGGTGCGTCAGCATCGGCCGGGGAGGGCAGTCGTCGGGCGGCGGCACGTCGGGATGGACCGCCCACTGGCCCGCGAACGGGAGCGGGCGTTCACCGAGCGCGGCGAGGACCGTGAGGATCTCGTCGTCGCCGACGTGCGCGATCACTCGGGCCTGGCTGATCTGGTGGCCGCGCACGACCTCGAGCACGTCGAGCTCGAGCACCGACGGCGGGCGTGCGAACGACAGGTACTGCGCCGTCGCCCACACGCACGGTCGACCCGTCACCTGCTCCATCACTTCGATGCACGCGCCGAGCCCGCAACCGCCGAACAGCGCGCCGGTGCCGGACGTGAGCCCGCGCGTGACCTCCATACGCCACCGGGGCGGGTCGTCGACGACCGGTTCGAGACCGAAGAAGGTGCGCGCATCCATCGTGGTCGAGGCTACGTGACGCGCCGCGCGTCACCGCCGGGGCGCGTGCCGTTCCACGATGCCGTGCGGCAGCAGCTGGATGCCCGAAAGCGTGCGATCGGCATGTCGCATCCGCCACGCGAGCATCCGTTGTGCGTAGTCGAGGACGCGTCCGGCGCACACCGGGTCGTCGGCGCGGTTCGCGACCTGGGCGGGATCCTCGTCGAGGTCGAAGAAGAGCGGCGGCAGCGTCGGGTGCCCGCTGAAGTGCACGTACTTGCCGTGGTCGTCGCGCAGGACGGCGAGCGAGCACTCCTCCATCGTGATGTCGAACGCGCGCTCGAGCAGGTCGCTGCCCGGGATCCGGAAGTCGAACTCGAAGTGCACCTCGGTGCGCCAGTCGGACGGGGTGTCCCCGTGCAGCCACGGTGCGAGCGTGCGGCCGTCGCACTGCGTCGGGACGCGGCCACCGAGGAGGTCGAGGACGGTGGGTGTGACGTCGACGTGCTCGGTGAACGCGTCGACGACTCGCCCCCGCGTCGCGTCGAACTCGGCGCGTGGGTCGTGGACCAGCAGGGGCACGTGGAACGACTCGTCGAACCAACCCAGCTTGTGCATGAGGTAGTGGTCGCCGAGCATCTCGCCGTGATCCGAGGTGAGCACGACGATCGTGCGGTCGGCCTGCCCGGTGGCGCGCAGCGCGTCGAACAGTCGTCCGAGCTGGTCGTCGACCTCGCGCATCATCCCGTAGTACGTGGCGCGCAGCTGACGGACGGCCGCTTCCTCGTCGGGCGCGGCCGCGAACGGGTGGCTCACGAGCATCGCCGCAGCGGGGTGCAGCGCAGCTTCGTCGTCGCGTGACGCGGCGCGCACGGGCGCCGGCACGCTCGCGGGGTCGTACATCGTGTTGTACGGCTCCGGCGCGAGGAACGGCGGGTGCGGCCGCAGGTAGCTCACGTGCGCGAACCACGGCGTCGTTCGTCGCGCCTCGACGTAGTCGATGACCCGGTCGGTGAGGAAGACCGTCTGGGAGTGCTCGGCCGCGTACTTCGTGGGCGCGTCGGGCGCGTCGTCGGCGGGATGGTCGACGAACGCCCGCCAGTCGTCGCCGAGGTCGTAGCCGCACTCGGTGAGCCAGTCGAGCCACGGCCGCGGGTTGCCTTCGGGCAGGTCGCACTCGGCGGTGAAGCCCGGCAGCACGCCTTCATAGGTGCGCAGGCGCGGGTCGTCGGGTGCGACGGTGCGCGGGTCGATGCTCGTGTCGGTGTAGCCGAACAGCGCCGGGTCGTAGCCGAGCGCGCGGGCCTCGAGCGCGATGTTCGTGAACCGGGCGTCGAGGGGGGTGCCGTTCGTGGCCGAGCGGTGGTTCATCAGGTAGAGGCCCGTGTAGAGCGACGCCCGGCTCGGCCCGCACGGCGCGGCCTGCGCGAAGTGGCGGGCGAAGCGAACCCCCGAGGCGGCGAGCCGGTCGAGCGTCGGCGTCTCGACCACCGGGTGCCCCGCCACCGACAGGCAGTCGCCCCGCCACTGATCGACGGTCACGAACAGCACGTTCAGCCTCGCGCCCTCCACCGCCGGAGCATACGAGCGCCGATTTCCCGCTTTGTGCGGCCTACGCGTCGTTGCGCGACACGTGGAGCGCGCAAAGCCGGTCTGGCGCGTCTCGGGGCTGGGCGGGCGGGCGGACCGACAACGGGAATCACATGATTACACCGTTGTTGAACTGGGACATGCGCCCCGACGGGGCGTCGGAAAGGACTGCCTCGATGGCCGGGACCCGCACCGAGTCGTTGCCGCTGCTGCCCCTGAACACGGGGGTGGTGCTCCCGCAGATGGTCGTGACGATCGCGCTCGAGACCGACGAGGCCCGGCGGGCCGGTCGGGCGGCCGCGGGAGCCGGCGACCGCCTCCTGCTCGTGCCCCGCGTCGACGGCCGCTACGCGGCGGTCGGCACGGTCGCCGCGGTCGAGAGCTCGGGCGACCTGCCCGGGGGCGCGCCCGCCCTCGTCGTGCGGGGCCTCCACCGGGCCCGCATCTCCGGCGCGGCGATCCCCGACGCACAGGGCGCCCTGACCGTCGTCGTCGAATCGATCGTCGATTCGACCACCACGGCCCGCGCGACCGAGCTGGCGCGCGAGTACCGGGCGCTCGTCGAGACCATCCTCGAGCGCCGCGGCGCCCGTCGCCTCGCTGGGCTCCTCCAGGGCGCCGACGACCCCGGCGCGCTCGCCGACACCGCGGGGTACTGGCCCGAGCTGACCACTGAGCAGCGCGTGGAGCTGCTCGAGACCGTCGACGTCGAAGCACGACTCGAGCTCGTCGTCGGGTGGGCGCGCGAATGGCTCGCCGACCTCGAGCTCCAGGAGCGCATCCGCCACGAGGTCACCGACGGACTCGAGGACCAGCAGCGCGAGATGCTGCTGCGCCGGCAGATGGACGCCATCCGCAAGGAGCTGGGCGAGACCGACGACGACGTGTCGCAGTACCGCGACAAGCTGGCGACCGTCGACCTTCCCGAGGCCGTGCACGCGCAGGTCACGCGCGAGATCGACCGGCTCGAGCGCATGGGCGCGCAGAACCCTGAACAGCAGTGGATCCGCACCTGGCTCGACACCGTCTTCGACGTGCCGTGGGGGAAACAGGCCGACGAGCACAGCGACCTCGCCGTCGCGCGCGCGGTGCTCGACGCCGACCACGAAGGCCTGGAGCGCGTCAAGGAGCGCATCGTCGAGTTCCTCGCCGTGCGGACGCTGCGACGCGAGCGCGACTTCGGTGCGCTCGACGGTCGTGGATCCGGCGCGATCCTCGCGCTCGTCGGCCCGCCCGGCGTCGGCAAGACGTCGCTCGGCGAGTCGGTGGCGCGCGCGCTCGGGCGCCCGTTCGTGCGCGTCGCGGTGGGCGGTGTGCGCGACGAAGCCGAGATCCGTGGCCACCGTCGTACCTACGTCGGTGCGCGTCCGGGCCGGATCGTGCGCGCGCTGACCGAAGCGGGAGCGATGAACCCCGTCGTCCTCATCGACGAGCTCGACAAGGTGAGCCCGGGCGCGTGGTCAGGAGATCCGTCCTCCGCGCTGCTCGAGGTGCTCGACCCGGCCCAGAACCACACGTTTCGCGACCACTACCTCGAGGTCGACCTCGACCTGTCGGAGGTGATCTTCCTCGCCACGGCCAACGTGCTCGACACGATCCCCGCGCCGCTCCTCGACCGGCTCGAGATCGTGACCCTCGACGGCTACACGGAAGACGAGAAGGTGTCGATCGCACGTCACCACCTGCTGGCGCGCCAGCGCGCCCGCGCCGGCCTGCACGACGACGAGCTCTCGGTCACCGACGCCGCGCTGCACGCGATCGTCAGCGGGTACACGCGCGAGGCCGGCGTGCGCGAGCTCGAGCGCCGGCTCGGCACGCTGGCGCGCAAGGCGGCGCGAACGATCGCGGAACGGACCGCTCGCGAAGACCGGGACGCCGAGTCGACCGACGCCGCAGCATCCGGTTCCGTGACCGTCGACGTCGACGACCTGCGGGAGCTGCTCGGTCGGCCCCGGTTCCGTCCCGAGGACGCGACGCGCGCGCCGCTCCCCGGACTCGCGACCGGTCTCGCGGTCACCGGGACCGGCGGCGACGTGCTCACGATCGAAGCGACCGTGATGGACGGCGAGGCCGGCTTGCTCGTCACGGGTCAGCTGGGTGCGGTGATGTCGGAGTCCGCGCAGCTGGCGCTGTCGTTCGTGCGGGCGAACGCGGAGGAGCTCGGCGTGCCGGCCGGCGCGTTCGACCAGCGCCGGTTCCACCTGCACGTGCCCGCGGGTGCGGTGCCGAAGGACGGACCGTCGGCGGGCATCACGATGACCACCGCGCTCGCGAGCCTGCTCACCGGACGCCCGGTGAAGCCCAACGTCGGCATGACCGGCGAGGTCACGTTGCAGGGCCGGGTCCTGCCGATCGGCGGCGTGAAGCAGAAGGTGCTCGCCGCGCACCGCGCCGGACTCACCGAGGTGATCCTGCCGATCGACAACGAAGGCGACCTCGACGACGTGCCGGAGGCGGTGCGCGAGGAGATGACGTTCCACTTGGCTCGCGACGTGCGGGAGGTGCTCCCCCTCGCGCTGACGTGACGACCGCGTAGCCTCGCTGCGTGAGCGGCGCCGCGACCCAGGGAGGATCGAAGCTCCTCGACGGGCGCGTCGCGATCGTCACGGGTGGGGGAGGTGGCATCGGTCGCGGGATCTCCGCGCGCTTCGCGGGCGAAGGAGCGCGCGTGGTGGTCGCCGAGATCGACGCGGCGCGCGCGGAGGAGACCGCCGACGAGATCGTGAGTCGCGGCGGCGACGCCCTCGCCGTCGTCACCGACGTGCGCGAGCCGGCGGGCGTCGACGAGCTGATCGCGCGGGCGCTCGCCGCGCACGGACGCATCGACGTGCTCGTGAACAACGTCGGTCACTACGGCGGCGCTCGCCGCGCGTTCCACGAGCAGACGGTCGGCGAGTGGGACGCGCTCTACCGCGTCAACCTCGAGCACGTCTTCCTGTGCACGCGCGCGGTGCTCCCGACGATGATCGAGCGTGGGCACGGCGCCATCGTCAACGTGTCGACGATCGAGGCGTTCCGCGGTATCCCCACCCGAGCCGCGTACTCGGCGTTCAAGGCCGGGATCACCGCGTTCACGAAGAGCCTCGCCCTCGAGTACGCGACGCACGGGATCCGGGTGAACGCGATCGCGCCCGACGTCACCGAGACGCTGCAGGTCCCGTACTCCGAGTGGGTGCGCGACGAGGACCGCCACCTCGTCCCGACGTGGGTTCCGCTCGGTCGGTTCGGCACGCCGGCGGATCTCGCCGGGGTTGCGGTGTTCCTCGCGTCGGAGCTCTCGGCGTTCGTGACCGGCACGACGATCCACGCCGACGGCGGGACGTTCGCCGCGGGCGGGTGGTACCCGACCGAGGAGGGCGGGTGGACGAACCGACCACGGCGACCCTGACCCCGATCGACGGCGCGCCCGACG
>DASUMP010000151.1:0-2824 GCA_036277635.1 Acidimicrobiia bacterium | reverse complement strand
ACAAACTCGATCGACAGGGCGTCGGCGTGGCAGGAGACTGACCGGCGTGCGCGCGCGGATGCACCCGGACGAGATCGACGTGAGCGAGGAGCTGGTCCGGCGCCTCCTCGACGAGCAGATGCCGGAGCTGTCGGCGCGTCGCCTGTCGCTCGTCGAGCCCTGGGGCACCGACAACGCCATCTGGCGGCTCGGCGACCACCTGAGCGTGCGCCTGCCCCGCATCCACTGGGCCGCCGACCAGGTGACGCGAGAAGCGACGTTCCTCCATCTCCTCGCCCCCCACCTGCCGGTGCCCGTGCCGGCGCCCGTCGCCGTCGGATCGCCGGCCCATGGCTATCCGTACTGCTGGGGTGTGCACGAGTGGGTCGGCGGCGAAGCCGCCACGCTCGCGCGCATCGACGACCCGATCCGATTCGCGCTCGATCTCGCCGCCGTCGTGCGCGTCCTGCGGTCGCTGCCGACCGACGACGCCCCCCGGGCGCGCAACCGCGCGCGTCCGCTCGCCGAGTACGACACGTCGACGCGCCAGGCGATCCACGCGGCGCGCGGCCTGGTCGACGCAGCCGCAGCGATCGCAGTCTGGGAAGACGCACTTGCGGCACCCGTGCACACCGGAGCGCCGAGCTGGGTGCACGGCGACCTCGAAGGCAACTGCATCGTCGAAGGTGGCCGGCTCAGCGGACTCGTCGACTGGGGATCAGCCTGCGCCGGAGACCCGGCGGTCGACGTGCAGGTCGTGTGGTCGCCGCTGTTCACCGCCGAGTCGCGTCGAGCGTTCTGCGACGCGCTCGATGTCGACGACGCGACACTGGCGCGCAGTCGCGGCGCCGCGGTGAACCAGGCGTGCGCGGCGCTGCCCTACTACCTGGACACCTACCCGCTCATCGTCGAGCGATCGGTGCACAAGCTCGCGGCGCTCGGCATCGCGACGGTGGTGTCGCCCGGCGGCCGTTAGGCCGGCTGCTCGACCTCGAGCATGAGGGTGACGGGGCCGTCGTTGACGAGGGCGACGTGCATCTCGGCGCGGAAGCGGCCGGTCGCGACGGTCGCGCCGAGGGCGCGGAGCGCGGCGACGAACGCGTCGACGAGCGGTTCGGCGAGCTCGGGTGGCGCGGCAGCCGACCAGCCGGGACGGCGGCCCTTGCGGGTGTCGCCGTAGAGCGTGAACTGGCTGACCACGAGCACCTCGCCGCCGACGTCGGCCGCCGAACGGTTCATGGCCCCCTGCTCGTCGTCGAAGACACGCAGGGTCCACACCTTCTCGGCGAGCTTGGCCGCGGTCGCGTCGGTGTCGGTGTGGGTGACGCCGACGAGCACGCACAACCCGGGCCCGATCGCACCGACGACCTCGTCGCCGACGGAGACGCTCGCCTCCGTGACGCGCTGCACGAGCGCTCGCATGGTCCGACCCTACGCTCTCGCCTCGATGATCGATCCGAAGCTCAAGCGTGCCCTCGGCCAGATGATCAAGGGCGTGCAGGTGGTCGCGACCACACACGACGGCGCGACGCGCGCGTACACGTCGCACTGGGTCGGTCAGGTCGCGTTCGAGGAGCCGATCGTCATGGCGTCGGTGTCTCCGAAGCACGACACCCATCCGCTGATCGTCGCGAGCGGTTGGTTCACGGTGTCGATCCTCGCCGGTGACCAGCTCGACCAGGGTCAGTACTTCTCGTATCCCGGGCGCAAGTTCCACTACATCGCCGACGACTGGCTCACCACCACCGACGACGGCTGGCCCATCGTCGCCGACTGCATCGCGTGGCTGCGCTGCGAGGTCTTCGAGCGCAAGGAGATGTTCGACCACGACCTCTTCTTCGCGCGCGTCACCGAGTACGGCTACGGGCGGCTGAAGGAACCGCCGCTCGCGTACTCGTCGCGCCACGGCTGGCGCATCGCCGGTGAGCGCGCCCGCAAGCCCGGCGAGTCACCACGCGACCGCCTCCTCGCGCGCCTCGCCGACGCCGGCTACGACCCGTCGGCCGCGTCCGTCGACGACGACGAGGACTGATCGCTCGAGCGCGGCGCCGTTCGACGGCAGGTGTGTACCGATCTCCGGACCCTTTCCGGAGAGTTGTTCAACCCTCGTCCCGCGTCGCTCGCGCAGAGCCCAGCGCGTCAGTCCACCGGCGTGAGGAGCGGTTCGAGGACGACGAGGTCGCCCCAGCGCTGCTCGACGTACGCCGTCATCTCGTCGGTGACGACCCACACGCCCGCGCTGACGATCGGCTCGATCCCACCACCGGACGAGTACGGGACCTCGCCGAGCACGGCCTTCGCGTCGTCGTCGTAGAGCTCGCGCTGCACGCGCTCGCGCTCCGCCGGCGTCGCCGCGTCGCGCTCCTCGATGCACAACGGTCCGCCGTAGTGCGCGCGGATCGCGGCGCGTGCGGCGTCGGCCGAGCCGGGACGCACGACCACGTTCGCGGTGAACGGACCGTCCCACGGCCCCTGCGGGTCGGAGACCCACACCACGATCTCGCCGGGGATCGCGAACGGGCCGAAGTCTTGCGACATCGCCTCCCACTCCGCGCCACCGTGCGCGGCGTCGACGACCTCGGGCTCGTCGCACCCGGGGAAGTAGCGCGAGTCGTCGTCGGGGTCGGGTTCGGGTGCACGCGGTGCCGACGGTGGTTCGGTGAGCGTCAGCGCCGCGCCGTCCCACGTCCCGATCACGTGCCACGACCCCCAGGTCGTGCCGCTCGCCGACTCCTCGCCGTCGACCGTGTCCCAGTCCCATCCGACGATCGCGGGTCCGCTGCACTGCGGCGGATACGAGTCGTCCTGACCGGCGCAGACCTGCGGTCCGTGCTCGGGCGACTCG
>DASUMP010000150.1:0-22135 GCA_036277635.1 Acidimicrobiia bacterium | reverse complement strand
GCGACCACGCTCGCGATCGTGCTGGCGATCGGGACCGCGTGCAGCGACGACGACGATCCGGACGCGGCGAATCCGACCACCACCGTCGCGACGACGCCGATCGAGCCCACCGAACACGACCTCGGCATCGAGCCGTACGCGCCGCTCGCCGCGTTCGACGCGGTGTGGACGATCGGCAACGCGGGCGACCCGGCCGCGCGCCGCGCTCCCGCGGTGGTGCGACTGGATCCCGACGCAGGTACCGAGCACGACGTCGCGCTCGGGATCGAGCCGCGGCCGATCGGGCCCGAAGACGGCTCGTGGTTCGGCGGCCTCGCGGCCGACGATTCGTTCCTGTACGTGGTCGTCGACCGCGCTCTCGTCCGGGTCGACCCGCAGGCGCGCAAGGTCGATGCTGCGTGGGACCTGCCCGACGGCGTTCCGTGCTGCCTCGTCGCCGCCGACGGCATCGTGTGGATCCTCCAGCAGGGCTCAGAACGCGGCCTCGTGCGGGTGGACACGCACACCGATGACGTGGAGGCGTTCGCGGCTCCGACTGGCTTGAAGAACCTGGCGGTGGGTGCGGACGCGGTCTGGGTGACCGACGTCGACGGTGGCGTCGTCCTGCGCTACGACTCCGAGTCGGGTGACGTGGTCGCGACGATCCCGGTGCTCCCGCGCCCGGCGCAGGTCTCGGTCGGCGACGACGGCGTGTGGGTGACGTCGCAGGCGGCGGGCGCGCTGCAGCGCATCGACGTCGAGACCGACGAGGTCGTCGACACGATCGAGCTCGGCGCGACCGCCGACTTCGACGAGTCGGTCGAGGCGTTCGCCCTCACGCTGACCGACGACGCGATCGTCGTCGCGCTCCACCGCCTCGGCGACGACGCGGCGACGATCGTCGTCCTCGATCGCGCCACGGCGACCGTGCGCGCGCGATACGCGATCGGTGGCGGCTTCGTGCACGAGATCGCGGTGCTCGGAGACGCGATGTTCGTCGGCGAGCCGTACTCGGAGCTGTTCTACGACCCCGACCGGCCGCCGGAGAGCGAGCCGACGGGCTGGGACCCCGCGCCGTTGCTCGAGCTCCCGCTCTGAGCGCGGCCGCGCTCAGCCGGCGCCGCCGCCCATCAGGTCGGGGATCGCATCGCGCCAGGCGTGCGCAGCATCCGCGAGCGCGACGCGGAACGCGCCTTGCGCTTCGAGCACCTGACCGCGGGCCACGCCCACGACCGCGGCGGGCACTCCCGCGGTGACGGCGCGGCCGAGCACGCCGGCCACGCTCGCGTTGTCGACCGAGAGCACGACTCGAGACGTCGACTCCGAGAACGCCACGAGCGCGGCGGGCAGCGTGGGTCCGGGCGCGGTCGCGAGGTCGACCTCGAAGCCGACCCCGCCGCCGATCGCCATCTCCGCGAGCGCGACGGCGAGCCCGCCGTCGCTCACGTCGTGCACGCCGCGCACCTCGCGCTCGCCCACGAGTGCGGCGACGAGCGCGTGGAGCGTCGCGGCACGGTCGAGATCGGCACTCGGCGGTGCGCCACCGTCGAGCCCGTGCACGACCGCGGCCCACTCGGAACCGCCGAGCTCGGGCAGCGTCTCGCCGAGCACGACGATCGCGTCGCCGGTGGTCAACGCGGCCGGGGGCGGCGGCGCGTCGAGCTCGTCGATCAGTCCAAGCACGCCCACGACCGGCGTCGGGTGGATGTCGGCACCGCGCGACTCGTTGTAGAAGCTCACGTTGCCGCCGACGACGGGGATCCCGAGCGCGCGGCAGGCCTCGCTCATGCCGTCGACGACCTCGGAGAACTGCCACATCACCTCCGGGTGCTCCGGGTTCCCGAAGTTGAGGCAGTTGACGAGCGCGAGTGGGCGCGCGCCGGTGCACGCGACGTTGCGCGCCGCTTCGAACACGACCAGGCGCGCACCGGTGCGCGGGTCGAGGTGGCAGAAGCGCGCCTTGCCGTCGGTGGAGACGGCGAGCGCCTTGCGGGTGCCCTTCAGTCGCAGGACCGCGGCGTCGGCGCCGGGACCGGCCACCGTGTTGAGGAAGAGCTGGTGGTCGTACTGGCGCGAGACCCACGTCTTGTCGGCGATCGTCGGTGTGCGCAAGAGCGCGAGCAGCTCGCCGCCGAGGTCGTGGCCGGGCCGGAAGCGACGCGCGAGCTCGGGTGCGGGATCGGCGGCGAGGCGCGCGTCGTGGTCGGGCGGCGGCGCGAGCGGCCGGTCGTACGCGGGACCGTCGCCGAGGCTGCCGACCGGCACGTCGGCCACCGGCTCGCGATCCGAAGACGGAGGCGTCGGCGTGTCGCCCGGTGGTGGCGGAGGCGCGGCGCCGGGGACGCCCCAGGCGTCGAACGTTCCGTCGTAGACGCGGAAGCGACCGGTGTCGGTGACGCGTCCCACCACCGTCGCGCGGATCTCCCACCGGTGCGCCAGCTCGAGCACCGCGTCGAGCTGGTGCGGCTCGACGATCGCGAGCATCCGCTCCTGGCTCTCCGAGGTCATCACCTCCACCGGGTCCATCGCCCGCTCCCGCCGCGCGACGCGCGCCACGTCGACGTCCATGCCCGCTCCGGCCTTGGCCGCGGTCTCCGACGCGGCGCACGAGATGCCGGCGGCACCGAGGTCTTGCACACCGACGGCGAGGTTGCGGTCGAGCAGCTCGAGGCACGCCTCGATCAGCCGCTTCTCCTCGAACGGGTCGCCGACCTGTACCGACGGACGCTTCGCTTCGGCGCCCTCCTCGAAGCCGGCACTCGCGAGCACGCTCGCACCTCCGATGCCGTCGCGACCGGTGGCCGACCCGAGCAGCACCGCGAGGTTGCCGGGGCCTTCGGCGCGCGCGAGCACGAGTCGCTCGTGCGGCAGCACGCCGAGGCAGAGCACGTTGACGAGCGGGTTGTCGCGGTAGCAGTCGTCGAAGACGACCTCGCCGCCGACGGTGGGCACACCGACCGAGTTGCCGTAGCCGCTGATGCCCGACACGACGCCTTCGAAGAGGTAGCGCGTGCGCGCGTCGTCGAGCGGTCCGAAGCGCAACGGGTCCATCAGCGCGATCGGGCGCGCACCCATCGAGAAGATGTCGCGGATGATGCCGCCGACACCGGTCGCCGCGCCCTGGTACGGCTCGACGGCCGACGGGTGGTTGTGGCTCTCGATGCGGATCGCGACGGCGAGCCCGTCGCCGACGTCGACCACGCCGGCGCCTTCACCCGGCCCGACGAGCACCCACGGCGCCTCGGTCGGGAACCGCTTCAGGTGCACGCGCGACGACTTGTAGGAGCAGTGCTCCGACCACATCACGCTGTACATCGCGAGCTCGAGGTCGGTCGGAGGGCGGCCGAGCTCGCCGACCACCGCGTCGAGCTCGGCGTCGGTCATCCCGAGCTGGCGATGGAGGGGCTCCGTGCTCGTCATCCCGAGCCGAGACTAGCGACGGCGTGCTCGCGCGCATCGCGCAGCGAGCGGATCCGGTTCATCGCGTCGAAGGCGGCGACCTTGTACGCCTCCGCCAGGGTCGGCACGTTGAAGATCATCTCGCCGATCGTGTCGACCGTCCCCCCGAGCGCCATCGTCACCTGTCCCAGGTGCACCAGCTCGGCGGAGCCCATGCCGATCGCATGCACGCCGAGCAGCGTGCGCTCGCTCGGGGACACGAGGAGCTTGAGCATGCCGTGGGTGTCGCCCTGGATCTGTCCACGCGCGAGCTCGCGGTAGCGCGCGGTGCCGACCTCGTAGGGGACCGCAGCGGAGGTGAGCTCGCGCTCGGTCGCGCCGACGAACCCGATCTCGGGGATCGTGTAGATCCCGAACGGCACGAGCGAACCCATCGCCGGGGCCCGGACGCCGAGCGCGTCGTGGGCGGCGATGCGGCCCTGCTCCACCGCGGTCGAGGCCAACGCCGGGAACCCGATCACGTCGCCCACGGCGTAGATGTGGTCGACAGCCGTGCGGTACGTGGGCCCCACGACCAGACGCCCGCGATCGTCGGCCGCGAGGCCGGCCCGGTCGAGGCGCAGCGCGTCGGTGACGCCGTGGCGACCGGCCGAGTACAGCACGAGATCCGACACCATCTGCTTGCCGCTGCACAGCGTCGTGAGGGCGCGTTCACCCCGCACTTCGACCGCCGCGACCTCCTCGCCGAGCCGGAACGACACCGCGAGGTCGCGGAGCCGGAACTGGAGCGCGTCGACGATCTCGTCGTCACAGAACTCGAGCATCCGGTCGCGGCGTTCGACCAACGTGACCCGGCACCCGAGTGCCGCGAACATCGACGCGTACTCGACACCGATGACGCCCGCGCCCACGACGGTCACCGACTCGGGGACGTGGTCGAGCTCGAGCACGGAGTCCGAGTCGACGACCACCCGACCGTCGAACGCGATCGACTCCGGCCGCGCCGGGCGTGTCCCGGTCGCGATCACGATGTGATCGGCGATCACCTGCGTGTCGCCGCGCGGCCCGCGCACGAGCAGCCGATGCGGATCCACGAACTCGGCCGTCCCGT
The DNA here is from genome assembly GCA_036277635.1 of Acidimicrobiia bacterium. Classification (GTDB taxonomy): domain Bacteria; phylum Actinomycetota; class Acidimicrobiia; order IMCC26256; family PALSA-610; genus DASUMP01. Next base: position 17,646 of record DASUMP010000150.1, on the reverse strand, counting down.
GGAGGATCTCGACGCGGTTGCGGGTGAGCTGGTCGCGCACGACGTCGGCCTCGCGCGCTTGCACGTGATCGGCGCGCATCGCGAGGTCACGCACGGTGATGTCGCGCTTCAGGCGGTAGCTCCGCCCGTACACCTCACGCTGGTGGAGTCCGGTGAGGTACACGATCGATTCGCGCAGGGTCTTCGACGGGATCGTCCCGGTGTGCACCCAGACCCCGCCGACGGCATCGTGCTTCTCCACGAGCGCGACGCGCGCGCCGAGCTTCGCCGCCGCGATCGCGGCTCGCTGTCCGCCGGGCCCGGATCCGATCACCGCGAGCTCGACGCGGACGCCTCCGTCTCCTGTGTGCATCGCCAGCCTCCTCGACGAGCGGCGCCCGAACCGACGACACGGTTCGGGAGCTCGCCGCTCGTGCTCCGGATCCTGACGACGGCCGCTGTCGTCGTGCTGTCGCGAGCACGCGAGCCGCACGCGAGGCCGACCCGTCAGGGTGTGGTCGTCACACGGAACCGGGAGGAGCACAACGATGACCGCCGTCCTGCCCCACCAGACCCGCACGATGCCCGCGGCTGCCCGCCGCGCGCTCCCCGACCGGACGCTGTCGGCCCACGCGGGCGGCAAGATCGGGATCGCGCCGAGGTTCGCCGTCGCCGACGCCGACGACCTCGCCCGCGTCTACACGCCGGGTGTCGGCCACGCCGCGACCGCCATCGCCCGCGATCCCGAACGGGTCTGGGACCTCACGATCCGGCGCAACGCGGTCGCGATCCTCACGAACGGCACCGCGGTCCTCGGGCTCGGCGACATCGGGCCGCGCGCCGCGTTGCCGGTGATGGAGGGCAAGGCGCTGCTGTGCAAGACGCTCGGCGGCATCAACGCGTACCCGATCTGCGTCGACGCACCCACGGTCGACGAGCTCGTCGCGGTCGCGACTGCGATCGCACCGACCTTCGGCGCGATCAACCTGGAGGACGTCGCCGCTCCGATGTGCTTCGCAGTGGAGCGACGAATCCGCGACACGCTCGACGTCCCGGTCTTCCACGACGACCAACACGGCACCGCGACGGTCGTCGCCGCGGCGCTCCGCAACGCGGCTCGGGTCGTCGGCCGCTCGCTGGCTGACCTGCAGGTCGCGATCGTCGGCGCGGGCGCAGCCGGCACCGCGACCACCGAGCTCCTCCTGGCGCTCGGCGTCGGCGACGTCGTGGTCGTCGACCGTCACGGCATCCTGCACCCGCAGCGGCCGGGCATCGACGCCCGCAAGCACGACCTCGCACGGCGAACGAACCGCGCGGGTCGACGCGGCGACCTCGAGTGTGCGCTGCGAGGCGCTGACGTGCTCATCGGCGTGAGTCGCCCTTCGATCGTGCGCCCGGAGTGGCTCGCCACCATGCGACACCACGCGATCGTCTTCGCGCTCGCGAACCCGGTGCCCGAGGTGATGCCCGATGCCGCACCGTCGAACGTCGCGATCTTCGCGACCGGACGCAGCGATCATCCGAACCAGATCAACAACGTCCTCGCGTTCCCGGGCATGCTGCGCGGTCTGCTCGACGGAGGCGCGCGGCGGGTCGACCTCGCCACGAGCGCAGCCGCGGCGATCGCGCTCGCGGATCTGGTGCCTCCCGACGATCTCGGGCCGCACCACATCGTCCCGTCGCCGTTCGACGCGCGCGTCGTGCCGACCGTCGCTCGCGCGGTCCAGCGCGCCACGACGCACCGTTGAGGTCGTGACCGGAGACGATCTGCGCGACAATGCCGGCTCCGGGAATTGGCACAATGCCACCGTCCCGATTTCCCGATGTCGGAGGGTGTCCGGATGCCGCCTGCACGCAAGAAGACCGCCATGAGCGACGCCCACAAACAGGCGTTGGCGGAGGGACGTGCACAGAGCCGCGCGGTGCGCGACTACCTCGACGCGCTCGAGGCGAACCGGCCCAAGCGGGGCCGGCGCCGCACGGCCGAGACGGTGGAGCGCCAGCTCACCGAGACGCGCGAGGCGCTCGCGGCCGCGGGCGGATCGGCGAAGCTGGAGCTGATCCAGCGCCGGCGCGACCTCGAGGTCGAGCTCGCGACCCTCCAGGCCGGTGGCGGAGGCATAGACCTCTCGGCGCTCGAGCAATCGTTCGTCGAGCACGGCAAGGCATACGCGCAGCGCAAGGCCATCTCATACGCGGCATTCCGGGAGTTCGGCGTGCCCGCCGACGTGCTCAAGAAGGCCGGCATCAGCCGCGCCGGTTGAGGCTCAGGCGGCGAACACGCCGCGATCGGCCGCGGCCGCCAGCACCGAGCGCAACAGCACCACGCCGTCGGCCGAGCCGAGAATCGGGTCGCTCGCGCGCTCGGGGTGGGGCATGAGCCCGACCACGTTGCGGCCCTCGCTGCAGATGCCGGCGATGTCGTCGAGGCTGCCGTTGGGGTTGTCGACGTAGCGCACGACGACCCGATCGTCGGCCCGCAACCGCTCGAGCGTTGCGCCGTCGCACACGTAGCTGCCCTCGAAGTGGTTGATGGGGACGCGCAGCACGTCGCCGTTCCGAGCCTGGTTGGTGAGGCTCGTGGTCGACGTCTCGACTCGGATCTCGACGGTGTCGCAGAGGAACTTCAAGCCGGCGTTCTTCTGCAGCGCGCCCGGGAGCAGCCCGGCCTCGCAGAGGACTTGGAAGCCGTTGCAGATCCCCACGACGGGTCCGCTCGCGTCGGCGAACGCGCGCACCGCGTCCATGACGGGCGAGAACCGCGCGATCGCGCCCGTCCGCAGGTAGTCGCCGTGGGCGAAGCCGCCGGGCACGACGACCGCGTCGACGCCCTTGGTGTCGGCGTCGGCGTGCCACAGCGTCTCGGTGGTGGCACCGAGCTGCTCGAGCGCCCAGGCGACGTCGAGCTCGCAGTTGGTCCCCGGGAACACCACGATCCCGACCCGGACGCTCATGCGGTGGCTGCGCCGGTGAGCTCGGTGACCTCGATCTCGTAGGCCTCGATGACCGGGTTCGCGAGGAGCCGCCGGCACATCTCGTCGACCTGGGCAGTGGCGGCACCTGCGTCGGCGGCGTCGACCACGAGGTGGATCTGCTTGCCGATCCGCACCTCGGACACGTTGTCGTAGCCGAGCGCCGGCAGCGCTCGCTCCACGGTCGCACCCGCGGGATCGGCGATGCCCGGGAGGTGGGTCACGTCGACGCGCGCTGCGAACCGGGCCACGGACCGATCCTACGAGGTCAGTCGGCCGACGGGCCGCCGTGCCAGTCGTCGAGGCTGGTGCCGGTGAGCCGCTCGTAGGCCTCGCGGTAGCGGGCGCGCGTGTTGTCGATCGCGTCGGCCGACAGGTGCGGCGCGGGAGGCTCGTGGTCCCAGCCGGTCGCGTCCATGAAGTCGCGCACGTACTGCTTGTCGAACGACGGCGGCGACGTGCCCGGCTCCCACGTGTTCGCCGGCCAGTAGCGCGACGAGTCGGGCGTCATCATCTCGTCGATGACCACGAGCTCGTCGTCGAGCTCGCCGAACTCGAACTTGGTGTCGGAGAGGATCACGCCGTGTTCGAGCGCGTGCGCGTGGCCGTGCTCGTAGAGCGCGATCGAGAGGTCACGCAGCCGCTCGTAGCGGTCGGCGCCGACAAGGGCGCGAGCCTCGTCCGGGGAGAGCGGGACGTCGTGGCCTTCGTCGGCCTTGGTCGACGGCGTGAACCGCGGCTCGTCGAGTCGCTCGGCCTGCCGCAGGCCGGCGGGCGCCGGGACACCCCCGATCGTGCCCGCCTCCTGGTACTCCTTCCACCCCGCGCCGAACAGGTAGCCGCGCACGACGCACTCGAGCCGCACCGGCTGGGTGCGGCGCACGAGCATCGCCCGGCCGGCCACGTCGCCGGCGGTCTCGGGGAAGTCGGTCGGGTCGCAGCTGATCACGTGGTTCGGCACGAGCGCCGCGGTGCGCTCGAACCAGAACGCCGAGAGCCCGGTCAACACTCGGCCCTTGTCGGGGATGAGATCGGGGAGCACGACGTCGAACACCGAGACGCGATCGGACGCGACCATGAGCAGCCGGTCGTGACCCACCTCGTAGAGCTCGCGCACCTTGCCCGAGTAGATGTGCGGGAGCGCGGTCTCGTTCACGGCGTCGGTTCGGTCGCAGTGACCGCGTCGAGGACGTCGAACGTGCGACCCGTGTTCGCGAGCGCTCGCTTCAGGTCGAAGCACGCGTCGAGCGCAGCGGGATCGAGCACTGCGGACACGTCGGGATCGGCGGCGAGGATCTCGCGGAAGGATCGCCGCTCCTCCCACGCTCGCATCGCGTCGCGCTGGACGATCCGGTACGCGTCGTCGCGCGATGCGCCGGCGGCGACGAGGCCGAGCAGCACCGGCTGGCTGAACACCAGGCCGTACGACGCGTCGAGGTTCTCGATCATGCGATCCGCGTCGACCTGCATGCCGTCGACGATGCCGCGGAACTGCACCAGGAGGTAGTAGGCGAGCATCAGGGAGTCGGGGAGGATCACGCGCTCCACCGACGAGTGGGTGATGTCGCGTTCGTGCCAGAGCGCGACGTTCTCCATCCCGGCTTGCAGGTTGCTGCGCAGCACGCGCGCGAGCCCGCACAGCTGTTCGCACTTGACCGGGTTGCGTTTGTGCGGCATCGCGCTCGAACCCTTCTGCGCGCCGGCGCGGAACGGTTCTGCGACCTCACGCACCTCGGTGCGCTGCAGGTGCCGGATCTCGAGCGCGAACGACTCCACGGTCGCGCCCACCGACGCGCACGCGTACAACAGTTCGGCGTGCCGATCGCGCGGCAGCACCTGGGTGGCGGGCACGGCCTCGAGTCCGAGGCGCGAGCACACGTGCTCCTCGACCCGCGGGTCGATGTTCGAGTACGTGCCGACCGCACCGGAGAGCTTGCCCACGGCGATCCCTCTCCGGGCGCGAGCCAGCCGCTCCCGGTCGCGCCGCACCTGCATCGCCCACAGTGCGAGCTTCACTCCGAAGGTGGTGGGCTCGGCGTGGATGCCGTGCGTGCGCCCGACCATCGGGGTGTCGCGGAACTCGTGTGCGCGTGCCGCGATCGCCTGCTCGAGGGCGGCGGCGGCCTCGGCGATGCGGTCGAGCGCGCGCACGAGCAGCACCGAGAGCGCAGTGTCGACCACGTCGGACGAGGTGAGTCCGTAGTGGACCCATCCGCCGGCCGGCATCCCGATGTGCTCCTGCACGACGTCGACGAACGCGGCGACGTCGTGTTCGGTCGTGCGCTCCCGCTCGTGGATCGCCGCGACGTCGAACCCCGCCCGCTCCCGAACGGTCCGAGCGTGCTCGGCGGGCACGACCCCGAGCTCGGCCCACGCCTCGACCGCCAGCACCTCGACCTCGAGCCACGCGCCGAAGCGCGACTCGTCGGAGAACAGGTCGGCGATCTCGGGGAGCGAGTAGCGAGGGATCACGATGTGGGAGCGGCGGCGATGTCGTGACGGTAGTGGAGTCCGGGCCAGGAGATCTCGGACGCGGCGCCGTACGCGCGGGTGCGCGCGTCGGCGATCGACGGCGCCGTCGCGGTGACCGCGAGGGCGCGCCCGCCCGCGGTCCGCAGCACACCGTCGTCGCCGCGCGCGGTGCCGGCGTGGAACACGACCACGCCGTCGCGAGCCTCGGCGGCGGCCACGCCGGCAATCGGATCGCCGGTGCGCGTGCTGGTGGGATACCCCTCGGTGGCCAACACGACCGTCACCGCCGCGTCGGGGCGGAACTCCACGTCGGCGGCCAACTTGCCGCGCGCGCTCTCCAAACAGTGCTCGAGCAGGTCGCTCGCGAGGCGAGGCACGACGACTTGGGTCTCCGGGTCGCCGAACCGCACGTTGTACTCGATGAGCTTCGGGCCTGCCGCGGTGAGCATGAGCCCCGCGTAGAGGATCCCGCGGTACTCGGCGTCGCGCCGGCGCAGCTCCGCGAGCGTCGGTTCGACCATCGTGTCCATGAGCCGGTCGACCGTGCCGGCGTCGATCGCGGGCACCGGCGAGTACGCGCCCATCCCGCCCGTGTTCGGGCCGGTGTCGCCGTCGCCGACGCGCTTGAAGTCTTGCGCGGGCTCGAGCGGGACCGCGGTCGAGCCGTCGCACAACACGAGCAGCGACAGCTCCGGTCCGGTCAGCCCCTCCTCGATGACGAGCGTGGTGCCCGCGTCGCCGAACGCGGCACCCGAGAGGTACTCGCGCACCGCGTCGCGCGCGTCGGCGAGGTCGGCGAGCACCGCGACGCCCTTGCCCGCCGCGAGCCCGTCGGTCTTGACGACCCACGGCCCGGGGAGCGTGTCGAGGAACGCGACCGCGTCGGGCTCCTGACCCGCTCGGAACGTCGCATGGCGCGCCGTCGGCACGCCGGCGGCGAGTGCGACGTCCTTCATCCACGCCTTCGAGCCCTCGAGTCGCGCTGCCGCCGCGCGGGGCCCGAACGCGAGTCGCCCACGCGCCTCGATCGCGTCGACCGCACCCGCGACGAGCGGCGTTTCGGGCCCCACCACGGTGAGCTCGGCGTCGAGGTCGTCGGCCAGCGCCGCGATCGCGCTCGCGTCGCCGACGTCGAGCGGTACACATCGACCGAGCGTGGCCATGCCGGGGTTCCCCGGTGCGCACACGAGCTCGGGCGCCATCGAGGACCGTGCGAGCCCCCAGGCCAGCGCGTGCTCGCGACCTCCGCTGCCGACGACCAGGACGCGCACGACTACGCGGCGCGCGGGAGCACGACGGTCTGGTCGCGCGCGGGACCGACCGAGACGAAGCTCACGTGCACGCCGACCAACTCTTCGATGAACCGCACGTAGTCCTGCGCCGCGGGCGGCAAGTCTTCCATGCGCTCGGCGACACCGATCTCGGTGCCCCAGCCCGGCATCGTCTCGTAGACCGGGCGCACCTTGTGCAGCACCGACTGGTGGTACGGCACGTGCGAGTAGCGCTGCCCGGCGTCGTCCTCGTACGCCACGCACACCTTCAGCTCGGAGAGCGGCGAGAGCACGTCGAGCTTGGTGATCGCGAGCTCGGTGAGCGAGTTGAGGCGCGCGGCGTGCCGGAGCATCACCGCGTCGAGCCATCCCGGTCGGCGACGGCGGCCGGTGTTCGTGCCGAACTCGTGCCCGCGATCGACCATGAGGTCGCCGGAGGCGTCGCCGTCGAAGAGCTCGGTGGGGAACGGACCCGACCCGACGCGCGTCGTGTACGCCTTCACCACGCCGACGATGCGCTCGATCGCGCGCGGGCCCACTCCGGCGCCCGTGCACGCGCCACCGGCGACCGGGTTGCTCGACGTCACGAACGGATACGTGCCGTGGTCGAGGTCGAGGTACGTGGCCTGCGCGCCCTCGAACAGCACCCACTGCCCGGCGTCGAGAGCTTCGTGGACGAGGTGCACCGTGTCGTCGATGTGGGGCGAGAGACGCGGCACGAGCGCGAGGTAGCGGTCGGCGATCTCCTTCGCGTCCATCGGGAGCCGGTTGTAGACCTTGGCGAGCACGCCGTTCTTCTCGCGCAGCGCCAGATCGAGCTTCTCGCGGAAGATCTTCGGGTCGAGCAGGTCTTGCACGCGCAGACCGACGCGCAGCGCCTTGTCGGCATAGGTCGGACCGATCCCGCGCTTGGTGGTGCCGAGCTTGTTCTTGCCGAGGTAGCGCTCGGTGACGCGGTCGATCTCTTGGTGGTACGGCATGATCAGGTGTGCGTTGCCCGACAGGCGCAACGGGCGGGTGTCGATGCCCTTGCGCTCGAGCATGTCGAGCTCTTCGATCAGCACGGCCGGATCGACCACGACGCCGTTGCCGATCACGGGCGTGACCCACGGGTACAGCACGCCGCTCGGCACGAGCTGGAGCTTGAAGACCTCGCCGTCGACCACGATCGTGTGCCCGGCGTTGTGGCCGCCCTGGTAGCGCACGCACATCGACGATTCCTTGGCGAGATAGTCGGTGAACCGACCCTTGCCCTCGTCGCCCCATTGCGTGCCGACGATCACCGCACCCGGCATCGGGAGCTCCCTTCCCGGGTCGGGACCGTCGTTCGGTCCGTGAACGGTGTCACGTTGGGGGAATGGTAGACGAGGCGCCCGACAGCTCGGCCGACCGATTCTCAGCGCAGCACCGTCCACCACACGCTCGCGGCGATGCCGGCGGCGCTCATCGCACCGATCGCGGCCCACGTGCGGGGGTGGATCCGCCCGTCGGCGTCGGCGGGGATGCGCTTGCGCACGATCTCGATCGTGCGCTCCGCCCACGCGAAGTCCTTCGACAAGATGACGAGCCCGCCGAGCACGATGAGCCACCCGGGCCCCGGTAGCGGCACCAGCGCGAGACCCAGCAGCACGACCAGGAACCCGATCGTGATGCGCACGAGCCGCACCAGGATGTGGGCGCGGGCCTGCTCGACGGTCTCTTCTCGGATCCCGGTCTCGAACTCGGCTTCGAGCGCGGCCTCGCGCAGCCGCTCGAAGCGTTCGTGTTCGTGGGGCTCGTGGTCAGGCGCCACGGACGCGAAGGTAGACGGCGCGGACCGCGAACGACTCGCGCACGTCGTCGAGGATCTCTTCGAGGAACTCCTCTCGGTACGTGGAGTCGGTGAGCAGGACCACGGTGAAGTAGAGGCTCGAGAACGACGCGAGGAACACGGCGACGCGCAACAGCTCCTCGGAGAGCACCATCCGCTGGCCGAGGGCTCGCAGCGTCCAGACCGAGTCGGGCGCCGCGGCGATCCACGACGACTGCACCGAGCCGTCGATCGCGAGGAAGCCGAAGACGGTGAAGAACACGAACAGCCCGAGGCCCACGAGCAGGATCTGGATCCCTTCGCTCACGAGCACGACGAGCGCCACGTTGGCGCGCTGGCGCACGCCCAGCGCGGGCGCCTCGAGCGGCGCGTCGTCGAGGCGGTCGAGCAACGCCATCGCGGGGGTGTCCTCGAGACGAGCGCGCATCTCGGCACTCGACTCGAACGTGGCGAGCTCGCCGAGCTGGCGCGGGAGTCGCACCACTGCGAACGCGGTCGCGACGAACAAGAACAGGCTCGCCACGACGAACACGGTGGGCCAGTGCAGCGCGGCGGCCGTCTGCCAGACCTCGGTGTTCACGAACAGGAACGTGACGAACAGCAGCAGCAGCGGCAGCGCCCGGAGCACGAGCTGCGTGACCGCGCCGATCGCGCGCACGAGTCGGCCGAACGCCCAGCGCGTCATCGGCACGACGCCGTAGCTCGCGCCGAAGTAGATGACCGCGAGCAGCACGGCGTTGCCGACCAGCGTCAACGCGGCCGTCCCCCACTGCGTGCCGAACACGATCGGGACGAGGGCGGGGAGCACCACGAACGCGGCGACCTCCCACAGGCTCAGGTCGACCGGCCGCGCGAAGGCGGGTCGCCCGCGCAGCCGGTTCACGGCCGCCCAGCCCGCGACCAACAGCGCCAGCGCGGCCGCGACCGCGAGCACGTTCACCCACACCGGCCACTCGTCTTCGAAGTTGATGGCTTGGGCGGCTTCCAGCACGAACAGCAGCGTCAGCGCCGGCAGCACCCGCGGCCACACGTCGCGACTCGCGTCGTAGTGCGCGATGAAGTGCGGCAGCCCCCGCTTCAGGAACCACCGCTCGGTGTTCGCGACGTGCCACTCGCCGGTGGTGTCCACCACGCCCGACCGTACCGACACCCGCCGGAGCGGGCGCGCACCTCAGCGGACGGCGATGAGGTCGACGACGAAGACGAGCGTCTCGCCGCCCTTGATCACGCCGCCGGCGCCGCGCGACCCGTAGCCGAGCGCGGGTGGGATCACGATGCGGCGGCGCCCGCCGACCTTCATCCCCGCGACGCCCTGGTCCCAGCCCGCGATGACCTCGCCGCCGCCGAGCGTGAACGTGAACGTCTGGCCGCGGTCCCACGATGCGTCGAACTGTTGGCGCGTCGACCACGCGTTGCCGGCGTAGTGCACCTCGACGCGCGTACCCGCGGTCGCCTCGTCGCCGTCGCCGACTTCGAGGTCTTCGACCACCAGCTCGGCGGGCGGCGTCTCGCCGGGCGGGACGTACACGTGCGGCTTCTCGAGCTCTGCCATCGGGGCACCCTACCGATGGGCCCGTCGACCCTCGGAGCGCGACACCGACAAGGGACTGCCGACCCTGGCCGCGACCGGCGACTCGGGGCACGGTGGTCCGAACAGCCAGATCACCAGCTCAGGGGGCGGCGCGATGGAGATCCTCGGCGAAGCGTTCACGGGAGCGGGCACGGTCACGACCCACACCTGCCCGCTGTGCGGCGGAGGGCTGCAAGAGGTCGTCGGCGACGCCCGCGACCACTGGCTCTGCGTGTGCTGCGGTCGCTGCTGGCGTCCGGTGCACGAACGGCTGCGCGCCGTCGATCCGATCCGGTGCCCGGGGTGCGAGACCGGGAGCCAGGAGTCGTGCCTCGCTCGCTTCGGGAAGAACTTCCCGCAGTTCTGCCTCGCGCTCGACGCCTGAGCGATCGACGTCAGGCGACGACGTCGGCCGCGGCGACCCCGCTGAACACGAGGCCGCCGTCGGGGGTGGCATCGACGTGCACTACGTCGCCGTCGTGGAAGTCGCCCTTCAGGATGCCGAGCGCGATCGGATCGGCGATCTCACGCTGGAGCACACGCTTGAGCGGACGGGCGCCGTAGTCGGGGTCGTAGCCGGCCTTCGAGATCCACGCGCGCGCGGCGTCGGTGAGCTCGAGGTCGAGGTTGCGCTCCGCGAGGCGGGCGCGCAGCTGCTCGACCTGGAGGTCGACGATCTGCGCGATGTGGCGCTCGTCGAGACGGTGGAAGATCACGATCTCGTCGACGCGATTCACGAACTCGGGCTTGAACTGCGCGCGCACCGCCGCCATGACCTGCTCGTCGGAGCCGCCGCTGCCGAGGTTGCTCGTCATCACCACGACCGCGTTCGTGAAGTCGACCGTGCGCCCCTGCCCGTCGGTGAGGCGACCGTCGTCCATCAGCTGCAACAGCACGTTGAACACGTCGGGGTGGGCCTTCTCGATCTCGTCGAGGAGGATCACGGCGTACGGACGCCGGCGGACGGCTTCGGTGAGCTGGCCGCCTTCCTCGTAGCCGACGTAGCCCGGCGGCGCGCCGACGAGGCGCGACACGGAGTGCTTCTCCATGTACTCCGACATGTCGATGCGCACCATCGCCCGCTCGTCGTCGAAGAGGAAGTCGGCGAGCGTGCGCGCGAGCTCGGTCTTGCCGACGCCGGTGGGGCCGAGGAACAGGAACGAGCCGATCGGCCGGTGCGGGTCGGAGAGTCCGGCGCGTGAGCGCCGGATCGCGTTCGCCACCGCGGTGACCGCCTGCTCCTGGCCGACCACGCGCTCGTGCAGCACCTCTTCGAGGCGCACGAGCTTCGCGAGCTCGCCCTCCATGAGGCGCGACACCGGGATGCCGGTCCACTTCGCGACGACCTCGGCGACGTCTTCCTCGTCGACCTCTTCCTTCAGCATCGCCCCGCCGGTCTGGAGCTCGGCGAGTCGTTGCGTGAGCGCGTCGATCTCGCGCTCCAGCACCGGCAGGTGTCCGTAGCGGAGCTGCGCGGCACGTTCGAGGTCGCCGTCGCGCTCGGCGCGCTCCGCGTCGTTGCGCGCGTGCTCCAGCCGCTCCTTGCCGTCGCGGATCGCGGCGATCGCGTCCTTCTCCGCCTGCCAGTGCGCCACCATCCCGTCGCGCTCTTCTTCGAGTGAGCGCAGCTCGGCCTCCAGCGCGTCGAGGCGCTGCTTGGAGACGTCGTCGGTCTCCTTCGACAGCGCGGCGCGCTCGATCTCGAGCTGGCGGATGCGCCGCTCCACCACGTCGATCTCGAACGGCATCGAATCGATCTCGATGCGGAGGCGCGACGCGGCTTCGTCGACGAGGTCGATCGCCTTGTCGGGGAGCTGGCGCGCGGTGATGTAGCGGTCGGAGAGCACCGCGGCGGCCACGAGCGCGGCGTCTTGGATGCGCACGCCGTGGTGCACCTCGTACCGCTCCTTCAACCCGCGCAGGATGCCGATCGTGTCCTCGACCGACGGCTCGCCCACGAACACGGGCTGGAAGCGCCGTTCGAGGGCCGCGTCCTTCTCGACGTGCTTGCGGTACTCGTCGAGCGTGGTCGCACCGACCAGCCGCAGCTCGCCACGCGCCAGCATCGGCTTGATCATGTTGCCGGCGTCGACCGCGCCCTCGGCGCCACCGGCGCCGACGATCGTGTGCAGCTCGTCGATGAAGGAGATCACCTCGCCCTCGGCGTCGGCGATCTCCTTGAGCACCGCCTTGAAGCGCTCTTCGAACTCGCCGCGGTACTTCGCACCCGCCACCATCGAGCCGATGTCGAGCGAGACGAGCCGCTTGTTGCGCAGCCCCTCGGGCACGTCGCCTTCGACGATGCGACGCGCCAGCCCTTCGACGATCGCGGTCTTGCCGACACCCGGTTCGCCGATGAGCACGGGGTTGTTCTTCGTGCGGCGCGACAGCACCTGGATGACGCGCCGGATCTCCTCGTCGCGCCCGATGACCGGATCGAGCTTCCCCTTGCGCGCTTCCTCGGTGAGGTCGCGGCCGTACTTCTCCAGCGCGTCGAACTGCTCTTCGGGGCTGTCGCTCGTGACGCGGTGCGAGCCGCGCACCTGCTTCAGCGCGTCGAGCACCGCGTCGGGCGTGACCCCGACGCCGCGCAGCACGTCGCCCACCCCTCCGCTGGTGCTCGCCATCGCGAGGAGGATGTGCTCGGTGGAGAGGTAGTCGTCGTCGAGCGCGGTGCGCTGCTCGTCGGCCGCTTCGAGGATGCGGTACGTGTCGGGCGCGAGCTGCGCGTCGCGCACCGTCTGCCCCGAGACGCGCGGTCGTGACCCGAGCAGCTGATCGACCTGAGCGCGCACCTGCGCGGGCGCCACGCCGATCCGCTCGAGCACACCCGTGACGATCCCCTCCGGCTGCGCGAGCAGCGCCCCGAGCACGTGCTCGGGGGCCACCTCGGTGTGCCCCGCCGCGCGCGCGGCAGCCTGCGCGGCCTGGAGCGCCTCGGTGGTCTTGCGGGTGAATCGGTTCGGATCGAGCGGCATGGGACCGACCTCAGTGCTTGGTGTCGTCGCCGAGGGAGGCGGCGGGGGCCCACTGGACGACGGTCTGGGAGCGGAGGGGGACGAGGTCGCGGCGGTACGAGCGGTGGGTGGCCTCGACGGCTTCGGCGGCCTCGCGACGCGCGCGCTCGAGCTCCCGCTCGAGCTGGTCGATGCGCGCGTAGGCGCGCTCCAGGCGCTCCTCGAGCTCGAGGACGCGCTGCACGCCGGCGAGGCTCACGCCCTCGTTCGTGAGCTCTTGGATCCGTCGCAACAGCGCGATGTCACGGTCGCTGTAGCGCCGGTTGCCGCCGCTCGTGCGGGCGGGCTCGATGAGTCCCTTGCGCTCGTAGATGCGCAACGTCTGTGCGTGGACGCCCGCGAGCTCGGCGGCCACGGAGATCACGTAGAGCGCACGCGCGTCGCGCTCTCGCTTCGACGTCATCACGAGGCTCCTCTCTGATCGGCGCGCGCGAGGAACTCGACACGCGGGTCACCCGGGAACGCGTCGGTGAGCGCCTCGATCGCGGCGCGCTGCTCGGGCGTCTCCGGGACGGGCGTGAGCACGTCGACCGTGACGAGCAGGTCGCCGGCCGGCTGCTTCCCGTTCGCGGCGGCGCCGCGGCCGCGCACACGCATCGTCTTGCCGCTCGGCGTGCCCGCCGGGATCTTCATCGTCACCGCGTCGTGCAGGGTCGGGACCTTGACCTCGGCGCCCAACGCGGCTTCGGCGACCGAGACGGGCAGCCGGAGGGTGAGGTGGCGACCCGTGCGCCCGAAGACCGGGTGCTTCCCGACGCGCACCACCACGTAGAGGTCGCCCGCCGGCCCACCGTTGGCGCCCGCGGCGCCTCGGCCCTTGACGCGGATGCGCTGGCCGTCGTCGACGCCGGGCGGGATGCGCACCTTGACCTCGCGCGCGCGGCGCTCGACACCGCGGCCGTCGCACGTGGGGCACGGCTCCGGGATCACGCGCCCGGTGCCGCCGCAGCGCGGGCACACCTGCGAGAACGAGAACGGACCCTGGTTGTCGCTGACGTGCCCCGCCCCGCCGCACTGGGGGCACACCTGCGGCGTGGTGCCGGGCTTCGCGCCCGATCCGCCGCACGTGCTGCACGACGCGTCGGCGGTGAAGCGCACCGGCGTGGTCACGCCGTCGAACGCGTCGACGAACGAGAGGTGCACCTCGGTCTCGAGGTCGGCACCGCGTTGCGGCCCCGACGCGCGACGCCGCCCGCCGCGCGCGCGTCCCCCGCCGAAGAGTCCGCCGAACAGCCCCGACAACATGTCGTCGTCGATGTCGCCGACGTTGAAGCCGCCGAATCCGCCCGGCCCTCCGGGACCGAAGTGGACGCCGTCGGGACCGACGCCCGACGCGACCATCTGCCGCACTTGGTCGTACTCGGCGCGCTTGTCCTTGTCGCCGAGCACGTCGTAGGCCGCGGAGACGTCCTTGAAGCGATCTTCGGCGGCCTGGTCGTCGGGGTTCGCGTCGGGGTGGAGCTTCTTGGCGAGGTTCTTGTACGCGCGCGAGATCTCTTTCTCGGACGCGTCCTTCGACACGCCGAGCACCGAGTAGTAGTCCTTCTCGAACCACTCCCGCTGCGCTGCCATCAGCTCGCGCGCTCCTCCCCGTGATGCGCGACCTTCACCATCGCCGGCCGCAGCACGCGGCCCTTCAGCTTCCAACCGGTGCGCAAGACCTCGGCGACGACCGGCTCGCCGTCGCCTTCCTCTTGCAGCACCGCTTCGTGCTCGTTCGGGTCGAACGACACGCCGGTCGCGGCGACCCGCTCGAGCCCTTGCTTGCCGAGCACGTCGAGCAACGACGCGAACGTGAGCTCGACGCCCTTGCGCACGTTGTCGTCGGTGTCGTCGTCGGCACGCTCGAGGTTCGCGACCGCGAGCTCGAAGCTGTCGAGCACCGGGAGGAGCTGTTCGATGAGCCCTTCGGTGGCGCGCTCGACCAACGCGGTCTGCTCGCGGAGCACTCGCTTGCGGTAGTTCTCGAAGTCGGCCTGCAGCCTTCGCGACAGGTCGAGCAGCTCACCGCGCTCGGCGAGGAGCTGCTCGAGGTCGTGCTCGAGCACCTCGGCGGCGGCGTCGGCACCGTTGCCGTCGCCGCCGGCCGAGCTGCTGGCCTCGCGCGGTGCCGGCTCGTCGCCGGTCACCGCGTCGTCGTGGTCGGCCATGGCGTCACTCACGCGGTCTGCTGGTCGTCGTCGACGATCTCCGCGTCGGCCACCTCGTCGTCGGAGGGGGCGCCGCCGGGTGCGCTGGCACCCTCCGCGCCCGCCGACGCCTGCGCCGACTGGTAGAGCCGCTGGGCGAACTCCTGGCTCGCTTGCAGCACGCTCTCGTGTGCCGACTTCACCGCCTCGATGTCGGGGCCGGCGAGCGCGTCCTTCAACCGCTTGAGCGCCTCGTCGATCTTCTCGCGCTCGTCGGCCGAGACCTTCTCGCCCTGTTCGGCGAGCAGCTTCTCGGTCTGCCACACGAGCGTGTCCGCGTTGTTGCGGACCTCGACCTCTTCGCGCTTCTTGCGGTCTTCCTCGGCGTGCTCCTCGGCGTCCTTCATCATGCGGTCGATCTCGTCCTTGCCGAGCGCGGTGCCGCCGGTGATGGTCATCGACTGCTCCTTGCCCGTGCCGAGATCCTTCGCCGACACGTGCACGATGCCGTTGGCGTCGATGTCGAAGGTGACCTCGATCTGCGGGACGCCGCGAGGCGCGGGCGGCAGACCGGTGAGCTGGAACGTGCCGAGCGACTTGTTGCGGTACGCCATGTCGCTCTCGCCCTGCAGCACCTTGATCTCCACCGACGGCTGGTTGTCGTCGGCGGTGGTGAAGGTCTCGCTGCGGCGCGTGGGGATCGTGGTGTTGCGCTCGATGAGGCGCGTCATCACCTGACCCTTGGTCTCGATGCCGAGCGACAGCGGCGTGACGTCGAGGAGGAGGATGTCCTTCACGTCGCCCTTCAGCACGCCGGCCTGCACCGCCGCGCCGACCGACACCGCTTCGTCGGGGTTCACGCCCTTGTGGGGCTCCTTCCCCGTGAGCTCACGCACGAGGTCGGTGACCGCGGGCATGCGGGTGGACCCGCCCACGAGGATCACGTGGTCGATCGCGTCCTTCGACAGGCCCGCGTCGCGGATCGCCTGCTCGAACGGACCGCGGCACGCCTTGAGGAGGTCTTCGGAGATCTCCTGGAACTTGGCGCGCGACAGCGTCGCTTCGAGGTGGAGCGGCCCGTCGGCGGTCGCGGTGACGAACGGCAGGTTCACCGTCGTCTCCTGCAACGAGGAGAGCTCGATCTTCGCCTTCTCGGCGGCTTCCTTGAGTCGCTGCAACGCCATCTTGTCGTTGGAGAGGTCGACGCCGTGCTTGCCCTTGAAGTCGGCGACGAGCCAGTCGATGACGCGCTGGTCCCAGTCGTCGCCACCGAGGTGCGTGTTGCCCGCGGTCGACTTCACCTCGAAGACGCCGTCGCCGATCTCGAGGATCGACACGTCGAAGGTGCCGCCGCCGAGGTCGAACACGAGGATCGTGTGGTCGGTGCCCTCCTTGTCGAGGCCGTAGGCGAGCGCGGCCGCGGTGGGCTCGTTGATGATGCGCAGCACCTCGAGACCGGCGATCTCGCCCGCCTCCTTGGTGGCCTGGCGCTGGGCATCGTCGAAGTACGCGGGGACGGTGATGACCGCCTGGGTCACCGGCGCGCCGAGGTACGCCTCCGCGTCCCGCTTCAGCTTCTGCAGCGTGCGGGCGGAGATCTCCTGCGCGGTGTACGCCTTGCCGTCGATGTCGACGGTCCAGCTCGTGCCGATGTGGCGCTTCACGGAGCGGATCGTGCGATCGGGGTTGGTGATCGCCTGGCGCTTGGCCACCTCGCCGACGAGCACCTCGCCGGTCTTCGAGAACGCAACGACCGACGGAGTGGTCCGCCCGCCCTCGGAGTTGGGGATGACGACCGGCTCGCCGGCCTCGAGCACCGACACGACGGAGTTGGTGGTGCCGAGGTCGATCCCGACAGCCTTGGACATGGGGGTTCCTCCGGGTCACGAGAACTTGAGTGGTACGAATCATAGAACTTGAGTGCACCATTGTCAGATTCCCGGGCTGGGCGAATTTCCCGGCCGGTGCGTGACACCCGCGGCGGCGGGGGCGTAGTGTCCGGCCCCATGCGCCGGAAGGATGCGTTCCTCGATCACCTCGCCGAGGTCTCCCTCTTCTCCGCCTGCTCCAAGAAGGATCTGAACCTCGTCGCCCGCCGGGCCGAGGAGGTCCGGGTGCCGGCCGGCAAGGTGCTGGTGCGGGAGGGCGAGACCGGCCACGAGTTCTTCGTGATCGTGGAGGGCACCGCCCGGGTGTCGCGCCAAGGGAAGAAGGTGGCGACCCTCGAGGCCGGTCAGGCGTTCGGGGAGCTCGCGCTCCTCGACAAGCACCCGCGCAACGCCACAGTGACCGCCGAGACCGACATGGACCTCGTGGTCCTCGGCCAGCGCGAGTTCGCCGGGATCATCGACGAGGTGCCCGGGTTCGCACGCAAGCTGCTCGCCGGGATGGCGACCCGCTTGCGCGAGGCCGACGCTCGCTCGGTC
>DASUMP010000149.1:0-2499 GCA_036277635.1 Acidimicrobiia bacterium | reverse complement strand
GGCGCCGGGGAACATGGACAACTCCTGTCGGGTGGGCCGGACCGGAACGGTCGGGAAGTCTCGCAGAAGATGCTCAGCGGATCGTCACGTCGATCCAACCGGTGTCGGGGACGTCGACGGTCACGTCGAAGCGACCGTCGGCGCGCACGGCGAGCTGCGGTACGCCGGCGCCCGCGGGCCAGGTGCCGACGGTGGTGACGGCGTGGTCGGCCCACCCGGTCACCGTGACCCGCTCGCCGGCACCGAGCACCGTCACCCGGGTCGCGGCACCGTCGGCTTCGATCGCGGCGATGCGGGCGTCGCCGGCGGTCGCGTACTTCGACACGTCGCCGACGATGGCGACTCCCGCCGGGCCGATCGGCGCGAGCACGCGCAGCTGCCACTCGAGTGGTGGGAACGCGACGGGCCACTCGTCGGGGGCGCGTCCGAGCTCCCCCGTGCGCCAGTCGTAGACGACCGCGTCGCCCGCCGGTTGGTCGTCGCCGAGATCGGCGCGGGTGACGCTCCCGGTGACGTCGTCGCGGCCGTGCGCGTTCGCGACGAACGCGTAGCCGGTGCGACCGACGGTGTGGTCGGTGTGGGTGGTGCCGACGAGCGGGGCGTGACGCGCGATCGGGTGCTCGAGGAAGCAGCGGTCGGCGGCCGCGATGGCGACGTCGGGACGGACGAGCACGCCGTCGGCACGGCAGGTGCGCAGCACGACATCGCGGTTCGCGCGCCCGAGCCCGTCGCCGATGCCGACCGGACCTGCGGAGAGCGCGGCGAGCGCGGCCTCGGCGTCGGGCGACGCGCTCCCGCCGCCACCGCCGGAGAGGAACACGTCCTTGAACGGGAACAGCCCGAGGGCGCGCGCGAGCGCGTTCGTGAGGAGGAACCACGCCCACAGGTCGCCGGGTCCGATGAGGTAGCCGTGGTCGCCACAGGTCCGGATCGACGTGACCCGGCGCAGGCGCGCCGTCTCGAAGAAGTCAGCGGGTGACGCCATGCACCACTGCGCGGTGAGGCCGCGCGCGGCGAGCGTGGTGTCGAGCGCCTCCTGCCACGCGGCGGCCCGTCCCGGCTGCGCGCGCAACCCGCGCACACCGAGGAAGCACTCGATGAGCCAGTCGTGCTCGAACGTCTCGATGCCCCACGCGACGCACTGGTCGGCGAGGCGCTCGTAGAGCGCGGGACCGACGGGGTGCGCGCGGTCACCGTCGATCCACGCTTCGAGCTGCTCGAAGTACGGCGACGACGACGCGAAGTGACGCGAGTGGGCGACGAGCGGCGGATCACCGAGGCGCGCCCGCAACGCCGCGATCCCGTCGGGGAGGACGTCGTCGCGCGGCTCCCACCGCACGAGACCCGTTGGCGGGACGTCCCACGCGTCGGTGTCGAACGGGCGGAGCGCGTCGTGGGGGTACCACCACGAGTCGAGCTGCACCGCGTGCACCGGGATCGCGCGCTCGCGCAGGTCGGCGACGGTCGCCGCGAGCGTTGCGGGCGTGTCGAGTCCGGGCTCGGTCTTGTACCAGTACGCGGCGCCGTTGTCGGTCCAGTAGGAGAGCCGACGCGCCAGGGCATCGCCGTCGCGGGGGAGGCGGACCGTGCCGTGCCGCGCGCGCACGAGCGACGCCCACCGCTCGAGGCACTCGCGCATCCCGCGCCCGGCGACGAGGGCGAGCTCGGTGGCGAACCCCGCGGGGACGTCGTCGAGGTCGCCGTGCCACCCGCACCGGACACCGTCGTGGGCGTGCTCGCGATCGCGCGGCACCGCGATGACCTGGTCGTGGAACCGGTCGAGCGGCGCCAGGAGCAGGCAGCGGCCGTCGGGCGCGACCAGCGCGAGCGGCTCGACCACCGGCGGTCGGGGCGGGAACAGGAACCAGCCCGCGAGCGACGCGTCGCTCGTGGTGGGCAGCGCGAACTCCGTGTACTGGTGCCCGAACCCACGCGCGCCGGCGGGGACACCGTCGGGGAGTCGCGCCGCCGGATCGAATTGCGGCCACATCACCGACGGGTCGGCGAACTGACCGGTCGCGAGTCCGTTGAGCGCGTCGGTCGCCTCGAGGCGGAACACGACGACCGGCTCGTGCTCCGCGGCGCGCACCGACGCCACGATCGGCGAGCCGACGACCGCCAGCGTGCACTCCGAGAAGCGCCGGCCGTCGTGGAGTGCGTCGCGCGCCTCCGACACCGCGATCGTCACCGCGTCGCGCGGCGCGATCGAGACGCGCCCGGGCCCGAACCAGTCGGGCTCGCCCCACGCGATCCGCACGGTGCCCGACGGCTCGATGACGACCTGCAGTCCGTCGCCCGCGTGCAGCACCTGTGCGTCGGGTGACGGCTCAGCCATCGCGACCGCGGCGCGCCTCACGGGTCCCGGCGGCGAAGTCGAGCACGACGGCGCCGTCGTCGTCGCCGATCTCGTACTCACGGCTGTCGAACTCGACCGCGGCCCACGGGTTGTCGTAGCGCTGGGTGCCGTGCAGGTCGACGGGTTCACCGTCGACCGTGAAC
>DASUMP010000148.1:0-7845 GCA_036277635.1 Acidimicrobiia bacterium | reverse complement strand
GTGCTCACCGGGATCACCGAGTCGATGGTGATCCCCGCGCCGCGCGTGCGCGAGGTGCTGCCCGCGTTCCTCGAGTTCCTCGGCGGCGCGGTGATCGTGGGTCACAACGTGCGCTTCGACGTGTCGTTCCTCGACGCGGCGCTGCGCGACCACGGCTACCCCACCCTCACGAACCGCCGCGTCGACACGCTCGCGATCGCGCGCCGGCTCGTGCGCGACGAGGTCCCGAACCTCAAGCTGGCGACGCTCGCGAACCACTTGCGCGCGAGCACGCAGCCCGTGCACCGCGCCTACTCCGACGCGGCGGCGACCGCCGAGGTGTTCCACACGTTGCTCGAGCGCGCCGCCACGTTCGGGGTGCTCGGTCTCGACGACCTGCTCGCCCTGCCGACCCTGCGCAACCACCCGTCGGCGGCCAAGCTCTCCGGCACGGCGCGCCTGCCCCGCGAGCCGGGCGTGTACCTGTTCCGCGACCGCGCCGGGCGCGTCCTCTACGTGGGGAAGGCCACCAACCTGCGCAGCCGGGTCCGCTCCTACTTCGCCGACGACCGCCGCAAGATCCCCCAGATGCTGCGCGAGACGGAGTCCGTCGACCACTTCGTGTGCCGAGACCCCCTCGAAGCCGCCGTGCGTGAGGTGCGGCTGATCCACGAGCTGCAACCGCGCTTCAACCGCGCGTCCAAGGCGTGGCAGCACTACACGTACCTCAAGCTCACCGAAGAGCGGTTCCCCCGCCTCGCCGTCACGCGCACGGCGCGCGCCGACGGCGCGCACTACCTCGGTCCGTTCCGTTCCACCCGCGCCGCGCACCTGGTGCGCGAGGCGATCGAGTCGGCGTCGCCGATCCGTCGGTGTCCGCTGCGCATCGGTCGGCGCGCTGCCCCCACGCCCGGCGCGCCGTGCGTCCCCGCGCAGCTCGGCGTGGCCACGTGCCCGTGCCGAGCCCAGGTCGACGACGACGAGTACGCCGCGATCGCCGACGTCGTGCGGCGGGGCATCACCGGCGAACCTCACCTCCTGCTCGATCCCCTCGTCGCGCGGATGCGGCGCCTCGCGGCCGACGAGCGATTCGAAGAGGCCGCGTCCACGCGCGACCGGTTGAACGCGCTGGGGCGCGCGCTGCACCGCCGCACGTCGCTCGACTCGCTGCGCGCGGTCGAGCGTCTCGTCGTGCACGCTCCCGACGGTCCCGTGGAGCTGCGCCACGGTCGGATGGTGCTCGCCGGTGGGCCCGGGGCCGCGCCCGCCGGCGAGCCCGTCCCGCTCGACCTGCCGCCCGGTCGGCACGAGCTCGACGAGCTGTTGGTGGTCGAACGGTGGCTGGGCGAGTCGGCCCGCCACCTCCGGATCGACGTCGCGACGGGCACGTTCGCGTCGGCGACCCCGCGCGTGCCGGTCTACGAGCCGGTCCGCGCACGCGCGCGCCGGCGGTGAGCGCCGCGATGGGCAGACTGTGGTGTGCGCATCGTCGACGAGGTCAGTGACCGCATCGACGCGTACCAGCGCCGGCACCCGGTGCTCGGCTTCCCGCACGCGGTGCAGAAGCGCCACGGCGAGGAGTACAGCGGCCGCCTCGGCGCGGTCATCTCGTACTACGCCGTGTTCGCGCTCCTGCCGTTGCTCCTCGCGTTCGTCACCGTGCTGCGGACCGTCTTCGGCGACAACGACGACCTCCGCGACCGCGTGCTCGACGCGGTGTGGGAGCAGCTGCCGTTCGTCGGACCCGACATCCGTGAAGGTGTCGAGCCCCTCGCCGGCAGCGCCTGGATCGTCATCGCGTCGCTCCTCGTCACCCTGTGGGGTGCGCGACGCGTCGCGCAGGCCAGCCAGGACGCGATCAATCAGATGTGGGGCGTCCCCCTGTACGCGCGCCCCGGCTTCTTCCCGAAGATCGCGCGCACCTTCGCCGTGTTCGCGCTGCTCGGCTGCGCCACGTTCGGAACGAGCGCGATCGCGGGGCTCACGCTCGGGAAGAGCCTCGGGCCCGTCATGGCCGTCGCGACCACGCTCGCGTCGATCGCGCTGAGCACGCTCGTGATGGCCGCGCTCTACTTCTTGTTGTGCTCACGCCGGCTCACGCTCCGCGAGCTCGCGCCGGGGTCGGTGTTCGCCGGAGTCGCGGTGTATCTGCTCACGCTGCTCGGCGGCGTCTACGTGCAGCGCGTCGTCGCCGAGGCGAGCAGCCTCTACGGCTCGTTCGCGGCGATCGTGGGGTTGCTCGCGTGGATCACGCTGCTGGTGCAAGCGTTCGTCTACGGCAACCTGATCAACGTCGTGCGCGTCGAGCAGCTGTGGCCCCGCACGCTCACCGGTCGCAACCTCGGCGATGCCGACGTGCGCGCGGTCGAGCTCACGAAGCGTCGCGACGTGCTCGTCTCGCAGGATCGACTCGACCAGGTGCTCGATCGCGACGCGTCCGCCGAGCGGTGACGGGAACCGAGCGGCGGCGTCAGCCGGCCGTGCCGGTCGCGTCGTCGAGCGCCCGCGCCGGGGGCGTCACGTCGACCTCGGGAGTCGAGGCGCGGACCGCGCCGCGCCGCGGCGCGACGCGCGCCTCGGCGCGACTGCGGCGGTACCGCTCGATGCCGAGCACCCCGAAGTGCACGGCGAGCGCAGCGAGCAGCGCCCACAGCGGCAGCAAGCGGGCGAGCGGCCAGAACCGACCCCAGTCCTGGTCGAAGAACACGTCTTCGACCTGATCGGCGGTGAGGACACCCACGCCCCGGGCGATCCGGTAGGTCAGCCACAACGACACCGGGATGGCGAGCACCCAGAGTCCGAACCGCGCGACGAGCGGGGCGCCCTTCGGGACGACCTCGATCGAGCGCGGCGGCGCCGGGCGGTGGTAGGCGGTCGTCGTGGGCGGCGACGCGACCGGAGCGACGCGGGTCGCGTCGGATCCGTCGCCCGCGGCCGGCGGCGCCACGTCGCGACGGAACTGGTCGGGGACCTTCAGCGTGCGCCCGCACCCCGAACACCGGAACGCGGCGCGATCGGCATACTCGTCGAGCGGGTGGCGCGAGCCGCAGTCCGGGCACTGGAGCGCGGGCACCTCAGCGCGTCTCCGCGACTTCGTCGGCCTTCGCCGCGTTGCTGACCCGCACGAGCGACTCGAGCGCCTCGGCGGCGTAGCCCGCGTCGATCGCGTCGTGGGCGAGCCGGACCCCGTCGGTCAGGTCGGCCGCGATGCCGGCCACGAGCAACGCCGCGGCCGCGTTGAGGACGGCGACGTCGCGGGTGGGGCCTCGATGCCCTTCGAGCACCGCCCGCACGTGCTCCGCGTTCGTCGCGGCGTCGCCGCCGGCGAGCGCCGCGACGGTCACGAGCGGCATGTCGTGGTCGCGCGGGTCCACCGTGAACGTGCTCACCTCGCCACCGTCGAGCTGGTGCACGGTCGAGGTCGTGGTCGTCGTGAGCTCGTCGAGACCGTCGTCGCCGTGGAACACGAGGGCTCGCTCGCTGCCGAGCTCGCGCAGTGCGCCGAGCATGCGCGCGGCCATGTGCTCGTCGGACACACCGACGGCCTGGCGCGTCACTCGCGCCGGGTTGGCGAGCGGGCCGAGGAAGTTGAAGGTCGTGGGCACGCCGAGCGCGCGCCGCGCCGGCCCCAGGAACCGCATGCCCGGGTGGTAGCGCGGCGCGAAGCAGAACCCCACACCCGCCTCGTCGACGCAGCGCGCGACGCCCTCGGGGCCGAGGTCGATCGCGACGCCGAGCGCTTCGAGCACGTCGGCGGATCCGCACGCCGACGACGCGGCCCGGTTGCCGTGCTTCACGACGCGTGCGCCCGCGCCGGCAGCCACGAGCGCCGCCATCGTCGAGACGTTGATCGTGCCTGCCCGGTCGCCGCCGGTGCCGCACGTGTCGATCGCACCGTCGGCGACGACGACGCGCGTCGAGTGCTCGTGCATCGTGCGCACGAGCGCGGCGAGCTCGTCGGTCGTCTCGCCTTTCGTGCGCAACGCGACGATGAACCCGGCTGCTGCGACGTCGGTGGCCTCGCCGCGCAAGATCTCGCCGAGCGCGCCCGCGATGTCGTCGTCGAGCAGGTCGATCCGCCGCACGAGCTTGGCGAGCGCGGCCGTGAGTGCCGGCGTCGTGGCTGGTTCAGTCATCGAGGGCACCCCACCCGAGCACGAGTGCTCAATCCCACCACAGATCGTGGTCGAGCACGCCGCGCGCGATGAGGCCGAGCTGCACCTGGCTCGTGCCCTCGACGATGGTGAGCTGCTTCGCGTCGCGGTAGTAGAGCTCGGTGAGGTGGTCCTCCATGTAGCCGGCGGCGCCGAGCATCTGCAGGGCTTCGCCGCTCACCTTCACCGCGACCTCGGTGGCGAAGTACTTCGCCATCGAGAGGAACGGCACGTACTCCTTCGTGAACTGCCCGGCGTCGGCCATGGCCGCGGCGCGGTACGTGAGGAGGCGGGCCGCTTCGATCTCGGTCGCGAGCTCGGCGATCTTCCATTGGACGCCTTGCATGTCGGCGATCGTCTTGCCGAACGCGGCGCGTTGCTTCACGTACTCGACGGCGTACATGAGCGCGCCTTCGGCGAGCCCGATGCCGCGCGCGGCGACGATCGGGCGCATCGAGTTGAGGCCGAGCATCGCGAGCCGGAAGCCGCCGACCTCGCCGACGACGTTCTCCTTCGGCACCCGCACGCCGTCGAGCAGCAGCTCGCCGGTGTCGACGCCGCGCACGCCCATCTTGTGGTCGGTGCGCCCGACCGAGACGCCCGGCCACGAGCGCTCGACGATGAAGCACGACACCGAGTCGTGGGCGCGGCTGTCGGCCGGACCGGTCTTCGCGAACACGCAGTACCAGTCGGCTTGCACGACGCCCGACATCCAGCACTTCGTGCCGGTGAGGACCCAGTCGTCGCCGTCGGCGACCGCCTTGGTGCGCATCCCCATGACGTCGCTGCCCGCCTGCGGCTCCGACAGACCGAAGCCGGCGCGCTGCTGACCGCTCGCCACGGCGCGCACGTAGCGCTGCTTCTGCTCCTCGCTGCCCGCGATCAGCACCGGGCCCGTCGGCAGCCGGGTGAGCAGGAGCATCAGCGCGGCGGTGTTGGAGTACTTGGCGACCTCCTCGATGGCGAGGGTGAGGCCGAGGATCCCGGCGCCGGAGCCGCCGTACTCCTCGGGGATCACGAGGCCGAGGAGGCCGGCGTCGCGGAACACCTCGAAGAAGTCGGTCGGGTACTCGCCGGTCGCATCGACCTCCCGCGCCCGGGGCGCGATCCGCTCCTGGGCGAGCTTGCGGACCGTCGACTGGAGCTCCGCGAGCTCGGGGGCGAGTTCGAAGTCCATCGGCGGCGGAGCCTACCGGCGCCCCCCACACCCCTCTTCGTCGAATCGACCGTCGATTCGACGACCACGGCACGCATCGACACCACTGGTGACACGGAGTGCCCGGACGCGGGACACTGATGGGGGATCGGGTTCCCCAGTGGAGCGTGGAGGCACGATGATGCGGCGATGGCGGCCGGCGAGGACCAGCCTCGTTGCGGGCGCGATCGCGCTTGTGGCAGCGCTCGCCCTTGTTGCCGTGACCGTCGCGCTCGACGGCGGCTCCGACGCGCCCGAGTCCGAAGCGGACGCGACCCGCACCCCGTCGAGCACTCCCCCGACGACCCGGATCGAGGTCGGCGGGGTCGTCGTGAGCGTCCCGAAGCCCTCGTCGGTGCCGGGCGCCACGTCGAGCGCGACCTCTGCGTCGGGCATCGAACGACCGTCGAGCGCGGCGGACAACCCCGGCGCTGACGTCGACACGGCGAGCGGCACACCGAGCCCGACGCGCCGCACGACGCCGGACACCACGACTGCGCCCCCGTCGACGTCACCCTCGCCGACGCCCACGTCCACAGCGGCCCCGACGACCACAACCGTGCACAACCCGTGGGACCACACAGGCATGGTCCATACCGTCACGCCGACGGCGTTCACCCTCGCGCCCGGCGAGCGGGGGACGATCATCGTCACCCGCACGAACACGTCGACGTGGACCATGACGATCGGCACGGGCCTCTGCCTCCGCATCGACCGACCCGACGAGACCGAGTACTGCGCGCCCGGGTCCGTGCTCGGGACGCTCGCACCCGGCGCCACGTATACGAACGAGCTCCCGTTCGTCGCACCCCGAGTCCCCGGGACCTACCCGATGCTGATCTCGACCCTCGTCTACGTCCGCGACCTCGCCACGCTCACGCTGCAGGTCGTCGGGTGACCGATCTCGACCCCGCCGAACACCGAGCCCTGCTGCGCGCGGGAGCGCGGGCAGTGCAGTTCAACGCACCGCTCGGCGAGACCCGCGCGACGAAGCTCGTCGACGCGATCTCGGCCACGGCGCCCGACACCGTCGTCGACCTCGGCTGCGGGCGAGCCGAGCTGCTGCTGCGCACCCTGGCGGCGTCGCCGAGCTCCCGGGGCGTCGGGGTCGACCTCGACCCCGACCTGCTCGAGGACGCGACCGATCGGGCGAAGGCCCGCGGGCTCCACGATCGCGTGCGGTTCGTGCCCACCGACGCCGCCGGCTGGATCGAGTCCGCCGACGTCGCGATCTGTGTCGGCGCCGCGCACGCGTTCGGCGGCGCCGGCTCCGCGTTCTCGCACCTCCGCAACGCGATCGGCGCCCAACACGCGCTCGTCGGCGAGGGATGCTGGATCGCACCCCCTGACGAGTGGTCGTGGGAGACGTTCGGCGACCTGCCGATCGGACTCCCCGAGCTGCTCGGCCTCGCCACCGCGAGTGGCTGGCGCGTCGTCGACGCCGCGATGTCGACCATCACCGAATGGGACGACTTCGAGACCGACTGGCGCGCCGGCGTGCTCGCCGTCGGCTCCGACACCGCCCGGGAGCTCGCCATCGACCGCCGTTCCGAGTACGAGTGCGGCTACCGCGGGGTCCTCGGCTTCGGCTGGCTCCTGCTCGAACGCCTCCCCTGACGTGTGAGTCCTGACCAGATCTGAGCGCGTGCGTGGCGTGAGGGGTCTGGAGGTGGGAGAATGGACTTCCCACGACGCGGGACCGGAGTAGGGGCCAGGGGCAAGGGAGGCACCAGGCACCATGGCGACACCCGGTCGCGAGCCGGAGTCGGTCGAGCAGGACGCGACGACGCTCCGCGACGACACCGAGATCACCCTGCTCGACCACGACGTCGCGGTCGTGCACGCCGACGGCATCGAGATCGTCGTCGACGACCGCACCCGCCCCGTCGAGGTCGTCGCCGTCGACGATCCGCCCGCCCGCTGGCGCCGCGCGCTCCGTCCGCTCATCGTCGCCGCCGCGGTCGTGATCACCCTCCTCGTGGTCGCGCTCGGCGCCGCCGCGCTGCGCGACGACGGCGACGACGTCGCCACCGACAGCTCTCCCTCGACGGCGCGCACAACGCCGTCGAGCGCGCCCCAGACGTCGATCCCCACCTCGGCGGTCCCGACGACCGACGCGCCCGCTGTCGTCCCGCCGCCGGTGTCGACCCCCGACACGCAGCCGCCGGTCACCCAACCGCCGGCGACCCAGCCGAGCACGCCACCCACCACGCACAGCCCCACCGACTACACCGGCCTCACGCGCACGCTGTCGACCACCCAGATCAGCGCGCCGCCCGGCGGCGCGCCTGCGTTCACGCTCACGTTCGTCAACACGTCGTCGTGGACGATGCGCGTCCCGATGCCGCCGTGCGCGTACGTGACCGGCGGCAGCCAGGTCTGCACCGCGGGCGGCGTCCTCGAAGAGCTCGCGCCGGGCGGGAGCATCACTCGCAACCTGTCGGTCACTGCGCCGTCGACGCCCGGCACCTACCAGGTGCGTGTCACGAACGTCGCGAACGGCGACCTCACGCTGAC
>DASUMP010000147.1:0-3319 GCA_036277635.1 Acidimicrobiia bacterium | reverse complement strand
GGTGCAGGGCGCCGAACCGCTGTTCTTCCTCGACTACATCTCGGTCGGCAAGCTCGTGCCCGAAGAGATCGACGAGATCGTCGCCGGCGTCGCCGAAGGGTGCCGGCAAGCGCGCTGCGCGCTCCTCGGCGGCGAGATGTCGGAGCACCCCGGGATCATGGAGCCGGGCGAGTTCGACCTCGTCGGCTTCGCGGTCGGCATCGTCGACCAGTCGAAGGTGCTCCCCCAAGGGGTGCGCGCCGGCGACCGCATCGTCGGCTTCGGGAGTCCGGGGCTGCGGTGCAACGGCTACTCGCTCGCTCGCACGGCGTTGCTCGAGCGCGGCGCGCGCGACCTGTTCGGGCCGGCGTGGTCGGGTGCGCACCACACGCTGGCCGACGAGCTGCTCCGACCGAGCGTGATCTACGCGCCCGCGATGCGCCGACTCACCGACGAGGTCGTGGTGCACGCGTTCGCGCACGTCACCGGTGGCGGACTACCCGGCAACGTGCACCGCATCCTCCCCGACCGCTGCGACGCGGTCGTGTGGCGCGGCACGTGGGACGAGCCGCGCATCTTCGCCGAGATCCAGCGCGACGGCGACGTCCCCGACGCCGAGATGGAAGCTGTCTTCAACCTCGGACTCGGCATGGTCGCCGTCGTCCGTCAGCGCGACGAGCTACGCGCGCTCGACGTGATCCGAGCCGCCGGCCACGACGCGTGGGTCGTGGGCGAGATCGTCGAGGGCCACGGACGCGTGCACGTGACGCGCGACTGACCTACGACAACCAGCGCACCCGCACCCACGTCCACCGCGCGCACGACGGGCACGTCATGCGCCGGTTGTACCGCAAGCCCGGGAGCGGGAACCAGAGGCCGACCGGCAGGTTCGCGAGCGCGAAGTCGACCAGCGTCACCCGGGAGCGTCGGCCGCAAGCGGAGCAGTCGACCGACGCGGTGAAGGGCTTCCACGCATCGGAGAACAGCGACGCGTCGTCGGGGTCGGCGTCGACCTCGTCGAGCTCGGGCAAGTCGGCCGCGCCGGAGAACAGCGCCGCCTTGCCGGTGGGGTCGTGGCGCTCGCGCGTCGCGCGCCGCGTCACGGGGCGCAGCGTGTCGCTCATGGCCCGTCGGCGTGCAACGTCGCCGCGATCGCCCGGTAGGCGGCCGCGCCCGCCGAGCTCGGCGCATGCTCGAGGATCGACACGCCCCGTCCGGGGGCTTCCGCGAAACGGATCGTCTTCGGGATCGGCGGCTCCAGCACCGTGAGCCCGAACCGCGTCTGCACCTCGTCGTGCACCTCGCGCGCGTGCCGCGTGCGCGGATCGAACATCGTCGCGATCACTCCGCGCACCGCGAGGCGCGGGTTCGTGAACTCGCGCACGTCGTCGACGGTGTCGAGCAGCTGCGCGACACCGCGGTAGCCGAGCGCCTCGCACTGCAGCGGGATCACCACTGCGTCGGCGGCTGTGAGTCCGTTGACGGTGAGCACGCCGAGCGACGGCGGGCAGTCGATCAGGACAGTGTCGAAC
The DNA here is from genome assembly GCA_036277635.1 of Acidimicrobiia bacterium. GTDB lineage: Bacteria > Actinomycetota > Acidimicrobiia > IMCC26256 > PALSA-610 > DASUMP01. The sequence continues at coordinate 1,808 of DASUMP010000147.1, read as the reverse complement.
TCGTCGCGGACGTCGGCGAGCGCGCGTGCGAGCGCGTGCTCACGTCCTGTGCGCGAGAGCAGGTGCACCTCGGAGCCCGCGAGGTCGATGTTCGCCGGCAGCACCGTGCACCCGCCCGCGTCGACCAACGTGTCGTCGACCTTGTTGCGTCCGATGAACACGTCGTGCAGCGTCGGCGCGAGTGCTTCGGGGTCGAGCCCGAGCGAGAACGTGAGGCACGCCTGCGGGTCGAGATCGACGAGCAGCACTCGCTCCCCGAGCTCGGCGAGCGCCGCCCCGAGGGAATGGACGGTGGTCGTCTTCGCCACGCCGCCCTTCTGGTTGGCGACGGCGAGGACCCGGGGCATCGCACGCAACCTAACGTTGGAACCCCGGCCCGGGAAGTCCCTTTTGACCGTTCCGGTACAGAGCGTCACAATCGCGGGTACGACCAGGCGTCGACCCCGGACATCGGAACGTCGGGGGATCGGGCAACCGAGGAGTCACGGATGAGCGACGACGCGCAGCGACCCAGCGAGCCCGACATCCTGCTGACCCCCGCCGAGGTCGCCGCGATGTTCCGCGTGAACCCCAAGACCGTCACCCGTTGGGCGCGCGCCGGGAAGATCTCCGCGATCCGCACCCTGGGCGGGCATCGCCGGTTCCGGTCGAGCGAGATCCGTCGGTTCCTCGAAGAGCTCGAGGAGGGGCAGCGGTCCTGAACGGGTCCTCGATCCCGCGCGCCGTCACCTTCGACTACTGGAACACCCTCTGCTACGAGGAGTCCCCGTCGTGGATCGAGCGCCAGCGCGTCGCGAACGTCGTCGCCGTGCTCGCCGCTCGCGGCGTCGAGCTCCCCGCCGAGCGCATCGAGGACGCGGCCCGGGTCGGGCGTGCCGCGCACCACTCGGCCTGGCTCGAGAACCGGCAGTTCGACGCCCGCGCCGTCGCAGCCCGCTACGTCGAGACGCTCGCGGATCTGCTCCCCGCCGACGACGCACTGCACGCCGAGCTGCGTGACGCGTTCGCGGCCACGCCGGAGAACCTGGAGATCCCCCTCGTCCCGGGAGTGCGCGACGTGCTCCAGCAGCTCGACGCGGCCGGCATCGCGCTCGGCATCATCTGCGACGTCGGACTCACACCGTCGACGGTCCTGCGCGCCAACCTCGACCGTCACGACGTGCTGCGTCACTTCACGCACTGGTCGTTCTCCGACGAGGTGGGGACCTACAAGCCCGATCCGCGCATCTTCGGCCACGCGCTGACCGGACTCGACGCGCGCCCCGAAGACGCGTGGCACGTGGGCGACCTGCGCCGCACCGACATCGCGGGAGCCCAGGCCTTCGGCATGCGCGCCGCGCGTGTGACCGTGATCCACGACGACACCGACGACGCCAACGGTCCGTCGGGCGACGTCGTCGTCAGCGACTACCGCGAGCTGCCGACGGCGCTCGGTCTCTGAGCGCGGCGTCGGTCTTCACCAGCGCGTTGCGTCGACCTGGGTCCTGAGCGCGTCACGCAGCCGGTTCAGCTCACCTTCGACGGTGCGCAGCCGAGCGGCAAGCTCGGTGAGCAGCTTCTGTCCCATGGCCGGCGACTTCGCGAGCACCTCGTGGAAGCGACGCCGGTTGAGGACCAGGAGGGCCATGTCGGTGGTGGCCGTCACGCTGGAGGTGCGGGGCCCACCGTCGAGCATCGCCATCTCGCCGAAGAAGGATCCGGTGCGCAGCTCGGCCAGCTCGGCACCGCGTCTCGTCACCGTCGCGTGCCCCGAGACGATGATGAAGAACTCCTCTCCTTCTTCGCCCTCCTTGCAGATCACGTCGCCC
>DASUMP010000146.1:0-17041 GCA_036277635.1 Acidimicrobiia bacterium | reverse complement strand
CGACGCGCGTTCGCGTGGTGCGAGGAGCAGCGCCCCGCGCGCGAACCTGCGCCGTCGCTGCTGTGGGGCGACGTGCGCATGCCGAACGTCGTGTTCGACGACGCGCTCGTGCCCGCCGCGGTGCTCGACTGGGAGATGGCGAGCATCGGCCCGGCCGAGATCGATCTCGGCTGGTGGCTCGCGATCCATCGGCTGCTCGTGCGCGTGGGCGGCGCGGACTTGCCCGGCTTCCTCGGGCGCGCCGACGCGCTCAGCTGGTACGAGGAGCGCCTCGGCCGACCCCTCGACCGCGAGCACCTCCACTGGTACGAGGTCTACGGCGCCGCGCGCAGCGCGGCGATCATGGTGCGCATGGGTCGCCTGCTGCACGAGCTCGGGATGCTCCCCGACCGCTCGCTGCAGGAGCACAACCCGTGCACCGAAGTCCTCGACGAGCTGCTCTGAGACGCAGGTCCGACGGTTCGCCCGAACACCAGCGGCGCACCAGGTACCGTCCCGCCGCATGCGCCACTCGATCGGGCTCCCCACCGACCACGTCGAGCACGCCGCAGAATTCGTCACCGGCGACGCAGTCATGGAGATGGCCGCGGCGGCCGAAGCCGCGGGTTTCGACGCCGTCTTCGTGACCGATCACCCCGCGCCCGACGCGAAGTGGTTGGCCGCCGGTGGGCACCACGCGCTCGAACCTATGGTCGCCCTGTCGTTCGCGGCGGCCGCCACCACGACGTTGCGCGTGCAGACGCACATCATGGTGCTCGCGTACCGCAACCCGTTCCTCGCCGCGAAGGCGGTGTTGTCGCTCGACGTGCTCTCTCGTGGGCGCGTGATCCTCGGCGTCGCGTCGGGCTATCTCAAACCCGAGTTCGGCGCGCTCGGCGTCGACTTCGAGGAACGCAACGAGCTCACCGACGAAGCGATCGACGTGATGCGCGCGGTGTGGACCACAGACGATGTCGCGTGGCAGGGCCGCCATTTCTCGAGTCGCGGCGTGACGATGCGACCGCGCCCCCCGAACGCAGGCGGCCCACCCATCTGGATCGGAGGCAACAGCACCGCCGCGATCCGGCGCGCCGTCGAGCGCGGGCAGGGCTGGGTGCCGTTCCCCAATCCGCGGAGCGCGTCTCGGGCGGTGCGCACCGCCGAGATCGCCACGATCGACGACCTCGCGCGCGGCATCGACCTCATGCACGAGCTGGCCGCCGAGCGAGGACGAACCGATCCGCTCGACGTGTGCTTCAGCCCGTTCGACCGTCAGGGTCCGGGCGTGCGCGACGAGGTCGAGCAGCTCGCGTCGGTCGGTGTCACGTGGAGCGTGCTCGGCGTCGACGCGACCAGCCGGGCCGAATGGATCGACCGCATGCGCGCCCTCGCCGCGACGCTCCAGCTGACGCCGGCCCGCAGCGCGCACCCGGAGCCGTAGTCGCATCCCACGATCGCCGCGCTCTAGCGTGCGCGCCATGCAAACGCTGCGCACCCCCGACGACCGCTTCGCGAACCTGCCCGACTTCCCGTTCGCGCCGAACTACGCGGAGATCCCCGACAGCGACGGGTCCACGCTCCGCGTCCACTACCTCGACGAAGGATCGCGCGACGGCGAGATCGTCGTGTTGATGCACGGGGAACCGTCGTGGTGCTTCCTGTATCGACACATGATCCCGGTGCTCGTCGACGCGGGGCTCCGCTGCATCGCGCCCGACCTCCCCGGCTTCGGCCGCTCCGACAAGCCGACCGAGCGCGACGACTACACGTATCAGCGTCACGTCGACTGGATGACCGCGACGCTTATCGACACGCTCGACGTGTCCGGCGCGACGTTGGTGGGCCAGGACTGGGGTGGACTCATCGGTCTGCGCGTCGCCGCCGAGCACGAGGAGCGCTTCGCGCGCATCGTCACCGCGAACACGTTCCTGCCGACGGGCGAGCGCAACCCGGGCGAGGCGTTCCTCGCGTGGCGGAAGTTCTCCCAAGAGATCCCCGAGTTCCCGGTCGGGCGGATCGTGAACGGCGGGTGCACCACCGAGCTGAGCGACGATGTGATCGCGGGGTACGACGCCCCGTTCCCCTCCGAAGACCACAAGGCGGGTGCGCGCCAGTTCCCGACGCTGGTCCCGATCGATCCCGACGACCCAGCGGCGCCGGCGAACCGCGCCGCCTGGGACGTGCTGCGCCGTTGGGACAAGCCGTTCCTCACCGCGTTCTCCGACTCCGACCCGATCACCGCAGGCGCCGACCGCGTGTTCCGCGAGGAGGTTCCCGGCGCGCAGGGCCAACCGCACACGACGATCGAGGGCGGCGGTCACTTCTTGCAAGAGGACCGGGGTCCGCAGCTCGCGTCGGTGATCGCGTCGTTCATCGCCGCGACTCCCTCGCGATGAACGACCGGGTGCACGAGTCGACCGCAGCGTTCCGCGGTCTGCTCGACCTGCTCGGCGCCGCCGACGCCGCCTTCCTCGCCGGCGAGCGCGCCGTGCGCGACGACACCACGGTCGCCGAGGGCTACCGCTATCTGCTCGAGGCACTCCACGCCGCGCTCGAGATCCACCTCTGGTCGGATCCGCAGCGGCCGAAGTTCGTGCCGATCACGAGCCCGACGTTCAAGTGGGGCGGCGACAACAGCGACGCCTTCTACTTCTACGCGCCCGTGCGGGGCGACCTCGACTACGTCGTGCGCGGCCGGTTCGGAGCCGACACGGTCTACTCGGCGGTCTGCGTGTACGGCGGCCCCGACGACGGTCGTTGGTCCACACGCATCGTCTCGAGCGTGAACGACCGCGACCTCCATGTGGACGCCGATGGTTCGTTCGAGATCGTCGTGGCGAGATCGCGTCCGGCCGACGTTCGGAACTGGCTCCCCCTCGACGACGACGCTGTCGCGATCGTGACGCGCGACTACCACACGCATTCGGTGCACGAGACGCACAGCGCGTGGCAGATCGAAGCGGCGACGCCCGCACCTCCACCGCCCGCGCTCACCGACGCCGAGCTCGCCGCTCGGCTGCGCGCGACCACGAACTTCTTGCGCGAGCTGTTCACGATCACGCCGCTGCCTCCCGCCGATCCGCCCAACACGATCCAAGAGGTGTGGAAGGTCCCCGACGTCACCTACGGGTGGGCGGCGAAGGACGCGCACTACGCGATGGGGTCGTTCGACCTCGCCGACGACGAGGCGCTCGTCGTCGAAGGCACCTCACCGGAGTGCGCGTACTGGGGCCTCATGCTCTGGAACCCGTACATGCAGACGTTCGACTACCGCTACGAGCGCATCGGCATCAACGGCGCCCAGGTCGTGACCGAACTCGACGGGTCGTGGCGCATCGTCGTCGCTCACCGCGATCCCGGGGTCGCGAACTGGCTGTCGACCGCCGGCCACGAGCGAGGTGTGCTCTTCTTCCGGTGGTTCGTGGCCGCATCGACACCCCGCACCCCGACCACGCGGGTGGTCGGACTCAGCGACCTCTGAGCCCACGGCAACAGCACGCTGGAGGCACCACGGCGCCGACGCGTACCCTGCGCGCTGTGACGTCCGAGACCATCCGTCTCCATTGGAAGAAGAGCGAGACCCACGGGCTGCTGCCCGATCCGCCCCCGCGACCGATCCGCTACACGCTGATCTCGGTCGACGACCACCTCGTCGAGCCGCCCGGCATGTTCGACGGTCGGCTCCCCGCCGCGCTCCAGGACCGGGCACCGAAGGTCGTCGAGACCGAGGAAGGCCACGAGGTGTGGCACTTCGACGGGCAGGTGTTCTTCCAAGTCGGGCTGAACGCGGTCGTCGGGCGACCACGCGACGACTGGAAGGTCGAACCGACGCGCTTCGACGAGATGCGTCCGGGCTGCTTCGACGTGCACGCGCGCATCCGCGACATGGACATCAACGGCGTGTGGGCGTCGGTGAACTTCCCGTCCCAGATCACGGGCTTCTGCGGCGCTGTCTTCTCGCGTTGCTCAGACCCCGAGCTCGGACTCGCCGTGACGCGCGCGTGGAACGACTGGTTCTTCGAGGAGTGGCACGGCGCGTACCCCGACCGGATCGTGCCGATGGGCATCACGTTCCTCGGCGACGCCGAGCTCGCGGCGCAGGAGATCCGGCGCAACGCGGCGCGCGGCTTTTCCGCCGTCACGCTCCCCGAGCAGCCGCACCGCATCGGCATGCCGTCGATCTTCTCGGGCTGGTGGGACCCGATCATCGACGCGTGCGCCGAGACCGACACCGTCGTCTGCCTGCACGTCGGTTCGACCGGCGTCGCCGACATGCCGGCCGACGCACCGATGGTGCCGCTCGGCGCCACGCTCTTCGGTCAGCTCTCGCTCGCCGCGTGCGCCGAATGGCTCTGGTCGGGCTATCCGGCGCGACATCGCGACCTCAAGATCGCGATGTCAGAGGGCGGGATCGGCTGGGTCGCGATGCTGCACGACCGCCTCGAGAACATCGTCGACCGTTCCGGCTACGGCGCGTACTTCACGGGCGACCTCCGTCCTGCCGAGGTGCTGCACCGCAACTTCTGGTTCTGCACCATCGACGACCCGTCGACGCTCGCGACGCGCGACGTCGTGGGCATCGACAAGATCATGTTCGAGACCGACTATCCGCACGGCGACGGCACCTGGCCCGACTCCCAGGCCGTGTTCGACGCGGTCTTCGGCTCGCTCCCCGACGACGAGATCGCGAAGATCAGCCACGAGAACGCGGCTGCGCTCTTCCGCCAGCCCCTCCCGCCCCCCGACAGTCCGCACGCCGCGGGCCTGCGCGCAGATACCGTGAAGCGCTCGCGCCCGTAGCTCAGATGGACAGAGCAGGGGACTTCTAATCCTCAGGCCGGAGGTTCGAGTCCTCCCGGGCGCGCGGTTCCGGCCGGAAGGTCGGCGAGCAGCGCGTCGATCGACAGCGCGCCCGGTTCCCAGCGTTCGCGCGCGGCGCGGTTCGCGGCGTGTTGCAGTCGCTCGTTCAGGGGTGTCGGGACGCCGTGGAGTCGCCCGAGGAGCACGACCTCGCCGTTCAGGTGATCGGCTTCGATCGCGCCGGTGCCACGGGCGAGGCTCTGCCACGACGAGCCGCCACCGCGACGCCGGCCGTTCACCGGCTGGATGCTGATCCGATCGCCGCGACGCTCCTTGTCCTCGTCGTCGGAGGCGTACGCGATCCCGGCGGTGTCGAACACGCGTCGCGCTTCCGCGCGTGCCGCGAGCACGACGTCGAGCGACTCGCGCCCTGGTCCGCAGAGCGCCTCGACCGCGTTCCCGACGTTCATCAGCAGCTTGGTGTACTTCCAGCGCATGATGTCGGCGACGACGCGCGAAGCGAACGTCGCGCTCCCGAACGCGTCCGAGAGCGTCTGCGCGTGCTCGTCGGCTCCGGTCGGGTAGCGCCCGACGTCGAAGATCCCCTCCGTCGGTGCCGACGACGCTTCGACCACGCCGGGTTCGAGGTGCGAAGCGGGACACATCACCGGCACCGCGTAGACGCGCGCGAAGTATCGGAGCGCGACCCGCTCGTTGTCGACGCCGTTCTGCAGGCACGCGATCGCGATCGACTCGGGCGCACACGCGACGAGCCGCGCCAGGGCACCGGCGGTGTCCTGACCCTTCACCGCGAGCAGGACGGTGTCGGTGGGGGTCAGGTCGAGGTCGGCCGGGTCGGTCGCCACCGGAATTCGCACGGTCGTCGACCCTCCGGGCGCGTCGATGCGGAGCCCGTGGGTGCGCATGGCGTCGGCGTGCGCGCCCCGCGCGATGAGCGCGACGTCGTGGCCGGCCTGCGCGAGGCGACCCCCGACGAGTCCACCGATCGCGCCCGCGCCGTAGACGATGTACCGCATGTCGATGAGCCTGCCACGCGCGTCACGAGGAGAGCCCGGTTCCGGCGCGTGCTGCGGTCTCGATCTCGCTCGGGATCGCAGCGAGGGGAACCTCTACACTGGCGCGTCCGTGCCGCACGGCACGCGTGGTGGCCGTAGCTCAGTTGGCTAGAGCGTCGGGTTGTGGTCCCGAAGGTCGGGGGTTCGAAACCCCTCGGTCACCCCACCGTGGTCGGTCCCGCACGGCGGGCGCTCCGAGCGCCGCGTGCGGGCCGCCACGCCTCACACGCCCAGCAGCTCGGCGACCCGCGTGGTCGTCGACGCCACGTCGACGTCGGTGACGAGCACGTGGCGGGCGCCGTCGGTCGCCCGCATCGCCCCGATCGAGTCGACGGCGAGGTCGCACGCACGCGTGGTGACGCGTGCGTCGCCGAGGGCGACCAGCACGGCCAGGGGGTCGTGCAGGCAGATCGGATGGTCGCCCCGAGCGCGTCGCCAGCGATCGATGTGCTCCCCGACCGCGGGCCGGGCCGCCCGCAGGCGCGCCTCGAGCCGGTCGTCGACGACGAGCCGGGCGGTGACGTCGAGTGGCACCACGACGAGCCCGTCGACCTGTGCGCACACGCGCGCGGCCGCGGCAGGGTCTGCGCCCACGTTGTGCTCGACGCGCATCTGCTCGCCGCGGTGCGCGACCGTTGCGAGTGCGCCGCCCATGCACACCACGCGCGCCGGCAACCGTTCCATCTCTGCCAGTGTCGCGACGTTCGTCCACGGTCCGATCGCGACGAACGCGTCGACCGCCTCCAGGGCGCTGCTGTCGGGTGCGCCGGCAACGATCGCGACGTCGGCACCGACGACCGCGCGCGCTTCTCTCGCTCGCCACGCCGGATCGCCCGACACCGTGCTGATCCCCACCACGCTCGCGTCCGGATGCGCGATCGCACAGACGAGGGCGAGCTCGTCGTCGGGGTTCCCCCCGACGTCGGTGTCGATCCAGATCCGGGTCGTCACCGCTCACGACCGAGCACGGCGCGCAGCGCGGGTTCGAGCTGCGGGTGCGCGAACGCGAATCCGCTCGCGGTGAGCGCCGTCGGTTGCACACGCTGCGAGAAGAGCAGCAGGTGCTCGACGAGCTCCGCGCCGTACAGCGCCCGGAGCCCGAACAGCGGCGTCGGCAGCACCGTCGGGCGGCGCAGCACGCGTCCGAGCGTCGCGGTGAACTCCTGGTTCGACACCGGGTTCGGCGCGGTCACGTTGATCGGACCGCGCACCGATGCGTCATCGATGGCGTGCAGGATCGCGCGCACCTCGTCGTCGAGGGTGACCCAGCTCATGAACTGGCGACCTGAGCCGATGCGACCTCCCACGCCGAGCTTGAACGGCAACGCCATCCGGGCGAGCGCGCCACCGTGGGCGTCGAGGACGATCCCCGTGCGCGCCCACACGGTGCGCACCCCGGCGTCGGCGGCGGGCTGTGCCGCCTGCTCCCAGTCGACGCACACCCGCGCGAGGAAGTCGTCGCCAGGCGCGCTCGCCTCGGTGAGGATCTCGTCGCCGCGGTCGCCGTAGTACCCGATCGCCGACGCCGACACGAAGACCGCGGGCTTGCGTTCCGCGTCGGCCAACGCACGCGCGAGCAACGACGTGCCGCGCGTCCGACTCTCCCGGATCGCGCGCTTCTGGTCGTCGGTCCAGCGCCGCTCGCCGATGCCCTCCCCCGCGAGATGCACGACCGCGTCGACTTCCGCGAGGGCAGCGCGGCCGATCGTGCCCGCGTCGATGTCCCACGCGACATCGTCGGGATCCGACGCGCCACCTCGGCGCAGGCGGCGCACGCGATCGCCCCGCGCCTCGAGCGCGCGTACGAGCGCGGCGCCGATCAGTCCGGTCGAACCGCTCACGAGCACGTCCATCTGGAACCTCCGAAGTCACTGTCGACGCTACGTCGAATCGCCGCGCGTGACCCGTGGGCGAGCGCGATCGGTCCGCTACGATCATTCGGAGTCACCGGCCCCGCCGGTCGACGGGCGCCTCTAGCTCAACTGGCAGAGCAGCGGACTCTTAATCCGCGGGTTCAGGGTTCGAGTCCCTGGGGGCGTACTCAGTCCCATGACCGCCCTGTGGATCGTCACGATCATCGTCGGTGTGGCGGTGATCGTCTGGGGCGCCGAGCGGTTCGCCGAGCACCTCGCCGGCGCGTCGGCCGCCCTCGGTGTGAGCGCGTTCGCCCTGGCGCTCCTGCTCGCGGGCGCCGAACCCGAAGAGCTCGCCACTGCCGTCGCGGCGTCGGCGCGCGACGCCCCCGGCATCGCGTTCGGCGACGTCGTCGGCGCGAACGTCGCGATCTGCCTCGTCGCGCTCGGTGTCGGGGCGGTGGTCGCGCCGTTGCCGTTCGGGGGCTCCGTCGGCCGGTACGCGCGACTCGGGCTGCCGATCGCCGGCGTCGCGACGTGGTTCGTCTGGGACGGCTCCGTCGGCCGACTGGAAGGCGCGGTCCTCGTCGCGATGTACGTGGCGTTCGTGGCGACCCTGTGGTTGCGGGAGCGGCGTCCGCCGACGCTCGGCGAGACGGCGGAGACCGTCGAGGACGACGAGGGCGCGCCGCGACGCGATCGTCGCCGCGGCGCACACGCGATCGTGGGGGTCGTGCTCGGACTGGCCGGCATGGTCGCCGGTTCGCTGCTGTTGGTGGAGGCCACCCGACAGATCACCGACGTCGAGTCGTTCCAGACGCTCCTCGGCCTCACGGTGATCGGCTTCGCGACCGCGTTCGAGCTCGTCGTGCTCGCGTGGTCGACCGCACGACGCGGTGTGAGCGAAGGCACGATCGCCGCGGTCGTCGGCTCGATCACGTACAACGTCACGATGACGCTCGGCGTCGCCGCGATCGTGCGACCGCTCGAGCTCGTCGACGGGTCGGTGTTGCGTCCCGCGCTGATCGGCATGCTCGGCGCGATCACGGTCGTGACCGTGCTCGGCACACTCGGCACGTCGCTCGGACGTCGCGACGGGATCGCACTCCTGGCGCTCTACCCGCTCTTCGTCGTGGTCGCCGTCGTCACGGTCGACTGATCGGGCGGCGGTCCGGTCAGACCACGATCACCGAGCGGACTGCGGCGATCGCGGCGTCGGCCGCGACGCTGGTCGCCGTCTCCATGTCGCGCGCAAGGCGAGCGAGGCGTTCGGCGCGCGCGGGATCGTCGGCGAGGTACCGGGCGAGCGCATCGGGGTCGGCGCTCCCGTCGGGGAGCGTCAACACGAACAGGCCGTCGTCGACGAGGCCGTCGTCGGGTCGGTCGCTGACCGACCGGAACACCGTCCACGCACACCCCGCCGCTTCGCACACCTCGGCGACCGCGGCGGTCTCCATGTCGAGCGCGACGACGTCTTCGTCGCGCAGCCGCGCGAGCGCGTCGGGGTCGACGATCAGATCGTCGCCGCAGCTGATCGTGCCCCGCGCGACGTGATCGCCGACGACCGTGGGCCGATACGACCGTCCCGACGCGCGGTCGACGACCGCAGCGGGCACGATCACGTCACCGATCTCGAGGTCGCGCGCGACTGCACCGGCGATGCCGACCACGACCACCAAGTCGGCGCCCAGCCCGAGCACCGAGCGAGCGGCCGCCCGTGCCGCGTCCATCCCGATGTCGGTGCGGACCGCGACCACCGGGACCCCTTGGAGGCTGCCCACGAAGCGTCCGGCCCCATCCGACTCGAGGTCGAGGCGCGCCACCAGCGGCTGGAGCTCGTGGTGCATCGGCGCCAGCAGCGCGACGTGCGTCGGTCGCAGCACGCGGGCAGTGTGCCACCGACGGTGAGCGTCGACCCGTGGATCTCCGCACTCGTCGCGCTCGAGGGCCTGGGCGGGTTACCGGTCGCGGTTCGGGGGGTACCCGGCCGACATGCAGGAACGCAGCTCCCAGCCATCCGCCCCCGTCGTGATCCGCACCCGCTGCGACGCGTGCGGGGAGATCCGCCTGACCGACGAGGACGTCGCGGTGCGCCGACGCGTGGGCGAACCGGACGGCACCGTGGCGTTCCGGTGCCCGCGCTGCGGGCTCCGCCAGGTGCACCCGCTGACACGCGACCAGCTCCGCCGCCTCGCCGACGACGGCATCTACGCGGTCGTGTGGCTCGACCCCGCCGAGGTGCGTGAGCCGCGACCCGCCGGGCCGCCGTTCACGCCCGACGACGTGCTCGCGTTCCACGAGCTGCTCGAACAACCGAACTGGTTCGAGCGCCTGCGCGCCGACGACGCGCACTGAGCAGCGCACCAGCACCGGCGCGACGCGTCGAAGGGGGCCGGCACCGATGGTGCCGGCCCCCTTCGCGTTCAGGATGACGCGACGGTCAGATGCCTGCGGTGGAGGTGGTGCCGACCATGGTGGACGCCGTCTCGGCGGCGGCCGACTTCGTGTCCTCGGCAGTGCGAGTCGCGTCCTTCGCGAGACGCTGCACGTCGGCGGTGAGCGTGCGGCCCTGCTCTCGGAGCTGCGGCTCGTGCTCCCGGTACCGCTCGTACAGGTGCTTCGCTCCGAACGCTGCGAGTCCGAGCAGGGCGGCTCGTACGACGAACATCATGGGGACCTCCTGGGGTCGATCGGCGATGGTCGCTGACCCCTCGTGGTTCCCGAGGCCAGCAGTGGACAAACCCCGTGCCGCGCGCCTCGGTGTGCTGGAATGCGCGACGTTCGTCACGAGGAGGCACGCCGATGCTGGCAGCGGGAACCGAGTCCGACGTCTACAAGGTGCTGCTCTTGCTGCACATCTTGGCCGTGGTGGTCGGCATCGGCAGCCAGTTCGTGAACGGCCTCTACGGGTTGCAGGCGAAGAAGCGCCCGGGGCCCGGCGGGCGCGCGGTGGCCGAAGCGAACTACGCGGTCGGGTCGGTCGCCGAGTACCTCATCTACTCGATCCCGGTGAGCGGCATCCTGCTCGTCGTCGCGAGCGACGACGCGTGGAGCTTCAGTGACACGTGGATCACACTCTCGTTCGTCCTCTACGCCGCCGCGCTCGGCATCGCGCACGCCGTCTTGCGCAAGAACCAGCGCCGCATGATCGCGTTGCTGGCCGAGATGGAGGCGCAGGGCCCGCCCGCCGGGGGTCCACCGCCGCAGGCCGCGGAGCTCGGACGCCTCGGCGGTCAGCAAGCCAAGTTCGGGGCGGTGATGCAGCTGCTCACCGTCGCCCTCATCACGTTGATGATCTGGAAGCCGGGGAGCTGACCCCCGGGTCCGCTTCCGGCCCCAGCATGTTGGCAATGTTGCCAACGTTGCCCGAAGACTGAAATCGAGTCATTCCGTCTGGGCAATACATGTCTCGGCATCGACGGTGGCGCGGCCGATGCTGATCGTGACCGCAGGACCGCGGGCACGACCGGGAGCCCCATTGACCCTCGCTCGTCCGTCTCGGACGGACCCGATCATCGACGGCGGGTGCACGGCGCTCCTCGCCGCGATCCCGGCCGAGGTCGCCGTCGTCGACCACGCGGGCACGATCGTCGCCGTCAACGACCGCTGGATGGACTTCGCTCGCGCGAACGGTGGTGCGACCGAGCGTGTCGGACCCGGAACCAGCTACCTCGAAGCCTGCGAACGGGCCGCGGGGCCCGACTCCGACGGTGCCCGCGTCGTTGCCAACGCGTTGCGCGCGGTGCTCGACGGCAGGAGCAGCGGCGCGGTCCTCGAGTACCCGTGCCACGCTCCGGGCCAGCAACGCTGGTTCGATCTCGCGATCGTCCCGCTCGAGGTCGCGGACGCTCGCACCGGCGCCGTCACGTTCCACTCCGACGTGACCGCGCGCCATGAAGCCGATCAGTGGCTCCGAACGCAGGCTGGGATGCTCGACGCGGCGCCCATCGCAATCTTCGCAATCGACCTCCAGGCCCGCGTCACCGCATGGAACCACGGCGCCGAAGTGCTCACGGGCTGGACGGCAGCAGAGACGATCGGTCGCCCGCTCCACGAACGCAACCTGCTCGCCTTGCGCGACCCCGACGTCCAAGCGGCGCTCGACGCGATCGCCGCGTCGACGACGTGGGACGGCGCGATCCAGATCACGCGACGCGACCGGAGCTTCGGGCGAATCCACCTCACGCTGCACCCGCTGCGCGGCGACGACGGGATGGTGCTCGGATACGTCGGTGTCGCCGCCGACCTCCTCGATCGCGAAAACCTCGCCGCCGAGCTGGTGCGACGCGAGGCACGGTTCGCGGCACTGGTCCGCAACGGAACCGACGCCTTCTTCGTGAACGACCCCGACGGCACCATCACGTTCGCGAGCGAGACCGTGCTCGCCATCACCGGCTACCGACCGGACGAGCTCATCGGGAAGAACGGTTTCGATCTCACCCACCCCGACGACGTGGAGCGCTGTCGCGTCGAGCTGGCGCGCGCGACGTCGGGAGCGTCGAAGCATCGGGTGGAATGGCGTATCCGGCACGCCGACGGCACCTGGCGTTGGGTCGAAGGCATCGCGACGAATCGCGTCTCGGATCCCGCAGTGAACGGCATGGTCGTCAACGTCCGCGACGTCACCGACCGGCATGCCGTCGAAGCTCACAACCGGTTCTTGGCCACCATCGCCGAACAGGTGCCGCTGGCGATCCACCTCGTCGACGAGACCGGCGCGATCACCTACTGGAACGACAAGGCCGAAGACCTCTTCGGTTGGACCGCCGACGAGGTGATCGGTCGTCAGGCCGTCGAGATCTTGTCGTCCGAGCAGCAGCGCGCGATCGGCAACGAGCTGTTCGCGCGCATCCGGGCCGGTGAGACGATCGAAGGTGACTTCGAGGTGCCCCACCGCAGCGGCGACCTCATCCCCGTCTTCGTGCGCGCGGTCCCGGTGCGGAACCCAGAGGGCGCCATCGGCGGCGTGATGTCGACCGCGCTCGACATCCGGGAGCGACGCGCGTTCGAACAGCGGCTCGCGGCGAGCGAGGCCCGGTTCCGCGCCATCCTCGAGCACACCGGCGACGTGATCGCCGTGCTGGCCAGCGACGGGCGGCTCCGGTTCTGGAGCCCGTCGCTCGAACGCATCCTCGGCTACTCGCGTTACGACGACGGCGACGTGGCGCCGTTCGTGCATCCTGATGACATCGACGAGGCGAGCGCGGCGATGCAGCGCGCGGTTGACGCTCCCGGTACCACCGTGCAGATCGAGGTGCGGCTCCGGCATGTCGATCGGACGTGGCGTTGGTTCGACGTCATCGCCACGTATCCAGTCGACCAGCGCGGCGTCGACGGAATCGTGCTCAACGTCCGGGACATCACCGAGCGTCGCACCATCGAGCAGGTGGCTCGGCGGGGCGCACGTCAGCAGCAAGCGATCGCGCGCCTCGGCTTGCGCGCGCTCCGCGAAGGATCGATCCCCACCCTGTTCGATGTCGCCGCCCACACACTCGCCGAGACGCTCGGCGTCGAGTTCGTGTACGCGGCGCGTGTCACCTCCGACGACGAGCTCGAGTTCACGACGACCTACGGCTGGCAGCCGCGCACGCTCGGGCTGACCCTGGCGCGCCAACCGGGACGCGCGGGCGGGCTCGCCGACGACGACGGCAACCCGCGGGTCGCGCTGCTGACCCCGGACCGAGCCACCGCCGTCGACCCGTCGTTCGCCGACGCCCGGTCGTGCGCCGAGGTTGCCGTGCGCGGCGCGCGGACCCCGTACGGGGTGCTCGGCATCGCGCGCCGGGACAGCCAGCCGTTCGAGAGCGACGCCTTGCACTTCCTCCAGGCGGTCGCCAATGTGCTCGCCAGCGCCGTCGACCGGATGCACGCGGAGACCGAGCTGACGCGACGTTCGCTGCACGATCCGCTCACGGGCCTCGCCAACCGGGCACTGTTGCTCGATCGCATCGCGCAGGCGCTCGCCTGGCAGCAACGACACGGCCACCAGATCGCACTGCTGCTCGTGAACCTCGACCGGTTCAAGGTCGTGAACAACTCGCGCGGCCACTCCGTGGGCGACGAGGTGCTGCGCGCCGTGGGTCGTCGCCTCCTCGCAACGATGCGGAGCGAGGACACGGTCGCACATCTCGGGGCCGACGACTTCGCCATCCTCACGGAACGCGTCGTCGACGTGCACGAGGCGGTCGAGATCGCGACGCGCGTCCGGCGTGTACTGGCGCAGCCACTGGTACTCGGCGGCGAGGCGCTGATCACGACCGCGACGATCGGCATGGCCGTCGACGGCGCGGAGTGGGACGACCCGCTGGAAGTGCTGCGCGACGCCGACACCGCGCTGCGCTGGGGCAAGGAGCGCGGCGGCGATCGCTACGAGATCTACGACGCGGCCATGCGACGGATGGCGGAGCAACGTCTCGACCTCGAGTCGGACATCCGCCGGGCCCTGCTCGTCGGCGAGCTGCAGACCTGGTTCCAGCCCCAGATCGCCACCGACACGGGATCGCTCGTGGGGCTGGAGGCACTGGTCCGCTGGCCGCATCCCGAACGGGGTCTGGTGCCCCCCGACGAGTTCCTCCCCGTCGCCCGCGACTCGGGTCTGATCAACGCGATCGACGAGCTCGTGCTGACGAAGGCGGTGGAGCAGCTCGCAAGCCGGCCCGACGCCTCCGACCGGCGCGTATCGGTGAACATCGGTCCACAACTCCTCACGGCAGTCGGACTCGACACGTTCGTCGCCGACCTGCTCGCCCGCACCGGCATCCGTCCCGAGCAGCTCTGCCTCGAGATCACCGAGCACATGCTCCTCGACGACATCGACGCAGCACGCGTCGCGCTCACTGCGATCCACGGGCTCGGGGTGCGGATCTCGCTCGACGACTTCGGAACCGGGTATTCGTCGCTCCAGCACATCACGCACCTCCCGATCGACGAGGTGAAGATCGACCGGTCGTTCGTGCAGAACATCGACACCGACCACGCGTCGCAAGCGGTCGTCGCCGCAGTGGTCGCGATGGCGAAGGCGCTCGGCGTCTACGTGGTCGCCGAAGGCGTCGAGACCGCCGGCAACCTCGAAGTGATCCGCGCGCTCGGATGCGATGCCGGTCAGGGGTACCTGTGGTCGCCCGCGATCCCCGCAGCCGATCTCCAGCCGTGGTTCACGCCGCCGCACGCGACGAACGGTCAGGCGCGCACGGCTCCGAAGAAGGCGCGGACGTCGTCGATGAGCAGGTCGGGTTCCTCCAGCGCCGCGAAGTGACCGCCCCGGTCGAATCGCGTCCACCGTTGCACGTTGAACGTGTGCTCCGCCCACGAACGCGGCGCGCGCACGAGCTCCTTCGGGAAGATCGCACAGCCGACGGGTACCTCGACGCGGTCGAACGGGGGAAACCGTCCAGCCCGTTGCGATTCGCAGTAGAGGCGCACCGACGAGTTGATCGTGCGGGTGAACCAGTAGACCGACAGGTTCGTGAGGATGTGGTCGCGGTCGATCGCGTCTTCGAGGTTGCCGTCGTGGTCGGTCCACGCATGGAACTTCTCGACGATCCAGCTCGCGAGTCCCGCCGGTGAGTCGGTGAGCCCGTACCCGAGCGTCTGCGGGTTCTTGCCGTGGATCTGCTGATACGCGGACCCCTCGTTCAGGAACACCGCCGTGTCGGCAAGGTCTTGCTGCTCCTGCTCGCTCAGCTCGCCGCCGCCGTCGGGCGGAGGGAACGCGACGACCATGTTGAGATGCACCCCGACGACGTGTCCGGGGTCGAGGTGGCCGACCTGCGCCGAGATCATCGACCCCCAGTCGCCGCCCTGCGCGCCGTAGCGGTCGTAGCCGAGTCGCGCCATCAGCTGCGTCCACGCCCCCGCGACCCGACGGACGTCCCAGCCGGGCTCGCGCGTCGGTCCCGACCACCCGTAGCCGGGGATCGACGGGCACACCACGTGGAACGCGTGCGCGGGATCGCCGCCGTGGGCGCGCGGGTCGCGCAACGGCTCGATGACGTCGAGGAACTCCGCAACGGAGCCCGGCCACCCGTGCGTGACCAACAGCGGCAGCGCGTCGGGCTCGGGCGACCGCGCGTGGATGAAGTGCACCGGGTGGCCGTCGATCTCGGTGCGGTGGTGCGGCCAACGGTTGAACCGCGCCTCTTGGGCCCGCCAGTCGAACGTGTTCGCCCAGTACTCGCACAGGTCGCGGAGGTACTCGAGGTCGGTGCCGTATCCCCACCCAGAACCGGGGATCTGGTCGGGCCAGCGCGTCGCGCGCAGGCGGGCCCTCAGGTCGTCGATCTCCTCGTCGGAGACCTCGATGCGGAAGTCGTCGATCGTGTCGCTCGTCATCGGGCGGACGCTACTCTCCGCCGCCGTGCCCGATCTCCCCGACGCCGCCGCTTTGTTCCGCCTCGACGGGCGTGTCGCGGTCGTCACCGGCGCGAGCAGCGGCCTCGGCGCCCGCTTCGCGCGCGTGCTCGCGGGGGCCGGTGCCCGCGTGGTGCTCACGGCGCGGCGCGTCGAACGGCTCACGGCGCTCGCCGACGAGCTCCCCGACGCGCTCGTGGTCTCCGCCGATCTGAGCGACCCGGCCGCGCCCGCGCTCGTCGTCGGACGCGCGGTCGAGCACTACGGCCAGGTCGACGTCCTCGTGAACAACGCCGGCGCGTCGTTCGAAGCACCCGCGCTCGAGCTGCCGGTCCACGAGTTCCGCTCGGTCGTCGAGACGAACCTCGTCGCGCCGTTCGCGCTCGCGCAACACGCCGCGCGCGTCATGGTCGAACAGCCCGAAGGCGGTTCGATCGTGAACATCGCGTCGCAGTACGGACTCGTCGGCGTCAACGCGGGTCTCGCTCCGTACGTCGCGTCAAAAGGCGGGCTCGTGAACCTCACCCGCCAGCTCGCGGCGGAGTGGGCGCGCCAACGCGTGCGGGTCAACGCGCTCGCGCCGGGCTACTTCCCGACCGAGATGAACACAACGCTGTTCGACGACGAGCGCAAGGAGCGGTGGATGCGCCGCAACACGCCCCTCGGACGCGCGGGGGTCGAGCACGAACTCGATGGCGCACTGCTGTTCCTCGCGTCCGACGCATCGACGTTCGTCACCGGCGCGGTGCTCTCGGTCGACGGCGGCTGGACCGCGGTCTAGCGCGTGAGGTCGCGCAGGTCGGCGAGCGCGACGTCGGCGAAGCCCGCCGGGTCGCTCACTTCGTACGACTTGCGGATGATCCCGTTCGGATCGATCAGGTAGGCGATGCGCTTCGCGAAGTGCACCTTCTCGGTTCCCGGCGCGCGCACCTCGTACTGCACGCCCACCTGCTCGTCGGCGTCGGAGAGCAACCGGAACGGGAA
>DASUMP010000145.1:0-4278 GCA_036277635.1 Acidimicrobiia bacterium | reverse complement strand
GTAGTCGCCCGGGTTGGCGTAGTCGCGACCGATGCGCACCGCGTGCGCGAGGTCGTCGTCGTCGGTCGCGACGAGCCCGCCCTCCCCTGCCACGAGCGGCTTGGTGGGCGTGAGGCTGAACACCTCGGCCCGACCGAACCCGCCGAGCGGACGCCCTGCGCGCGTCGCGCCGAAGCCGTGGGCGGCGTCGAAGACGACCGGGATCCCGTGCCGCTCGGCGAGCGCTTCGACGGCCTCGGGTCGGCACGGCGCACCGAACACGTGCGTCGCGAGCACGGCCCCGGCCCCGTCGAGACGAGCGGCGGCGTGTTCGAGGTCGACTTGGAACGACGCGGCGTCGCAGTCGACGAAGCGCGGCGCGAGCCCGTTCCACGCCACCGCGTGCGCCGACGCGGAGAACGTGAAGCTCGGCAACACGACCGGCCCGCGCAGGTCGAGGACGCGCAGCACGAGCATCAGGCCGGTCGTGCACGACGCGACCGCGACCACGTGGCGGACCCCGAGACGTTCGGCGACGCGCGTCTCGAGCTCGCGCACGAGCGGGCCGTTCGTGAGCATGCCGCGCTCGTACGACGGCGCGAGGAGCGCGACGACGGCGTCGAGCGGCGGCGCCGGCGGCCGCACGAACGGGACGCCGTCGGGGAACGCGGGTGCGGCGCCGAGGACGGCGAGGGCGTGATCGGTCATCGGGTGGGCTCCGTGGTGGTGGTGACGAAGCCGCCGGCGACGAGGCCGACGGCGAGGACGACGAGGGTGGCGGCGGCGATCGCGGCGCCGAGCGCCGCCGGGGTCTCGACCGCGGCGATCGCGAGCGCGGCGAGCACGACCTGCGCGCCGACGCAGGCGAGCACGGTGCGCGGCGGGCTCCAGCCCCGGTCGACGAGCTGGTCGTAGACGTGGCTGCGGTC
This sequence comes from Acidimicrobiia bacterium, assembly GCA_036277635.1. GTDB lineage: Bacteria > Actinomycetota > Acidimicrobiia > IMCC26256 > PALSA-610 > DASUMP01. The sequence continues at coordinate 3,370 of DASUMP010000145.1, read as the reverse complement.
ACCCGCGAAGAGCGGACGGCGCGCGCGCCGGCGCCGCACGATCGCGATGAGCGTGTCGGCGACCGGCACTGCGACGAACAGCGGTGCTGCGACCCACGCCGCCCACGTGTCGGCGTCGGAGACCAGCAGGACCGCGCCGAGCGCGAGCGTCGTGCCGAGCAGGTACGAGCCGCCGTCGCCGAGGTAGATGCGCGCCGGGGGGCGGTTGAACACGAGGAAGCCGCCGAGCGCACCGGCCAGCGCGAGCGCGGGGGCGCGCGCCTCGGGGCTCACGATCGCGAAGCCGATCGCGCCCACCGCGCACACTCCGGCGGCGAGCCCGTCGAGCCCGTCGAGCAGGTTGACCGCGTTCACGAGCGCCACGACCGCCACCGCGGTGAGCGCGACGCCGAGCGCGACCGGACCGGGGGCGGGCTCGACGAGCCCGGCGACGACGCCGATCACGACCTCACCGACGACCCGCGCCCGCGGCGAGAGCCCGCGACTGTCGTCGGCGACGCCGAGCGCGAGCGCGAGCGCGAGTGGGAGGAGCAGCGCGGGCCGGTGCGCCGCCAGCGGACCGGCCATCGCGACGAGGACCGCGACGCCGCCGAGGTACGGCACGGGCGTGGCGTGCACCTTCAGCTCGCCGGGGTGGTCGACGACGCCGAGGCGCCGCGCGACGCGCGCCGCGAGCGGGGTGGCGACGAGCGCGACGAGCACCGCCACTCCTACGACGACGGCCACACCAGCACCTCCGATGCGACGCCGTGGTGGACAGCGACCCGCTCGCGCGCCGTGAAGCCGCACCGCTCGTACAGACGCAACGCGGCGACGTTGTCGGCGCCGGCGACGACCTTGACCGCGGTGACCCCGCGCCGGGCGAGCTCGTCGGTGGCGGCCCCCACGAGCCGCGATCCGATGCCGGTGCCGGCGAGCGCGGGATCGACGGCGACCGCGAGGATCTCGGCGTCGGGGAGCGCGCCGATCGCGGCGGGGTACCGCAACGTCTCGACGACCTTGCGCCACGACCGCACCAGCCGCGGCGCGGCGAGCGCGCCCGCCACGACGCCGTCGCGCACGACGAACTCCCGGTAGAGCGCGCCGAGGTCGGTGGTGGCGGCGGCGAACCCGACGACCGCGCCGGACTCGTCGGTGGCGACGACGGCGAACGCGCGCGACGAGCGGGCGACGCGGCGGTAGAGGCGGGTCAGGAAGCGCGCCCCGAGGGTCGGCAGGAACCCCTCGGTGATCCGGGTGGCGTGCAGCCGGGCGATCGTGGCGGCGTCGTCGGAGCGCGCGACGCGCACCGCGCTCACGACGCCACCGCGCGCGGGCTCGCGCCGAGCCGCGCGTAGACGTCGAGGGTGAGCTCGATGCACCGGCGGTCGTCGAACTCGCGCCGCGCCTTCTCGCGCGCGGCGGCTCCCATCCGCCGCCGGGTGACCTCGTCGTCGGCGAGCCGTTCGAGCGCGGCGGCCAACGCCGGCGCGTCGCGGGGCGGGACGAGGATCCCGGTGCGGTCGCGATCGACGACCTGGCGGCACCCGCGGATGTCGGTGGCGACGATCGGGAGGCCCATCGCGGCCGCTTCCATCGCCGAGCGCGGGAACCCCTCTCGGTACGACGCGAGGGCGTACACGTCGAACGCGGTGTAGAGCTCGTCGACATCGCTCCGCAGGCCGAGCACGCGCACGTTCGGGAGGTCGCGCGCTCGCGCCACGAGTGAAGTGTCGAGCCCGTCGGACTTGTCGGGCTCCTCCGGACCGACGACCACGAACGTGAGCGTCGGCGCGCGCGTGGCGAGCGCCGACGCGGTGGCGATGACTTCGCGGTACCCCTTCTCCTCCACGAGCCGACCGACGACACCCACCACGACGGCGTCGCGGTCGACGCCCCATTCGGCCCGGAGCGCGTCTCGCCGCGCCGGCGACACGCGCGCGGGATCGAACCGCGCGAGGTCGATGCCGTTGCCGAGCAGGTGCACGCGATCGGCGGGGACGCCGAGACGGCGGAGCACTTCGATGTCTTCGGGGTTCTGCACGAGCTCGGCGTGCGAGCACGTGGCCGCGATCCGCTCGAGCGAGTACACGACCGCCCGCTTCGCCCACCGGTCTTCCGGCAGCGCGTAGAGCCCGTGCACGGTGTTGACGATCGTCGGGACGCGCGCCGCGCGCGCCGCGAGCCGCCCGTAGATGCCCGGCTTCGGGTTGTGGGTGTGGACGATGGCGGGCGCGAGGCGCCGGAACACGCGCCGCAGCTCGACCAGCGCGGCGAGGTCGCGCTGCGGTGCCATCGCGCGCGTCGCGTGCTGGAGCCCGATGTGGCGGATGCCCCACGACTCGAGCTCGGCGACGTACGGGCCCGGTGCGGACACGCCGACGACGTCGTAACCCGCGTCGGCGAAGGCGCGTAGCTGCGGGCCGAGCAGCAGCGCGAGCGAGATGTCGGTGGTGGTCACGTGCGCGAGCACCGGTCGTGCGCTCATCGGCGCGCCTTCGCGTAGCGGAACCGGTTCAGCACGCGTCGCAGGTCGTCCTCGGTGCGCATGCCACCCGCCAGCTTGCGCCGGAACCACGGTGGCGCGTCCGACGTCTGGATCGGCGTGCGCGCGAGGCGGTACGGGTCGGTGCGCCCGTAGCGGTTCGGACGGGTCCCCGCGAGCGCGGCCGAACGGAACCGGGACCGCACGAGGGCCGCGGCGGCCGGCGAGCCCGGGAGGGCCTTCGGGTAGGCGAAGTGCTCGGCGCGCACGCCGAGGCGCTCGCCGATCAGCTCGATCGAGCGGTCGAGCTCGCGCTCGGCGTCGGCCGGTGACGCGCGGTCGAGGAGCGCGTGCGTGTGCGTGTGGGACCCGACGGTGAGGAACCCGGTGGAGATCGCGTCGCGCAGCGCGGCCCACGATGCGGGCCGACCGCCGAAGGGGAACTCGCGCCCCGACTCGACGAAGTCGGTGCTGACGTAGAGCAGCGCCGGGACGCGGTGACGCACGAGCACGGGGAGCGCGACGTCGACGACATCCGCAGTGCCGTCGTCGAAGGTGACGACCACCAGGTCGTGCGCCGCGCCCGGCGAGGGACCCGCGAGCGCGGCGAGGGCGTCGTCGATGGTGGTCGTCCGGCGCGACGCGGCGAGCGTGGCCATCTGCTCGTCGAACACGGGCTCCGGCAGGTCGATCTCGAGGCCGCTGCCACCGCCGACGCGGTGGTAGATGAGCACGACGACGCCCGACGGGCGCGGGCGCACGACATCGGCGCCCGCGGCGAACACCTTGAGGCCCCGTCGGGCCAGGCTCGGACTCACACCCCTCCCGCGCGTCCCCACTGACCGGGCGCCCCACCGCGCGGTCGCGTGCAGCTGCACTCGAACCAGCGGGTCAGCGTACCGGGGT
>DASUMP010000144.1:0-3318 GCA_036277635.1 Acidimicrobiia bacterium | reverse complement strand
ACCGACCACGTTGTCGATCGTGTCGTCGTACGCGGGAAGTCGGGAGAACCCGGCTTCGATCGACGTGGCGACGGCCTCGTCGACCGTGGCGTCGGCCTCGACGGCGACCATGTCGGGACGCGGGAGCATCACTTCGCGCACGACGGTGTCGCCGAACTCGAAGATCGAGTGGATGAGCTCGCGCTCCTCGGTCTCGATCGACGCCGACTCGGCGGCGACGTCGGCCATCTGGCGGATCTCGCTCTCGGTGACGAACGGGCCTTCCTTCGGACCGCGCCCGGGGAGCACCACGTTCACGAGGCCGAGCAGCAGGCGCACGAGGCCGCGCAGCGGCGCGAAGTTCGACAGCAGCCACAGCGGTCGGCTCGTCGCGAGCGCGGCGCGGTCGGCGTGCAGGACCGCCCAGGTCTTCGGCACCGCCTCCGCGAACACGAAGAACACGACGACGTTCAACAAGATGCCGCCCACGCGTCCCCACGTGCCGAAGAAGCGGGCGATCAGGATGCCGACGAGGTTGGCCGTCACGACCTGCACGGCGAACACGACGAGCGTCACCGCGTTGATCGTCCGCTCGGGGTGTTCGAGCATCTGCGCGAGGCGGGTCGCGCCGCGGCGACCGTCTTCGGCGAGCGACAGCGCTCGCACGCGGCTCATGCGCGTGAACGCGGTCTCGGCCGCGGCGAGCACGACGGAGAAGCAGAAGAGCGCGACGATCCCGAGGATCGTGAACCAGTCGGCGGTGCTCATCGCGCGCCTCCGCGGCGCGCGCGGCCGTCAGCAGAGGGTTTCGGACTTGGACCGGTGGTCACCGGTCAGCTCCTTTCCTCGAGCTCGCGGAAGCGAGTGAGCAGCTCACCTTGCCGTCGCTCCATCACGAGTCGCTCCTCGGCCTCGGCGTGGTCGTAGTCGAGCAAGTGGAGCACGCCGTGCACCACCAACAGTGCCACTTCGTCGTCGAGCGCGACACCCCGTTCGAGCGCCTGCCGCTGGGCGACCACCGGACACACGACCACGTCGCCGAGGAGCGTGGGCGGCTCGTCGGACTCGCCGGCGGGCGCCCCCGGTCCCCGGCCCCCTTGGTCGGGCTGGCGTCCGGGCGGGAGGTCGTCGTCGATCGGGAACGCGAGCACGTCGGTGGGGCCGTCGCCGCCGAGGTACCGCGCGTTCAGGTCGGCGATCGTCGTCTCGTCGACGAACAGCACCGACAGCTCCACCTCGCCGAGCACGCGTTCTTCGGTGAGGACGAGGCGCGCGAGCCGCAACCAGCGCGCGACGTCGATCTCGATGTCGCGCTGCTCGTTCGCGCCGAAGACCGCGGTCTCGTGCATCACGGCGTCAGCGGGCCGGGCGCCGCGAGTCCTCGTGGCGCTCGTAGGCATCGACGATGTCTTGGACGATCCGGTGCCGCACGACGTCGGAGGACCCGAGCTCGACGAACGACAGCCCGTCGATGCCGGACAGCACGTCGCGCACCACGAGCAGACCCGAACGGCCGCGGCCTTCGGGGAGGTCGATCTGGGTGATGTCGCCGGTGACGACGGCCTTCGAGCCGAAGCCGAGGCGCGTGAGGAACATCTTCATCTGCTCGGGCGTGGTGTTCTGCGCCTCGTCGAGGATGATGAACGAGTCGTTGAGGGTGCGCCCGCGCATGTACGCGAGCGGCGCGACTTCGATCGTGCCCCGCTCCATCAGGCGCGTCACGGTCTCGGGCTCCAACATGTCGTAGAGCGCGTCGTACAACGGCCGCAGGTACGGGTCGACCTTGGCGAGCACGTCGCCGGGCAGGAACCCGAGCCGCTCGCCGGCCTCGACGGCGGGGCGCGTGAGGATGATGCGGTTCACGTCCTTCGCCTGCAGCGACTGCACGGCCGAGGCGACGGCGAGATAGCTCTTGCCCGTGCCGGCCGGGCCGACGACGAACGTGATCGTGTTCGTCTTCACCGCGTCGATGTAGCGCTTCTGCCCCGACGTCTTCGGCCGGATCGACTTGCGGCCGCGCACGACCTCGGTCGCGAGCACCTCGCTCGGTTTTTGGTCGGCCTTCAACATCTCGATGGAACGTCCGAGGTTCTCGCGGTCGATCTGGTGGCCTTGCTCGAGGAGCACCACGAGCTCTTCGAAGAGGCGCCCGACCCGGTCGGTCTCGCGCGGGTCGCCGCTGATCGTGATCTCGTTGCCGCGCACGAGGATCGAGACGGGGAACGCGCCTTCGACGATGCGGAGCAACTCGTCGCGCTGGCCGAGCAGGCCGACCATGAGGTGGTTGCCCGGGACGAGGATCTTGACCTGAGCGGTCGCAGGAGACGAGGCCAAGGTGCGCTCAGCGTAGCCCGTCGGGCGCGCGGCACCCTCGGCGCCACGGCACGACCGGCACGGGGGCGGGACGGCTCAGACGCTGGCGCGCAGGCCGAGCTCTTCGAACCGACCGCCGATCTCGTCGACGCTGCGCCCGAGGACGGCGGCGAGGACCCGCAGGTCGTCGCGGCGGATCGTGAGCATCCGCCCGTTGAAGTCCTGGCGCTCGAGCTGGATCGTCGCCGCGTAGCGGGACAGCACCTGCGCGTCGGGGTCGTCGATCGCGTGGAGCTTCACCAGGTCGATCGTGAAGCCCGGCTCGAGGCCGCCCGCACCGTTGCTGGGCGCGTCGACGAGGTTGATCTCGTTGTCGAGCTCGCGGGGCAACAACTGGTCGCTCGGGACCTCGTAGATCTCCGAGAGGCGCAGCAACCGGGGGACGGAGATGGCCCGCTCGCCCCGTTCGTAGGCCCCGAGCACCGACGCCTTGAACTCGAGCCCCGAGCGCGCTTCGACGTCGTGCAGCGACAGTCCCTTTTGGCGGCGGATCGCCCGCAGACGATCGCCGACCTTCACACCGTGTGAACCCACCCCGCACGCCTCTCGCTCTTCGCCGGCCCTGCCCGGCCTCGTGCGACCTGTCCCGGCGTGCCCGCCGCCGGAGTGCCCGCATCTGCCCCGCCGCGGACACTACCAGCACGCTCCGTGCCAGTCACCTGCCCGAATCGTCCCTTCCGGGCCCCGATCGGCGCCAGGAGGGCGCAGGAACCTCACGAGGCGCGCGCGAGCAGCGCGGCGGCGAGCGCGATCGGCGCCGTGCCGCCCCGCAGCACGAACGGGCCGACCGAGACGCGCGACGCCCCGGCGAGCACGACGAGGTCGTCGGGACCGAACCCGCCTTCGGGGCCGACCACGACGGTCCACGACCCCGAGCCGGGGAGCGCGACCGAGCCGACCGGCGCTCCAGCCCGGTCGGCCACGAGCAGGTCGGGCCGGTCCGCGAGCGCGCCCACGTCCGCGACG
>DASUMP010000143.1:0-6337 GCA_036277635.1 Acidimicrobiia bacterium | reverse complement strand
TTTCCCCGGGTCAGTTCGCGCGCGCCCGCTCGTCTGCAGCGCCGGCGCGCCGGTCCCGGGAGGACGGGATGCTCGTGTGCTTCTGGTCGCCGAAGGGCGGCTCCGGTACGTCGACGGTCGCGGCGGTCGCCGCGCTGGTGTCGGCCCGTGCCGAACCCACTCGGCTGGTCGATCTCGCGGGCGACCAACCCGCCCTGCTCGGCCTCGCGTCCGATCCGCCGACCGGTGCCGCGGAGTGGCTCGCCGCGGGTGCGGGCGCCTCCGCCGACGCCCTCGACCGCATCGCGCTCGACGTCCACCGCGACCTCACGCTCGTGCCGAGAGGGGCCGGCGATCCGCGCGCTGCGGATCCCGAGGCCGGCGCCGCGCTCGGCGTGTCGTTGCGCGACGACGCCCGCCCCACGGTGGCCGACGCCGGCCACCTCGACGCCGACGCGCTCGACGCGCTCGCCGCGGTCGCCGACGCCTCGGTGGTCGTCGTACGCGGCTGCTACCTCGCGCTGCGGCGGGCCGTGCGCCACCCCGCCACCGCGCGAGCCGCGGGCGTGGTCCTCCTCGAGGAGTCCGGCCGCGCCCTCGGCGCGAAAGAGGTCGCCGACGTCGTCGGCCTCCCGCTGCTCGCGTCGATCCCCGTGCGTGCGTCGATCTCGCGGGTCGTCGACGCCGGCGTGCTCGCGGCGCGCATGCCCGACGGCCTGACGCGCCCGATGGAGCGAGCACTCGAACGGCTCGGGCTCCGCGACCGGCGGGGTCGGGCGGCGTGACCGCGCTCGTCGAGATCAGGTCGTCCGACCGCGAACGAGTCGCGCGCGCGGTCCACGCGCGGTTGCTCGCCGCGCCCGGTGCCGTGGCGACCGACCACGGGCACCTGCGCGCGCAGCTGAGCGCGCTCGTGTCGGAGGAGGCGCCGCTCCTCGACGCGCGCGCCAGCGCGCAGCTGGTCGACCGGCTCGTGCAGGAGGTCGCGGGCCTCGGGCCGTTGGAGCCGTTGCTCGCCGATCCCGACGTCACCGAGATCATGCTGAACGGCGCCGGGCGCGCCTACGTGGAGCGGCGCGGGCGCATCGAACCGGTCGTGCTCGCGCTCGGCGCCGACGACATCGTGCGCTTCACCCAACGCGTGATCGCGCCGCTCGGACTCCGCTGGGACCGGTCGGCGCCGATCGTCGACGCCCGCCTCGCCGACGGCAGCCGCCTCCACGGCGTGCTCGCGCCGCTCGCCCCCGACGGGCCGTGCGTCACGATCCGGCGGTTCGCGGTGCGCCCCGCGACCGTCGCCGAGTTCGGGGTCGACGAGCGGGCCGGCACGCTGCTCGCCGCGATGGTCGCGGCGCGCTGGAACATCGTCGTCGCCGGAGCCACGAGCGCAGGCAAGACCACCCTCGTCAACACGCTCGCCGCGCACCTCGACCCCGCGCTGCGGATCGTCACGATCGAAGAGACCGCCGAGCTGCGGCTCCCGCACCCGCACGTCGTGCGGCTCGAGGGTCGACCCGGTAACGGGGAAGGCGCCGGCGCGGTGTCCGTGCGCGACCTCGTGCGCGCCGCGCTGCGCATGCGACCCGATCGCATCGTCGTGGGCGAGGTGCGCGGCGTCGAGGCCGTCGACCTGCTGCAGGCGCTCGCCACCGGCCACGACGGCTCGCTCAGCACGATCCACGCCGGCGACCCGCCGAGCGCGCTGCGCCGGCTGGAGACGCTCGCGCTCATGGCCGACGTCGGACTGCCGCTCGACGCCGTCCGGGCGCAGATCGCCGCCGCGATCGACGCAGTCATCGTCGTCGCGCGCTCGAGCGCCGGCGCGCGCGAAATGGTCGCGGTCCACGAAGTCGTCGCCGATCCGACCGCGCCGACGACCACACGTCCGTTGCTCCGGCGGGCGAACGGCGAGCTCGAGCGGTGCGGCGATCCGGTCCGTCCCGCGCGTGACCCCGCGGTCGATCTCGCACTGTCGTGGACCCGATGACCGCGATCGTCGCGACCGTGGGTGTCGGCGTCAGCATCGTGCTCGCGCGAGCGGCACGTCGGGGCGGCGCTCGCGACCGTGCGCGTGCGCTCCGCCCGCGTCGGACGCCGCGCGGGCTCCCCGCGCCACTCGCCGACGCGCTCGGGCGCGCGCTCCGCGACGCCGATCTCGATCTCGCACCCCTCGACGCGGTGCGGATCACGGTGCTCGCCGCCGGGGCCGCCGCGCTCGTCGCCGGTTCGGTCGCCGTCGCGCTCGCGGTGCCGGTCGCGTGCGCCGCGGTCGCCGGCGCCGCGGTGGGGCTGCACGTCGCGCGCGCTCGTTCCGCTCGACAGGTCACCGCCGCGGTCCCCGAGTTGCTCGAGCACGTCGCCAGCGAGCTGCGGGCGGGCGGTTCGGTGGCCGGCGCGCTCGACAGCGCGGTCGAACGCGGCGGGCCCCTCACCCGCGACCTCGAACGGATCCGCAGCCGTCGCGCCCTCGGCGGCGCGCTCGACGACGCGTTGGAGCGCTGGCGCGGCGAGCGACGCGCCCCGGGCGTCACCGAGGCTGCTGCGGCGCTCGTCGTGGCGTGGGAGGTCGGTGGTGCCGCTGCCGATGCACTCGACGCGCTCGCGGCGTCGCTGCGCGACCGCCAGTCGGTGCTGGCCGAGGCGCGGGCGCTCGCCACCCAGGCGCGGCTGTCGGCGGCGGTCGTCGCGGGGGCGCCGGTTGCCTACCTGGTCTGGTCGGCGCTGGTCGATCGGCGCGCCGTGGCCGCGCTCGTCGGCTCGCCCATCGGCCGGGTCTGCCTCGTCGCCGGGTTGGCGCTCGACGGTGTCGGTGCGTTGTGGAGCCGGCGGATCCTGCGGCGGGTCGCGTGAGCGCGAACGTGGGCGTGGTCGCCCTGGCGGTCGGCTGGGGCTGCGTCGCCGCGGCCCCGGTCGTGGCCCTCGCGAACCGCGTCGCGACGCGCGACCGGGCGCGCGAGCTCGGTCCTGCACGCGATCGCCCGTCAGACGAGCGCGTCGAGCGCATCCTCGCTGCGACCCGACTGCGCCCGCTGCTCCGGCAGATTCGGGTGCGTCGTTCGGCGCGCGCACGTGACGACCGGCTCACCGGCGAGCTCGGACCGGTGGTGGATCTCGTCGGCGTCGCGGTCGGTGCCGGCCTCACGCCGTACCTGGCGTTGCGGGTAGCGCGGCGCTGGTGCGGTCCGGCGATCGGCGCGGCGATCGACGGCGTGTTCGAGCGCCACGAGCTCGGCGGCACGTTCGACGACGCGTTGCGCGACATCGGCCGCACGCACCCACCGATCCGGTCGCTCACCGACACCGTGCGCACGAGCACGCGCCTCGGTTCCCCGATCGCGCCCGCGCTCGCCCGCCTCGCGTCCGAGCACCGGCGCGAGCTCCGCCTCCTCGCGGAGACCCGAGCCCGCAAGGTGCCGGTGCGCCTGCTCTTCCCCCTCGTGTTCTGTGTGCTGCCAGCGTTCACGCTGCTCACCGTCGCCCCGGCCGTGCTCGCCGGGTTCGGCGGGCGCTGACGTCGCGCTCGCCCGCGCTTCCCCGAGCGAGTCCATCGACGACGAGGAGTTCCAGTGCTCTCACTGTGCATTGCCGTGTACCTGCGCGCGGTCGACCGCGTGCTCACGCCCCACGACGAAGACGGTCAGACCACCGCCGAGTACGCGTTGGTGCTCGTCGTGGCGGCGACGCTCGGGGGTCTCGTGCTGGCGTGGGCGGGCAAGACGCACGCCATCGCCAAGCTGTTCGACGTGACGATCGGGAAGGTCGTCGAGCTGGCCGGCGGATGACCGGCGACGATCACCGCCGCGGTCGGGACGGGTCCGCCCGTCCCGACCAGCGCGGCCAGTCCACGGTCGAGCTCGCGATGGCGCTGCCGTTCATCGCGACGCTCGTGATGCTGGTACTGCAGTCGGCGTTCGTCGCGCGCGACCAAGTGCTCGTCGTGCACGCCGCGCGCGCTGCGGTGCGGGAGGCGAGCGTCGGCGCCGACGACGAACGCGTCACCGGGGCGGCGCGCCGCGTCGTCGGCGACGCGACGGTCGACATCCAGCGAGGCCGCGAGGTGGGCGCCGAGGTGCGGGTGCGCGTCGTGCACCGGTCGGTCACCGATCTCCCCCTCGTCGGGCCGCTGCTCCCTGACCCCACGGTCACAGCCGAGGCCGTGATGCGCCTCGAAGGGGCCGCGCCGTGAGCCCGTCGCGCGAACAACGAGGGTCGGTGGTGCTGCTCGTGCCGCTCGTGGGACTGGCGGCGATGCTCGCCCTCGCCGGCCTCGGTCGCCTCGCCGTCGCCACCGTCACGCAGGCGCGCGCCGACACGGCCGCCGACGCCGCGGCGCTCGCCGCCGCCGACGAGCTGGCCACCGGCGCCGGTGCCGACCGGGCGCGGGCGGCGGCCACGACCACCGCCGCCGCAAACGGCGCGCGGCTCACGTCGTGCGAGTGCGCCGGTGGCGCGGCCGAAGTCGAGGTCGAGGTCGACGGCGCGCGCGTGCTCGGCCTCGAGATCGTCGTGCGCGGCCGGGCGCGCGCCGAAGTGGTGCTCCCGGTGCCGTGATCAGCCGGCGCTGAGCACGTGGAGCAGCGCGGCGGCGGCGCGCTTGTCGAGGTACTCGTTCCAGTTGCCGCACTTCGGTGACTGCACGCACGACGGGCAGCCGTCGTCGCACGGACACGCGCCGATCAGCTCGAGCGTCGATGTCGCGTGACGGTCGCGCGCCTCGAACGCGAGCTCCGCGATGCCGGCGCCGCCCGGGTAGCCGTCGTACACGACGATCGTCGGCTCTCCGGTCTGCGGGTGCAGCGCCATCGACACGCCCCCCACGTCCCAGCGGTCGCAGATCGTGAACAACGGCAGCATCCCGATCAGCCCGTGCTCCGCCGCGTGGACCGCGCCGAGCACCTGCGCGGGCGCGATGCCGGCGGACGCGAGCGTCTCCGCCGGCACCGTGTACCAGCACGCCCTCGTCACGAGGGTGCGATCGGGGAGATCGAGCTCGCAGGTCTCGAGCACCTCGTTGGTGGAGATGCGCTTGCGTTGGTACGCGATCACGCGCGTCGTGACCTGCACGGTGCCGACGTGGGCGATGCCACCGCCCTGCGGCGCGCGCTCGTCTTCCGCGACGATCTCGATGTCGGTCTCGCTGCGGGGCTGTGTGTACTCGTCGGCGTCGTCGGCCTGCTCGAGGTACGCCGCGTGTTGGTGGAGGTCGAGGCGGGTCACCCGGAACTGGCGGCCCTGGTGGAGGTACATGGCGCCGGGATGCGCCGCCGAGAAGACTCGCGCCGAGTCGACCGTGCCGATCGCGCGCTCGCCGGTGAGGTCGATCAGCTGGAACTCGACCGACGATCCCGACCGGAGGCCCACGCCGGGCGCCGGTGGCTCCTGGCCGGCCCAGTACATCTTCCCGCCCCGCGCGCGGAGCAGGTCGTCGTGGACGAGATCGCGCACGACGTCGTCGAGCGCGGGTCCGAACCACGCCTCGTCGTCGTGGGAGAGCGGCAGCTCGTGGGCCGCGCACGCGATCTGCGCGCGCAGCACGAACGGGTTCGCCGGGTTGACGACCGCACGCTCGGGCTCGCGGCGGGTCAGCTCGGTCGGGTGCTGCGCGTACCACTGGTCGAGCTGATCGTCGCCCACCACGAGCACCGCGGCCGATCGCCCTCCCGTACGCCCGGCGCGACCGGCCTGCTGCCAGAGCGACGCCAGCGTGCCGGGGAACCCGTTCATGATCACCGAGTCGAGACCGCCGATGTCGATGCCGAGCTCGAGCGCGTTCGTGGCCGCCACCCCGAGCAGCGTGCCGTCGGAGAGCTGCCGTTCGAGCGCGCGACGCTCCTCCGGCAAGTACCCGGCCCGGTACGCGGCGACCTTCGGCGCGACGAGCGGCGCGCGCGCTTCGAGCGCTCGGCGGGCGTGCTGCGCCACGAGCTCGGCGCCGCGCCGGCTGCGGGTGAACGCCAGCGTCTGGTGGCCCGCCTCCACGAAGCGGGCCAGCAGGTCGCCGGTCTCGACGTTCGCGGAGCCGCGCACGCCGGTGTGCGGATCGAGCAACGGTCGCTGCCAGCACGCGAGCGCGCGTTCACCGCGGGGGGAGCCGTCGTCGCCGATCTCCTCGACCGGCAGACCGCACAGCGCGCTCGCCAGCTCGCCGGCGTTCCCGATGGTCGCGCTCGCGAAGCAGAACGTCGGTGACGCGCCGTAGTGCGCGCACACCCGGCGCAGCCGCCGCAGCACGTGCGCGACGTGGCTGCCGAAGATCCCGCGCAGCGTGTGCAGCTCGTCGACGACGACGTAGCGCAGCCGCATCAGGAAGGTCGCCCACCGCTGGTGCGACGGCAGGATCCCCATGTGCAGCATCTCG
>DASUMP010000142.1:0-6345 GCA_036277635.1 Acidimicrobiia bacterium | reverse complement strand
CCGTGCGCGTCGACACGCGCCGGACGGCGGGCGTCGGTGAGCAGCAGCAGCGCGAGCAACGCCTCGGGGAGGGGGTCGTTCGGCACCAGCTCGACGAGGAGACGGGCGAGCCGCACGCCTTCGTCGCACAGGTCGGCGCGCACCGTCGACTCGCCGGTCGCCGCGTGCCCCGCGGTGTACACGAGGTGCACCACCGCGCACACGCCGGCGAGCCGCGCGGGGAGCTCGTCGGCTTCGGGGATGCGGTACGGGATGCCGGCCGTCGCGATCTTGTGCTTCGCGCGCACGAGGCGCTTCGCCATCGTGGGTTCGCTCACGAGCAATGCGCGTGCGATCTCGGCGGTCGAGAGTCCGCACAAGGTGCGCAGCGCGAGCGCGACGCGCGCGTCGAGATCGAGCGCGGGGTGGCAGCACGTGAAGATGAGGCGGAGCTGGTCGTCGTGCACGACCGATGGGGGAGGGAGCTCACGCGACGCGGTGAGCGACGCCGTCGTTTCCTTCTCGGGACGGCGGCTCTCGCGCCGGATCACGTCGAGCGCCTTGCGGCGCGCCGCCACGTAGATCCACGCGGCCGGGTCGGCGGGCACGCCGGTGCGCGGCCACACCTCGAGCGCGGCGATGGTGGCGTCTTGCACGGCGTCTTCCGCGAGCTGGAGGTCGCCGGTGGTCCGGGCGAGGACGGCCAGGATGCGGCCGCCCTCCACCCGGGCCAGCTCGGCGAGCGCGTCGTTCGGGGTCACATCGGGATGATCGGACGGACCTCGACCGCGCCGTCCCACGCGGCGGGGATCTCGCGGGCGAGGCGGATCGCCTCGTCGAGGTCGGCGCACTCGAGGAGGAAGAAGCCCGAGAGCACTTCCTTCGTCTCCGCGTAGGGGCCGTCGCTCGTGACGACCTCGCCGCCGCGGCCGCTCTTCACCCGCACGGTCGTGGCGGTGCTGGTGGGGAACAGCGCGGCGCCGCCGCGGATGTGGTCGGCGGCGAGCTCGGAGAACTTGCCGTACTCGGCCATCGTCCCGGCGTTCTCGGGCGCGCTCCAGTCGAGGTCGGGCGTGTAGGTGAAGGCGGCGTACTGGGGCATGGGGGCTCCTCGTGTCAGGTCGAGCGGGGACGCCCGACACCCGAGAGACGAACGGCGGCGAGCCGGATGGACACGCGCGCTCGGATTCTCACGCATCTGTGCCGGATCCGGTCCGCGGCTCCGGTCAGTCCTGGTAGACGGCGAGGCCCTCGATGGTGACGAGTCGGTTCGTCGAGATCACGTGCACCGAGACGGTGCCGCGGATCGGCCAGGCACGCGTGAAGAACTCGAGCGCTTGGCTGCGCTGCATCGTGGGTGCGTAGAGGCTGAAGCGCCGCATCACGACACCGTTGATGCGAACCTCGATCGCGCCGCACGACGGACATCGGGTGGCGATGACGGCGAGGCGCTCCCCGACGACGCCGGTACGCGTGGCGGTTGCCCCGCGTGTCGTGGTCCAGCGCGCCGCACCCGCGAACGTCGCCGAAGAGGAGTACTTCGTCCAATCGCCTGCGTAGCTCAGATGGCCGGAGTGCAAAGGAACCGCGGTGCAGCGTCGCGCAGGCGATGACACGTTGTGCGCGCCGTCGTGCGCGACGACGCGCACGCAGTAGGTGCGACCGTACGCACCCCAGTAGCTCGCGGCTGTTGCAGTTCCGAGCGGCTTCCACTCGAGCCACGCGCCGGGGCTGCCGTTCCACGGCGTCGCGCGCAGGTCGGGGTCGAAGCCGAAGATCCCGATGTCGTCGGTGCCGTCCCATTCGCCGCGCACGACGCGACTCATCGAGTACGTCGCCGCTGGCTCGATTAGGAACACCTGCGGGCTCTGGACGTCGACCCCGCGTGGCGTCACCGCGTTGCTCGGGGTCGATTCGGGCCCGGTCCCGACCGAGTTCATCGCGGCGACCGTGAACGTGTACTCGGTGCCGTTGGTCAGGCCGCTGACGGTCGCGTCCGTGGTGGTGCCGGAGACGGTCGTGGGCATGCCGACCGCGGCGCCCCCAACGAGGGCGGTCACCCGGTACGACGTGATCGGCGACCCTCCGTCGGAGGCTGGCGGCGACCACGACACGGTCGCGTCGCCGTTGCCGGCAGTCGCGACCACTCCGGTCGGCGAATCAGGTGCCGTGTACGGGGTGAGGGACCAGCTGAGCGTGATCGCACCCGCCGCGTACCCGTCGTTCGTGGGTGCTCCATCGACCGCGACCCGATACACCGTGTCCTGCGTGACCGGCGCGCCGCCGATCGCGTCGATGCTCGCGCCGAGCGGGACGAGCGTGGAGACGTTCGTACCCGTGTAGAGCGCGAGCCGGGTGTCGAAGCCCGAGCCGCTGGTGTCGAGGTCGAGCGTGCCGGTGTCCGGCGCGGTCCAGCGGTACCAGACTGACTTCGCGGCAGCGCTGCCGGCGTGCGCGGGCTCGCCGGCTTCGGCGGTCGCGCCGATGTTGGTGCCGAGTGCCGTGCCACTCGAACCGACGACCGTCGTGGCGTCGGCGAACGCGTCGTTGAGGGGCGCCACGACCACCGGCGCGGGCAGCACGAGCTCGCCGGCGCCGTACTTGTTGTCGGGACCGATCGCACCGCGGTCGACCGTCGCGTGTGTGCGCAGCCACGTACCGAGCGCGTCGCCCCTGGTCGCGAAGCCCGCTCCGAGTACGAGCGCCGCGGCGCCTGCGACGGCGGGAGCCGCGGCGCTCGTCCCGTTGAAACACGGCGAGTACGTGGAGCTCGTGACGCAACTCGCGGCGGTGACGTCGGGTTTGATGCGACCGTCGTTCGTCGGGCCCCAGGAGCTGTAGCTGGCGAGCTCGGTGAGGAGCGGGTCAGGCCCGATCGCACCGACGCCGAGGTGCCCGGCGCGCGCGAGGTCGACGCCGGGTGCGGCGGCTGCGTAGGGGTTCGACCAGTCGGTCCAGTCGAGGTTCGAGCCGTTCACCATCAGCTCGAACGTGTCGCCGGTGCCGCCCCCGTTGAGTTCCCACACCGCGATCGCGACGGCTCGGAACCGCTTGGTCGAGCACGCGCCGATCTGTGGGTACTCGATGGGGTCGCCGGAGGGGTTGTCGGATCCCTGGGAGCCGTCGGAGATGTGGATCGCGTCTGACCAGTGGTCGGGGAACTCCGTATCGAAGGTGAGTGTGTCGTAGTCGCTGGTGGCGGAGCCCTGGCCCCAGTCCGACCAGCGCAGCCCGTTGACGAACACGCCTCCCGGGGTGCAGAGCACCGGCAGCAACTCGCTGTCATCGGGGACCGAAGGGTCGTGGGTCGACGGAGGGTACGTTCCGCCCCGCCGCTGGATCTCGACCCAGCCGTCGCCGTCGATGTCGCGGTAGGAACCGCGCCAGTACGCGCCGCTGTGGATGGGGCTGGTCTCGGTGCCGCTCGCGTTTCCGGCGGCGTTGACCCATGTCATCCCGAGGTCGATGGCTCGCGAGATCTCGGCGGCGAGGGGACCAGTGCCGTCGCCTGGACCGTCGTACTCGGACGTCTCAGAGCGCGACACGATCGCGACGTCGTTGGCCGCGAACCAGTCGATCGCGGCTGCGAGGTCGGCGGTGGTGAGCACTTCGGCGAGGTACAGCTGCGCGTCGGGCGCCATCTCGTGGATGACCTCGGCGACCGCGTTGCCGTGCGGGTACGGATCCCAACATCCGCTCCACATGCTCTCCGTGAGGCCGTTCCATCGACAGAACGTGCCCGCGGGGACCGGGACCTGCCCTCTCGTCTGCAGCCAGCCCCATTCCCCCTGATCGAACGCGTCGATGATCCCGATGCGGACCCCCGCGCCCGTAAAGCCGGCGTCGTGCCACGCCGCGGCGTTCGTCTTCTGCACCTCCTGGCCGACCGGTGCCGGCGTGGTCGCGAGGGTCGAAGTCGGCGCGTCCTCGACCGCGGTGCCGCGCGCGTCGCCGATCGGTTCAGAGATCGTCAACGGTGGGCGGACGCTCTTGACGGCGCGGTGCGCTTCGAGTCGGGCGAGCGCGCGGATCGGTACTTCGGCGAGCACGAGCTCGGCCGCACTCGCGCGGACGCGTCCGCCGACGGCACGGACCGCGTCTTCGGTGCTCGCGATCGATTCGCTCGCCAGCGCTTCGACGACGACCGATCCGCCGCGGACCTCGAGACCCGGTGGGCTGGAGCGGCCTGCCGCGTCGGCGGCGACGAGGTCGCGGAGCACGTGCGACGAGAGCGTTCCCGGGGTGCGATACGCGCGGTGCACGCCGTCGCCCGGGCGATCCGGCTCGGCGCCCGCGGCCGGGACCGACACGCAGAGCAACGCGAGGCAGACGACGAGC
The DNA here is from genome assembly GCA_036277635.1 of Acidimicrobiia bacterium. Lineage (GTDB taxonomy): Bacteria > Actinomycetota > Acidimicrobiia > IMCC26256 > PALSA-610 > DASUMP01. Next base: position 2,028 of record DASUMP010000142.1, on the reverse strand, counting down.
ACGATCCATCGGCGGTCCCCACGCACGGCTCCTGCCCCTTCGCCGCGTCCGAGCAGGTGACGATAGCGATGGGAATGCCGCCCGTCCACGGCCAGGCGCCCCGGACGTGGGCGCTTCGCTGTCGCACCCGTCCGGCATGATGCGGCCCATGGCCGAGCCGACCGACCCGGGAGCTGTCGCGCGGGCGCTCGGGCGCGGGGCGATCGTGGGCGCGGGTGGGTCGGCGCCGGTGGGGTGGGAGTCGGCGCCGCGGGTCGTGATCGACGACGCGGTGGTGCGCGACCCGGCGTCGGTGCTCGACGAGCTGCACGGGCACTGGGCGCGCCGCGAGCCGGTGGTGGTCGAGGTCGGCGTCGAGGTGGGTGCGCTGCGCGAGCCGGAGACGGAGACGCGCGCTCCGTATCTCTTGGACCCGTCGTTCGAGCTCGGGCGCGAGCGTCTCTACTTCCTCGCGCGTTCGAACAACGTCGACGCGCGGTCGGGATCGCCGGTGTGGGGTGGCGCGCTCGAAGCGGCGCGGTTGGGTGCGTCGGCGTCGGCGGAGGCCGACGTCGTGCTCCCCGACGGTCGGCGCGCGTGGATCGACGGCGGGCCGCGCGCGGGTGCGGTTGCGGTGCCCGACGGTCATGTCGTCGTGCACCGGGTGCGGGTCGAGGAAGGGTCGCTCGAGCCCGACGTGGTCGCGGGGGAGCCGGGCGAGCTCGCCCCCGACCAGCTCGCGGCGGTGGTGCACGATGCCGGACCGGCGCGGATCATCGCGCCCGCGGGGTCGGGCAAGACGCGTGTGCTCACCGAGCGGTTCCGGCTGTTGGTGCGCGGTCGCGGGTGGGGGTCGTCGTCGGTCACCGCGGTCGCGTACAACGTGCGCGCGAAAGACGAGATGCAGAGTCGGCTGGGTGACCTGTCGGCGGGTGGGTTGCGCAGCGTGCGCACGTTGCACTCGCTCGGCAACGCGATCGTGCGCGCGGGCAGCGCGGTCGGCGACGTGATCGACGAACGGCAGGTGCGCGAGCGCATCCAACCGCTCGTCGAGGTGCGCCCGAAGGCGAACACCGACATGTACGCGCCGTACCTCGAAGCGTTGGGAGAGGTGCGCCTCGGTCTCGTCCCGCCGGCGGTCGTGGAGGCCGAGCGCGACGACGTGCCCGGGTTCGCGTCGATGTTCGAGCGGTACCGGGAGGGGCTGGCGCGCGACCGGGTGATCGATCACGACGAGCAGATCTACGGCGCGCTCGAGGTGCTCCTGCGCGACGTGACGGTGCGGCGCCGGTTCCAGCGCGAGTGCCGGCACTTGCTGGTCGACGAGTTCCAAGACCTCACGCCCGCGCAGCTGTTGCTGCTCCGGCTCGTCGCCGCGCCCGCCTACGACGTGTTCGGCGTCGGCGACGACGACCAGGTGATCTACGGCTACGCGGGCGCGGATCCCGACTTCCTCATCCGCTACGACCGCTTCTTCCCCGGCGCCGGCTTCCACGATCTCGAGGTCAACTACCGGTGCCCGCCCGACGTCGTCGACGCCGCGCGTACCCTGCTCACCTACAACCGTCGGCGGGTGCCGAAGACGATCCGCGCCGCGCGCACGGCGGATGACGGCGCGTTGACGGTCGTGGCCGCGCCGGCCGGCGAGCTGGCGGGGCGCGCGTTCGCGTCGGTGCAGGCGCGCCTCGCCGACGGCGTGGCCGCCACCGATCTCGCGGTGCTCGCGCGCGTCAACTCCGCGCTGCTCCCCATCCAGGTGCTGTGCACCGACGCGGGGATCCCGTGCTGGACGCCGGTCGCGGTGTCGGTGCTGAACCGCACCGGTTCGACCGCGTCGCTCGCGTACCTGCGGATGGCGAACGCGATCGCGGCGGGGAAGAAGGTCGAGGGCGACGACGTCGACATCGCGCTGCGCCGCCCGCCGCGCGGCATCCCGCCCCAGGTGCGGGAGCGGATCCGTGGCCGGCGCTGGACGCTCGAGGCACTCGGCGCGATCGCCGACGGCCTGTCGGGCAAGGCCCACGACGGGTTCCTCGATCTGTTGCTCCT
>DASUMP010000141.1:0-4078 GCA_036277635.1 Acidimicrobiia bacterium | reverse complement strand
GAGCTTCTCGTCGCGGGCAGTGGAACGCGTGCGCACGCGGACCACGCCCGTGCAGTCGTGGTATCTCGACCTCGGGTTGCTCGCCGACTACGTCGGGACGGCGCGCCGGTACCACCACACCGCGCCGATCTCGATGCTCTATGCCCTGCACGCCGGGCTCGGCGTGCTGCTCGACGAAAGCCTCGACGCGGCGTGGGCTCGTCACCGCGCCGTCGGCGACGCGCTCCAGCGCGCGCTGCCCGAGCTCGGCTTCTCGTTGTTCGCGTCCGGTCGTCGGCTGCCGCAGCTCACCTCGGTGTGGCTCCCCGATGGCCTCGACGACGCGAAGGTGCGTGGCGTGCTGCGGGAGCGCTACGCGATCGAGGTCGGTGGCGGTCTCGGCGAGCTCGCCGGGCGCGGGTGGCGCATCGGGCTGATGGGTCACTCGGCGCGCGAGCAGAGCGTGGTCGCCTTGCTCGGCGCCTTGCGCGAGCTGCTCTGATCCACACGGGGCCGCGGGCGCTCGTCGACGACGGGCGCGGGCGGTCAGGTGGTGGTGGGGGCGGCGGCGGTGCGCGCGATGAACAGTGCGTCGCGGTAGTAGCGCAGCTCGTGCACGGATTCGACGATGTCGTCGAGCGCGCGGTGGTGCTCCGACTTCGACGGTCGCTTGCGGTACAGGTCGGGATACCAGCGCCGGCACAGCTCCTTGAGCGACGACACGTCGATGCTGCGGTAGTGCAACCACTGGTCGATCTCGGGCAGGTACCGGTCGAGGAACCGACGGTCCATGCCGATGCTGTTGCCGCACAACGGCGACTGGCCGGCAGTGGGCACGTGCCGACGGACGTACGCGAGCACGTCGGCCCCCGCCTCCGCGAGTGATGTGGTGGATGCGGCGATCTCGTCGAGGAGGCCGGACTTCGTGTGCATGCGCTGCACGACCGCGTCCATCCGCGCCAGCACGTCGGGAGCCTGGTGCACGACGATGTCGATGCCCTCGTCGAGCAGCTCGAGCTCGCTGTTCGTGACGACGCACGCGATCTCGACGATGACGTCGTGCTCGGCGTCGAGCCCGGTCATCTCGAGATCGATCCACACGAGCGGGTCGTCGCCGGGCACGGCCGCCACGCTACCGGTCCGGCGCCTAACCTTCGCCCGTGGCCGAGATCGTCTGGCGGCCGGACCCCGCGCTGCTCCACGACAGCAACGTCGCGCGCTTCGCCGCCGCGCACGACATCGCGTCGTTCGAGGAGCTGCGCGATCGCTCGATCGATGATCCCGAGTGGTTCTGGGACGCGGTGGTCGACTTCCTCGGGGTGCGGTTCACGACGCCGTACACCCGCGTGCTCGACACGACCGACGGCCCCGAGTGGGCCCGCTGGTTCGTCGGTGGTGAGCTGAACCTCGCGGTCTCCTGCATCGACCGGTGGGCCGATGACCCCGCGACGTCGGCCCAGGACGCGATCGTGTGGGAAGGCGAAGACGGCGAGATCCGTCGACTGACCTACGCCGAGCTCCGCGTCCTCACCGACCGCATCGCGCACGGACTCGCGGCGCGCGGCGTGGGTACCGGCGACGCCGTCGGCCTGTTCCTCCCGATGGTCCCCGAGACGGTCGCGGCGCTCTTCGCCGTCGCCAAGCTCGGGGCGACCTTCTTGCCGATCTTCTCGGGCTACGGCCCCGAAGCGGTCGCGATCCGACTCGTCGACGGCGGCGCCGTGGCGCTCGTGACCGCCGACGGCTTCACGCGCCGCGGTCGCGCCATCCCGATGAAGGAGGTCGCCGACGACGCGTGCGCGCAGGCGCCCGGCGTGCACACGGTCGTCGTCGTGCCGCGCCTCGGCCGCACCGACACGCCGATGACACCCACGCGCGACGTCACGCTCGCCGACCTGGTGGCCGACCGACCCGATCGCTTCGTCGCGGTGATCGTCCCGAGCGAGCATCCGTTGTTCGTCGCGTACACGAGTGGCACGACCGGGCGGCCGAAGGGCGCGGTGCACGTGCACGGCGGGTTCCTCGTGAAGATCGCCGAAGAGGTCGCGTTCCAGACCGACCTGCGCGTGGGCGAGTCGCTGTTCTGGCTCACCGACATCGGGTGGATCATGGGCCCGTGGGAGATCGTGGGCGTGCTCGCGAACGGCGGCACCCTCGTGCTCTACGACGGCGCGCCGGATCACCCCGAGCCCGACCGGTTGTGGGCCCTCGTCGAGCGCCACGCGATCGGTGTGCTCGGCGTGTCGCCCACGTTGGTGCGCGCGCTGATGGCCCACGGCGACGATCCGGTGCGCGCGCACGACCTGTCGTCGTTGCGCATCCTCGCGTCGACCGGGGAGCCGTGGAACGAGGGACCGTGGCGCTGGTACTTCGAACGCGTCGGTGGCGGTCGTTGCCCGGTCATCAACATCTCGGGCGGCACCGAAGTCGGAGCGTGCTTCCTCGCACCGCACCCCGTGCAGCCGCTCTCACCGTGCTCGCTCGGCGGACCCGCGCTCGGCATGGCGGTCGACGTGTTCGACGACGCGGGGCGATCGGTGCGCGGCACCGTCGGCGAGCTCGTGTGCACGAAGCCGTGGCCCGGCATGACGCGCGGCCTGTGGGGCGACCCGCAGCGCTACCTCGACACCTACTGGTCGCGGTATCCGGGCGCGTGGTGGCACGGCGACTTCGCCAGCGTCTCCGACGACGGGCAGTGGTTCCTCCACGGTCGCTCCGACGACACGATCAAGCTCGCGGGGAAGCGGCTCGGACCGGCCGAGGTGGAGACCGTGCTCGTGGCGCATCCCGCCGTCGTCGAAGCCGCGGCCGTCGGCGTCCCCGACGACGTCAAGGGGGAGGTGCTGTGGGCGTTCGTCGTCTTGGCGTCGGGTGTCGCTCCGACCGACGCCCTGCGGGCCGAGCTCGTCGGCCTGGTGGCAGAGCACCTCGGCGCGGCGTTCCGACCCGCGGCCGTGCGGTTCACTGACGCACTCCCGAAGACGCGAAGTGCCAAGATCCTGCGTCGCGCGATCCGCGCGACGGTCACCGGCGAGTCCGCCGGCGACCTCTCCGGCCTCGAGGACCCGGCGGCTCTGGATGCGATCGCGACGGCGCGCTGAAGATCTCGAGCTCGTCGGCCCCCGCGTGGTCCTGCGACCGCTGCGCACCGACGACTGGGACGCGTGGCGCGACGTGCGCATCCGCTGCCGCGAGTGGCTCGAGGAGTGGGAACCACGTCCCGAGCCCGGCGCGTCCGATCCGGTCGCCGACAAAGAGGCGTTCCGCGCCCGCTGCGGTGCCTGGGATCGGCAACGGCACTTCGACGCGGCGTACGGCTTCGGGATGTTCCTGCGCGCCGACGACCGGTTCGCGGGCGAGGTCAGCATCGGCAGCGTGCAGCGCGGCCCGTTCCAGATGGGCTACGTCGGCTACTGGATCGACCAGGAGCTCGCGGGGCAGGGCTACGTCCCGGAGGGCGTCGTGCTCTTGATGCGCTACGCGTTCGACGAGATCGGACTCCACCGCCTCGAGGCGGCGATCGTCCCTCGCAACCTGGCGAGCCGGCGCGTCGCCGAGAAGCTCGAGCTGCGCGACGAGGGCGTCGCGCTTCGGTTCCTCCAGATCCAAGGCGTGTACGAAGACCACATCCGCTACGCGATCACCGACGAGGAGTGGCGCGCTCGGCGCGACCAGCTCTGCGACGACTTCCTCATCGGTCGCGCGGCGCGCTGATCGCTGGCGACCGCACCGGCTCGCGCCTCAGCGTTCGACCGGCGGCACCGTGCCCGCGGCGGTCGCCTCGGCCGCCTCGCCCGTCGCCTCGGCGGCGGCGGTCGCATCCGACTCCTCGATCGCCGCGAGGTCGACGTCGCGCGCGGGGGTGAGGTCGATCTCGCGGCGTTCCGGCTCGATCAGCGGCGGCATGTCGCGCGGCGCGGGCGCGCCGGTCGACACGTGCATCGTGTGCGCCCGTCGCTCGAGCATCGCGTGCTCGAGCGAGCTCATCCGACTCGTGACCCGGTTCGACACGCCGAGCTCGACCGGACGCTTGCGGCGGTTGAACCGTTGGCCGCAGAACGGGCAGTGCGACACCGCGGGATCGGTGAGGATCCCCACG
>DASUMP010000140.1:0-6400 GCA_036277635.1 Acidimicrobiia bacterium | reverse complement strand
GAGCTCCCGGTCCCCACGCGGGCGCCGAAGGTGGGTGAGCACACCGAGAGCGTCTTGCGCGACGTCCTCGGCTACGACGATGACCGCATCGCCCAGCTGCGCGCCGCCGGCGGGCTCGGGGCGCACGAGTAACCGTCGGGGGTTTGTCTCCGCCGCGCCGGGGGCACCCGGGCGGCATGACTCGACGACGGACACTGGCACTCAGGGCCGTGGCCGCCCTGTCCCTCGGCCTGGCCGCGTGCGACGACGACACCCGCGACGAGCTCGCCGACGACGCCCGTGACGTCGGCGAGCAAGTCGAAGACGCGACCGGCGAGGCGAGCGCCCGAGCGGTCGCCGAGACCCTGCGCGGCGCGATCGTCGCCGATGACCTCGACGGCGGCGCGTCACGACGTGACGTGCGCGTGCTCGAGGAGAGCATCGCCGACCTCCCCGGAGACCCCGAGGTCACCGGCATCGACGACGGCGACGGCGACGGTCGCGACGACGACGGCGTCGTCGAGGTGCGCGTCGGCGACCAGCGCGCGTGTCTGCAGATCGCGGAGCCGGGCGCGGACGACGACGTCGGCGAAGAAGACGTGTCGGTCGACAGTGACTGCCCCTGAGCGCGTTTCGCGTCGTTGCGGCGCGGGTATTGGCGCCGCGAGCGTCGCCCGACGCCGAGCCCAACCACTCCACGGAGGAGACGTCGTGGTCCTGCACCAACCCCTCATCGACCTCGACGGGCGGGCCCGCCGCACTCTCCCTGCGCCGGCGCTCCGCCCCGATGCCACCGACGCGTCGATCACCCGGATCCCCACCGCGATCGCGACCCGCACCGAGCGCGTGCAGGTCACCCACATCTCGCTGTGGTCGGTGGTCCGCTCGGCCGGCGTGTTCTGGGTCGCCGCATCAGCCGCGGTCTTCGCCTTCCTCGTCCTGGCGTGGGGCGTCGCACTCGCCACCGGCCTGCTCGGCAGCGTCGAGTCGACCATCGCCGAGATGATCGGCGCCGATGACGTGACCATCCGCGCGGCCCACGTTCTCGGTGCCGCTGCGCTCCTGGCGGTCCTCTTCGCCGCCCTCGCGACGATCGTGACCACCGTTGCGGTCGCGGTGTACAACCTCGGCGCCCACCTCATCGGTGGCGTCGAGCTCGAGCTCGACGAGCGCTGAGGACCACGATCGTGTCAGGGACCTTCTCGTCGCGCGCCCGCACGTCGTGGCGCGCCTACTTCGTCACCGCCACGGCCGGTGCGCTCGTCGCCATCGTCCTGATCGCGCTCGTCGTGCCCCGCTCCTTCGGGATGATCACGAGCGCCGCGTCGTACGACGTCGAGGTCCCCGAGCTGCAACCGCTCGCCCGGCGTTCGCTGGTCCTCGATCGTGACGGCGGGGTGCTCGCAACGCTCTACTCCGAGGATCGCGAACCGGTCGACCTCGGCGACGTCTCCCCCTGGCTGATCGACGCCGTGATCGCCGCCGAAGACCGCGACTTCTACGAGCACGACGGGTTCGACGTGCAGGGGACCGCACGGGCGTTGGTCCGCAACTTCCGCGCCGGATCCGTCGAGGAGGGCGGCTCGACGATCACGCAACAGCTCGTGAAGAACACGCTCATCGACGAGCCCGATCGCACGATCGCGCGGAAGATGCGAGAGGCCGTCCTCGCGCGGCGGATCGAGGAGCGGTACTCGAAGCAGGAGATCCTCGAGCGGTACCTCAACACGATCTACTTCGGCAACGGCGCGTACGGCGTGCGCGCCGCGGCCGAGCGGTATTTCGCCACCACCGCGGATCAACTCGACGTCGCGCAGTCGGCGATGTTGGCCGCGCTCATCGCGAGTCCGGGTGGGCGAGACCCGATCGAGAACCCTGACGCGGCACGCGCGGCGCGCAACACCGTCATCGCCGGGATGGCCGAGATGGGTGTCCTCAGCGCCGCCCAGGTCACCTGGTCGCAGAACGTCCCGCTGCCGACGACGATCACCGAGCCCGCACGCGAGAAGACCGGCAGCTACTTCGTCGAGGAGGTCCGCCGCCAGCTCCTCGCCGACGAGCGGCTCGGCGCCACACGTGGCGAGCGCGAACGGATGATCTACGAAGGCGGGCTGCGCATCCACACCACGTTCGATCCGCAGCTCCAGGCCTACGCCGAGCAGGCCGTGCGCGAGAACGCTCCCGCGGGCGAGTTCGTCCCCGCGTTCGTCGTGCTCGACAACGCCACCGGCGCCGTCCTCGCGATGGTGAGCGGGCGCGACTTCGACACGCTGCAGTACGACCTCGTGACCCAAGGCGTGCGCCAGCCCGGCTCCACGTTCAAGGCGGTCACGTTCGCGGCGGCCATGGCGAACGGCTTCTCGCCGCTCGACCAGGTCGACGGACGCGCGCCGTGCACCTTCGACATGGGCGAGTACGCGGAACCGTGGAACGTGAGCAATTACGACGGCGGCACCGGCGGCGGCACCGTCACCCTCGAACAAGGTCTCGCGCAGTCGATGAACTGTGCGTTCGCCCGCACGGTCATGGCCGTCGGGCCCGACAAGGTCGCCGACATCGCCCAGCGCATGGGGGTGCGGCGCGAGCTCGAAGCGGTGCCGTCGATCACGCTCGGGAGCCAGGGCGTGTCGCCACTCGAGATGGCGACCATCTTCTCGACGCTCGCCTCCGACGGGCTGCGTCACGACCCGGTGTTCGTGACGCGGGTCGAGGACGCCGACGGCGAGGCCGTCTTCGAGACCCGTACCGACGGCGAGCAGGTGATCGACCCGGAGGTCGCCCGCACGACGACGATGGCGCTCCAGGCGGTCGTGCAGCGCGGGACCGGCGCCGCCGCCGACATCGGTCGCCCGGTGGCAGGCAAGACGGGAACGTCGCAGGCGCACCGCGACGCGTGGTTCGTGGGCTACACGCCCCAGCTCACCGCGGCGGCGTGGATGGGACATCCGGCGGCGCAGGTCGAGATGCTCGACGTCGGCGGCATCCGGGTGACCGGCGGCTCGTACCCCGCGCGGATCTGGGCGGCGTTCATGCGCCTCGCGCTCGCCGACGAGCCGGTGCTCGACTTCCTCGCGCCCGACCCGACCGCATGGCCGGCGCCGACGCGCATCACCGAGGCCGGACGCTTCGTCGCCCCCGTGCGCCCACCCCGCGCGCCGAGCACGACGCCTGACACCACGGTCGCGCCGACGACCACGCCGCCGACGACCGCACCGCCCCGGGAACCGAAGCCGCCCAAGCCGCCGAAGACCACGACGACCACCGCGCCGCCGCCCCCGCCGACGACCGTGCCACCTCCCCCGCCGACCACGGTGGCGCCGGCGGAGACGGTCGCGAGCTGACGCGGTCGGTTACGGCGCCACCGATTGGTTCGTGAGCACCCGGTAGCCGTACGCGGTCATCAGCAATGAGACCGGGCCCGTCACGAGCAGCCCGACGCCGCAGAGCACCGCGCCGAGCAGGAACAGCAAGAACGCGACGACGAGTAGTCCGACTGCGCTCCCTGTGTTCGCGCGCACCAGATTCGAGCTCGCGCTCAAGGCGTCGATCGCACCCATGTTCTTGTCGAGCACGAAGTACGGATAGAACGCGAACAGGACCGCGGCGATGATCCCGGGGATGATGCACAGCACGAACCCGATACCGACCGCGAGGCTGTAGAGGATCGAGGCGACGATGTAGTCGCCGAGCCGATCGGTGTTGAACACGCGACCGGGTTCGGGATCGACGCCCTGGGTCACGAGCAGCGCGGCGCGGTAGATGCCGAGCATCACGATCTGGCCGACGACGAACCCGATGATCGAGAACAACAGCTGTGCGGCGATGCCGTCGGCGCCGAGCCGCAACACGCCGAAGGCGAGCTGCACGATCGCGGCGATGAGCACGATGATGATCAGCGGTCCGGCGTGCTGCTGGAACTTGCGCCAGGCGTAATTGAGGGCAGTGCCGATGTCGAGCTGGGGAGCCGAGCCCCCGACGGGCTGCATCGGATCGGTCATGGACGCCTCCTCGGAGTGCGTGGCCGCGATGACGCTACAAGCATCGACCCGATCTGTCGCGGCACTCCTCGCGGCGGCGTGCCGCGATCCGCGAGACTCCTGCGACCCGAACAAAGGTGGTGGCGGTGAGCATCCTCGGCACGCGCGTCCTGCGGACCGAAGACCCGCGGTTCCTGACCGGCGACGACCGGTTCATCGACAACATCGGGCTCGACGGCGCCCTCCACGTGGTGTTCGTGCGCTCGACGTCGGCGCATGCGCGCCTCCGCAGTGTCGACGCGACCGATGCGGCCGCGGCGCCCGGCGTGGTCGCGGTCGTCACCGGAGCCGACGTCGACCTGGCGCCGGCGGCACCCGCGTCGTGGGGGAACCAGGCGATGGTCCGTCCGTGGCTGGCCCGCGACGTCGTGCGCTACGTCGGCGAGCCGATCGCTGCGGTCGTCGCGACGACGCGCGAGGCCGCAGTCGATGCGGCGGAGCTCGTGGTCGTCGACGACGATCCGCTCCCTGCGCTCGTCGATGTCGACGACGCGCTCGCCGGCGACCTGCTGCTGCACCCCGACGCGGCGACCAACGTCGCGTTCGCGACCCCGAGCCGCGACGATCCCGACCGGTTCGCGGAGTGCGAGGTCGTGGTGCGCCAGCGGATCGTGAACCAACGCGTCGCGCCCTGCCCGCTCGAGGTCCGCGCCGCGATCGCGTCGTGGAGCGACGGGCGTCTCACGCAGTGGTCGTGCACGCAGAACCCGCACGCGACGCGCGACGGACTCGCCGAAGCCCTGGGTGTCGACACGACCGCGGTGCACGTGATCACGCCCGACGTCGGCGGCGGGTTCGGCGCGAAGGAAGGCACGTATCCCGAAGAAGTCATGGTCGCGTGGCTGGCGCGTCACGTCGACCGGCCCGTGCGGTGGGTCGAGACCCGCTCGGAGAGCATGCTCGGCCTCGGTCACGGCCGCGGGCAGGTGCAAGAGGTGGTCCTCGGCGGCACCCGCGACGGCCGCATCCTCGCCTACGAGCTGCGCGTGCTCCAGGACGCGGGCGCGTACCCGATGGGCGGCGCGGTGCTCCCGGTGATGACCCGCCGCATGGCGTCGGGCACCTACGCGATCGACAAGGTCGACGTCCGCATCGACTCGGTCGTGACCACCACGTTGCCGATCGTCGCGTATCGCGGCGCCGGTCGACCGGAGGCGACCGCGGCGATCGAGCGCACCGTCGACCGGTTCGCGACGGAGATCGGGATGGATCCCGCCGAGGTGCGGCGGCGCAACCTCGTGCCCGACGACGCGTTCCCGTTCACCACGCCGACGCGGGCCACCTACGACAGCGGCCGCTACGGCGAAGCGCTCGAGCGCGCGCTCGCCGCCGCCGGCTACGACGCGCTGCGCGCCGAGCAGCGGCTCCGCCGCGAGCGCGGCGACACGACCCTGCTCGGCATCGGCATCTCGTCGTACGTCGAGATCACCAACCCGGTGCGCGAACCGGAGTACGGCAGCCTCGAGGTGCTCCCCGACGGGCGCGCCATCGCCCGCACCGGCACGAGCGCGCACGGACAGGGCCACGCCACGTCGTTCGCGATGCTCGTGAGCGACCGCACCGGGATCCCGATGGATCGGATCGAAGTGCGTCACGGCGACACCGACGACATCCCGCGCGGGCACGGCACCGGCGGGTCACGGTCGTTGCAGATCGGCGGTTCCGCGATCGTGGGCGCCGCGGACCTCCTGATCGAGCGGGCTCGGGAGCTCGCGGCCGATCTGTTGGAGGCAGCGCCCGACGATGTCGTGCTCGACCCCGACGCGGGGGTGTTCCACGTCGCCGGCACTCCTGCGATCACGCGCACCTGGGCCGAGGTCGCGAGCGCGGCGCTCGACGACGCCGACGATCCCGACGCGGCGTTCCTCGCCGAGTTCGACTTCGATCCGACCGGCGTCACCTTCCCGTTCGGCGCCCACGTCGCGGTGGTCGAGGTCGACGTCGAGACCGGGCGGGTCGTGCTCGTCCGCCACATCGCATGCGACGACGCGGGGACGATCATCAACCCCGTGATCGTCGAGGGTCAGGTCCACGGCGGCGTCGCGCAAGGCGCGGCGCAGGCGCTGTTCGAAGAGTTCGTCTACGACGCCGACGGCAACCCCCTCACCACCACGCTGCTCGACTACGCGTTCCCGTCGGCGGCCGAGCTGCCGAGCATCGAGCGGATCGCGATGGAGACGCCGACCCCGCTCAACCCGCTCGGCGCGAAGGGCGTCGGCGAGTCGGGCACGATCGGGTCGACGCCGGCGGTGCAGAACGCGGTGGTCGACGCGCTCGCGCACCTCGGCGTCCTCCACATCGACATGCCGTGCACGTCCGAGCGCGTGTGGCAGGCGATCCGCGCCCACACCTAGCGCGGCGGCTCGAACAGGTCGTAGGGGAAC
>DASUMP010000139.1:0-4085 GCA_036277635.1 Acidimicrobiia bacterium | reverse complement strand
CGACGGTGGACGCGCGGTGATCCGTCGTCGCAGATCCCTGCGGGTGGTCGCCGCGGTCGTGCTCGTGGCGGTCGCGGTGGCCGCAGCGGGCTACGGCATCGCGAGCGGCGACGAGGCCGGCGCGCCGCGCCGCAGCTCGGGCGGCGTGCTCGGCCCCGGTCGGATCAACGTCACCATCGAGGTCGACAACAGCGCGTTCGCGCCGACGCGTCTCGACGTGGTCGAGGGCACGGAGGTGCGCTTCGTGCTCGTGAACGACGACCCCATCAACCACGAGCTGATCGTCGGCCCCGACGACGTCCACGACCGGCACGCGAGCGGCACCCACGCCGCCCACGGCGCGGTGCCCGGCGAGGTCTCGGTGGGGGCGCTCGAGGTCGCCGCGACCACGTACCGCTTCGACGATCCCGGCGAGGTGCTGTTCGCCTGCCACCTCCCCGGCCACTTCGCCTACGGGATGACCGGGACCGTGGTGGTCCACGAGGCCGCCTGAGCCCATCAGACCATCCAGTCGGGGGTCGCAGGGGCCGATTGTGAACTCGTGCTCGCAACGGGGGGAGCTCGGGTCCGGACGCGGGCCGGGACCGCGGTGGTCCTCGGCGCGCTCGCGGCCGTCCTCGTCGTGCACACGGCCGCCCACGGCACCGGCGTCGGCGACGCCGCGTACCTGATCGGCAACACGGGCGCGGCGGCGCTCGGTTGGTGGGCGCTCGGAACGGTCGACCGCGCGCGGCGCGGCGCGTGGCGGCTGATCGTCGTCGGCGTCACCGCGAACGCGCTCGCCGAGTGGGCGTGGCAGGTGCACACGTGGACCGCAGGCGAACCGCCGACCGTGTCGACCGCCGACGTGTTCTGGATCGTGTCGTACCTCGCGCTGTTCGCGGGACTGCTGCAGCTGCTGCACGGCGGGTCGTCCGAACGTCGCGACATCGACGGGCTCATCGACATGGCCGTGATGGGCATCGTCGCGGTCCTGCTCGTGTGGCCGTACGCGATCGAGACGGTGTTCGCCGACGACACCGTGTCGCGTGGCGTGCAAGCCGTGTGGGTGTCGTACCCGATCCTCGACTCGATCCTGTTCGGGCTCGTGCTGCGCGCGCTCGCGAGCCGGCGCGCGCGCACGGAGACGAGCGCGCTGCTCGGTCTCGGCGCGATCGCCTGGCTCGGCGCCGACTTCGCGTACATGTTCGTCGCGTCGGCGCCGTCGTACTCGGTGTGGCTCGACAACGGATGGATCGTCGGCGCCGTATTGATCGGCGCGTCGGTGTGGCAACGCGCCGACCGCCAACCGCTCGACGAGCGGGCACCGGAACGCGTCGGCGTCGGCCGCATCGCGCTCGGCTTCCTCCCGTTGCTGGTGCCGGCCGGTCTCGAGACCTGGTACTTCACGCACGGCGACGAGATCAACCCGTGGCCGCTGCTCGTCGCGACAGCAGCGCTGCTCGCGCTGGGCTTCGCGCGCTCGCTGCGCCTCGCGCGTGCACACGACCGCGCTCGCGCCGAGCTCGAGCTGCGCGAGCGCTACTACGAGACGCTGTCGCGCCACGCGTCCGACGCGGTGCTGGTGCTCGACGGTCGCGGTCACATCCGTCACGTGTCGCCGAGCCCGACCGCGGTGTTCGGTGACAGCACCCAGGCGAGCGGATTCGTGCACCCCGACGACCTCGAGCTCGCGCTGCAGACCTTCGCCCAGGCCATCGAGCATCCCGGCCTGGTGTTCGAGTGCGAGGTCCGGGCCCGCCCGAACGGCGACGGCGTGTCCTGGTACGCAGCGCGCATCATCAGCCTCCTGCACGACCCGAACGTCGAAGGTGTCGTGGTCAACCTGCACGACGTGACCGAGCGCAAGGTCCTGTCCGCCGAGCTCGAGCACCGGGCGTTCCACGACGCGCTGACCGGCCTCGCGAACCGAGCGTTGCTGCGCGATCGCGTCGAGCACGCGGCGGAGCGCGCGGAGCGCACCGGCGGCGGGCTCGCGCTCGTGTACCTCGACCTCGATCGGTTCAAGCTCGTGAACGACACGCTCGGCCACGACGCCGGCGACGAGGTGCTGCGCGAGATCGCCCGCCGACTCCGGCGCGTGGTGCGGCGCAGTGACACCGTCGCGCGCCTCGGTGGCGACGAGTTCGCGATCCTCGTGGAGGACTCCCGGCACGCCCGGCGCGAAGCCGAGCACATGGCCGAGCGCATCGTCGAGATCCTGCGCACTCCCGTGCGCGTCATCGGTCGCGACGTCACGATGTCGGCGAGCATCGGCATCGCGTCCGACCTCGAGAGCCCCGCCGCGTCGCTGCTGCGGCACGCCGACGTCGCGATGTATCGCGCGAAAGATGCCGGCGACGGCGTGCCCGTGCTGTACGACCCGTCGATGCGCGGCGGCGTCGCCGAGCGCTTCGAGCTCGAGACCGACATCTTCGGCGTCGTGGAGCGCAACGAGCTGCGGCTCGTGTACCAACCCGTGGTCGCGCTCGAGACGGGCGCGCTGGTCGGCTTCGAAGCGCTCGTGCGGTGGGACCACCCCGGACGCGGCACGATCGGTCCCGACACGTTCATCCCGATCGCGGAAGCGAACGGGAGCATCGTGCCGATCGGCCAGTGGGTGCTGCGCGAAGCGTGCCGCACCGCGAGCCACTGGCAGCGCGCGTACCCCGAGGCGCGCGGCATGGCGATCACGGTGAACGTCTCGGCCCGCCAGCTCGCGCACCCCGACTTCGTCGACGACGTCGAGCGCACGCTCGCCGAGACCGGCCTCGCCGCCGGGTCGCTCGTGCTCGAGATGACCGAGACCGTGCTCGTGCGCGACGCCGTCACCACCGCGCAGCGCCTGCGCGTGCTCCACGACCTCGGCGTCGGTCTCGCGATCGACGACTTCGGCACCGGGTACTCGTCGCTCAGCTACCTGCGACAGTTCCCCGTCGACATCTTGAAGATCGACCGGTCGTTCGTGAGCGGCATCACCGGCGCCGAGTTCCCCGCGATCCTCCGCGGCCTGCTCGACCTCGGTCGGACCCTCCAGCTCGAGACGATCGCGGAGGGTGTCGAGACCGAGCAGGAGCGCGACCGCCTGCGCGCCGAGGGCTGCGGGTTCGCCCAGGGCTTCTTGTTCGCGACCCCCCTCGACGCCGCCGAGGCCGAGCTGCTCCTCGTGGAGCTCGAGCCCGGTGTGCTCCCCTGGCGGCGCGCCCGCGAGTCCCGCCCCGCCTGATCTTCCGCGAAATGCTTGCCTGCGAACAGGTGTTCGCCTAGGGTCTGTCGGAAGTCACAACCGTGTCGTTTCCGCCGTCGGGCGGGGTCGGGCGTTCACTGTCACACCCCATCGGTAGGTTCGACGGCACACGAGCTTCCCCCCAGCAGACACAGGTGAGGCGCCGCTGCGGCGGTGCGGAGAGGGGTTCCCCAGTGGACCGCGACAAGGCCCTCGACATGGCGCTCGGCCAGATCGAGAAGCAGTTCGGCAAGGGTTCGATCATGCGCCTCGGCGAGCGCGGCGACGTGGGGATCGAGGCGATCTCCACCGGCGCGCTGTCCCTCGACCTCGCGCTCGGCATCGGGGGGCTGCCCCGGGGGCGCATCATCGAGATCTTCGGTCCGGAGTCGTCCGGCAAGTCGACGCTCGCGATGCACGTCGTCGCCGAGGCGCAGCGCAACGGCGGGGTGTGCGCCTACATCGACGCCGAGCACGCGATGGACCCGGCGTACGCGTCGGCGATCGGCGTCAACGTCGACGAGCTGCTCATCAGCCAGCCCGACACGGGGGAGCAGGGGCTCGAGATCGCCGACATGCTCGTCCGCTCCGGCGCGCTCGACGTGCTCGTCATCGACTCGGTGGCCGCGCTCGTGCCCCGCGCCGAGATCGAAGGCGAGATGGGCGACACGCACGTCGGCTTGCAGGCCCGGCTCATGAGCCAGGCGCTGCGCAAGCTCACCGGCAACCTGAACCGGTCGCGCACGATCATGATCTTCATCAACCAGCTGCGCGAGAAGATCGGCGTGATGTTCGGCTCGCCCGAGACCACGCCGGGCGGCCGGGCGCTCAAGTTCTACTCGTCGGTCCGTCTCGACATCCGCCGCGTCGAGTCCATCAA
>DASUMP010000138.1:0-7049 GCA_036277635.1 Acidimicrobiia bacterium | reverse complement strand
TTGAGCCGTTTCTGACGCGGGCGTAGTGTGCCGGTCTCACACCGACCTCGTGCGGGGACGTCGGGAACCGGAGCGACCCACGATGACGCAGAGGACGTTCGGCGCTCCGATCGGGGCTGCGATCACGGGCACCGGTCGTTTCGTGCCCGACGACGTGTGGACGTCGGAGATGGTCGAGGCGCGCGTCGCGGAGGCCAGCGGCGGGACGCGGCTGCCGAAGGGGATCATCCACCTCGCGGCGGGGGTCGACGAACGGCGCTACGCACCGGCGGGGATGGCCTCGTCCGACCTCGCGACGCGTGCGAGCGAGCGGGCGCTGGCGGCTGCGGGGCTCTCGGCACGCGACATCGACCTGCTGATCTTCGCGTCGGCGTCGCACGACGTGGCCGAGCCCGCGACGGCGAACATCGTGCAGCTCGCGCTCGGGTGCGAGAACGCCGCGGTGGTCGACGTGAAGAACGCGTGCAACAGCTTCCTCAACGGCCTCGACGTCGCGCAGGCGTTCATCGAGACGGGGCGCGCGACGCGTGTGCTCGTGGCGGCGGGGGAGTGCCTGTCGCCGACGATCCGCTGGGACGTGGGTGGGTCGGCCGACCTCTCGACGCGACTCGCGGCGCTCACGTTGGGCGACGCGGGCGCGGCGTGCGTGGTCGAAGCGAGCGTCGTGCCCGAACGCGGGTTGCGCCAGGGTGTGTTCGAATCCGACGGCACCCACTGGGAGCTGTCGACCGTGCTCGGCGGCGGGTCGCGCTACGGCGCGGCGCCCGAGCTGATGTTCTTCGAGTGCAGCAGCTCCAAGCTGCAACAGCTCGCGGTCTCGCGGCTGCCGGCGCTCGTGAACGACGTGCTCGTGAAGCTCGACTGGACGCTCGACGACGTGGCGTTGGTCGTGCCGCACCAGGTGTCGCGGGCGGTCATCGACCGCATCGCGGCGTTGGTGGGATACCCGGCCGAGCGCTGCATGGTGACCCTCGACCGCTACGGGAACACCGCGGCGGCGAGCATCCCGTTCGCGCTCGACCTCGCGATCGAGGAAGGTCGGGTCGGCGCCGGCGACAAGGTGCTCCTCGTCGGCGCGGCGGCGGGCTTCAGCGCCGCGGTGATCCCGCTGGTCCTCTGAGGCACGGCGCGTGAGCCTCGATTCGGCCGTGAACGCGGGTTCCGGCGTCGCTCCGGACGCGACGTCGTTGCTCGATCTGCTCGAGAACGCGGCGCGCGGGCGCGGCACGGTCCAGTTCGTCGGCGACGACCCGGAACCGTCGAGCATCGGTGCGCTGTGGGGGGCCGCGGACGTTTCGGCGCGGTGGATCGCGTCGCACGCGGGGGCGGGCGAGGCCGTCGCGATGGTGCTCACGAACACGCGCCCGTGCGTCACCTCGTTGTTCGGTGCGTGGCGCGCCGGGTGCACGGTCGCGTCGCTGCCGTTGCCCGCCCGGGGGATGGCGCCGGCGCGCTACGTGGAGCAGCTCGAACGGTTCTGCGCGGCGGCGGGCGCCACCACGCTCCTCGTCGACCCCGCGCACGTCGGGATGCTCGACGGGACGGCGCTCACGGTGCACGCCTACGACGACGCGATGCGTGGCGGTCCGACCCGGCCGGTCGGTGGCGAGGGCGCGCTGGTGCAGTTCACGTCGGGGAGCGTCGGCACCCCGAAAGGCATCCACCTGACGCTCGACGCGGTCGGGACGCACGTCGCCGCGATCGTCGCCGCGCTCGAACCGGTGGCCGGCGACGGGTCGTGCTCGTGGCTGCCGCTCTCGCACGACATGGGTCTGATCGGCCAGCTCCTGTCGCCGCTCGCGGCCGGCGCTCCCGAGTACGGGCACCACCGTCTCACCCTGATGAAGCCCGAGAGCTTCATGGCGAACCCGCGGTCGTGGTTGCGCACGTGCTCCGAGACCGCCTCGACCGTCACGGTCGCGCCGAACTTCGCGCTCGACCTCGCGGTGCGTACGAGCCGCAACGTGGAGCACCTCGACCTCTCGCCGGTGCGGTCGATCATCGTGGGCTCCGAGGCCGTGCGCGCCGAGACGCTCGAGCGCTTCGCCGCCACGTTCGCGCCGGCGGGGCTGCGCTCGCTCGCGTTGTGCCCGGCCTACGGGCTCGCGGAAGCGACGCTCGCGGTCACGATCGTCCGTCCGCACGAGCACTGGCGGGCGATCCCGCGCCCCTCGGGCGCGACCGGAGGCGAGGGCCGCGACCGGCCGCTCGTGTCCACCGGACGCCCCGTCGACCGCACCGACGTGCGCGTCGCCGCGCCCGACGGTGAGGTCGGGCCGATCGAGTTCCGCAGCCCGTCGCTGCTGTCGCGCTACATCGGCGCCGAGCTCACCTTCACCGACGACGGGTTCTTCGTCACCGGCGACAACGGCGTGATGCACGACGGTGAGCTGTTCGTGGTGGGGCGCAGCGACGAGGCGATCGTGGTGGCCGGGCGCAACATCTATCCCGACGACGTCGAGACGACGGTGCAGCACTCCTTGGTGCGCGACGGCTGCGTCGCCGCGGTCGTCGCGCCCGACGGTGGCCTCGCGATCGTCGTCGAGGCGAGCGGGCGCGCGTCGAGCGCCGAGCTCGAGGTCGCGTGCCGGGAGATCCGCACGATGGTCACCCGAGAGACCGGGACGTCGCCGTCGGTGGTCGCGTTCGTGCCCCGCCGGGCGTTGCCGAAGACGCCGAGCGGCAAGCTGCGGCGGGTCGAGGTTGCGCGGTCCCTTGCCGCCGGCGACGGGTTCGTGACCCGGGTCGACTTCACATGACGAGCACCTTCGACGCCGCGCGCGTCCCCGACCTCGTGCGCGCCGAGCTCGCCGCGGTCACCGGCGAGCCGCTCGACGTGTTCGCCGACGACGCGCTGCTCGGCGCGGTCGGCCTCGACTCGCTGCTGCTCATCGAGGCGCTCGTGTCGGTGCGCGACCAGATCCTCGACGAGGTCGGGCTGTCGGCCGACGACGTGGGCGACCCGCCGACGTTGCCGTGGATGGAGACGATCGGCGAGCTGATCGAGTTCGTGCGTTCGTCGGTGCCGGCCGAGATGCTCGGCGACGGCGGCCCGCGGATCGCCTGAGCGGCGAAGGCGCTACCCGCCGGCGGCGTCGCCGTCGACGGTGGCTCCCGCCACGACGTCGGCGTCGAGCGCGATGCGCTCGATCGGCAACGGACCGACCCGCTCGCGGAACGCACTCGTCGTGTAACCCACCACGACCGCCCCGCCGCGGGCGCGCGCCGTCGCGGAGCGGGGGAGGCCGAAGATCGGACCCGCCTCGCCGAAGTACCAGCCGGGTCCGAGGACGTTGTGGATCTCCTCGCGACCGCCTTCGAGCTCGCCGACGATCTCCATCTCGCCCTCTTCGATCTCGTAGATCAGCTCGCCCCACGAGCCCTGCCGGAAGAGCACCTCGCCGGCGGCGAGCGTGACGCGCTCGGGGGCGCGGCTCGTGCGCTCCACGTTCGGGACGAGTTCGACGACGCGATCGGCGATCGGCAGCATGCGCTGGTCGTGCGTCGCGACCACGACGAGCCGGTCGCCGTTGGCGAGCTCGCGCAGCAGCTTCAGCACGCCTTCGACCTGGATGTAGTCGAGGTGCGCAGTCGGCTCGTCGGCGAGGAGGAGCGGCGGGTCGGCGCCGAGTGCGCGCGCGATCGCCACACGTTGCTGCTGGCCGCCCGAGAGCGCGCCGGGGCGATGGTGCGTGCGCTCGGCGAGCCCCACTTGTTCGAGCAGCTCGGTCGCTCGCGTGCGCGCCTCGCGCCGCGGCATCCCGCCCCGGCACAGCGGCACCATGACGTTCTCGAGCGTGGTGAGGCTCGGGACGAGGTTCATGGCCTGGAACACGATCCCCACGGTGTGGCGCCGGTACTCCGTGAGCGCGTTGCCGCTGAGCTCTTCGATCGCGATGTCGCCGAGCCGCATCGTGCCCTGCTTCGGGGTGAGGATGCCGCCGAGGCACGACAGCAGCGTGGTCTTGCCGCAGCCGCTCGGACCCAGGAGCAACACGAGCGAGCCGGTGCTCGCGGTGAGGTTGAGGTTGCTGACCGGACGCACGACGTAGCCGCCGCTCGAGTACTCGATCGTCAGGTCACGGATGTCGAGCTGCATGGTCGTCTCGCTCCGCCGTCAGGCCTTGTTGAACGCGACTGCCGGGTCGACGGTCACGGCTCGGCGCAAGCCGGCGAGGCTCGCCAGCAGCCCGACCGCGACCGCGACGAGCGGCAGGGACACCAGCGAACGCAGGGGGATGACCACCGGCGTGGGGAACCGCGGGCCGACGAGCGCGGCGACGATCATCCCGATCGTGGCGGACACCAGCGCGATGAACACGGCCTGGAACACCAGATCGACGAGAACGACGACGCTGGACGTTCCGGTCGCCTTGAACACCGCGAAGTCGTGCATCCGCTCGAGCGCCGACAGGTACAGCAACGAGCCGATGATCGTCCCGGCGACGATCCAGAGCAGGAAGCCGACGAGGTTGATGCCGGCACGGGCGTTCTCCACCGCGCGCAGCAGGTCTTCGCGGGCGACGTCGTCGCTCATGAACTCGAGGCCGTCGGGGAGCGCGTCGGGGTCGCCGCTGACCGCGATCGCGGAGATGATCGGCTGGTCGAGGAACGAGAGGCGCTGCGCGTCTTCGATCGTGATCATCACGTTGGGGACGCCGGCCACCGCGGTCCACTCCGAGATCGTGCCCACCACCTCGAAGGGCTCCTCCGACACGAGGATCTCGTCGCCGACGTCGTAATCGAGCTCGCCGCTCACGACGATCTCACCCACCGCCTCCAGCCCGCGGCCGTCGTCGGGCGCGGGCACGCCGACGCCGTCGAGTGCGGCCCCGAACAGGTTCACCTCTTCGGGCGAGTCGGTGCCGACGGTCTTGCGCGAGAAGATCACCGGGTTGGCGTCGGTGATGCCGGGATCGGCGCGCACCGCGTCGACGAGCGCTTCGGGCAGCGGCTTCTGGCCGATGAACGGTCCCGCCGCACCTTCGCCGACGACCCAGCCGTCGGTGCCGAACCGGTCCATCGTGTCGTCGGTCTCGACGTCGAAGCCGTTGGAGACGCCCGCGAGCACGAGGGTGATCGAGAAGACCAGCGCGGCGCCGACCGCGGCGATGATCACGCGCCGGCGCCGCCACTGCAGGTCGCGCATCGCGCTGAGGAACGTCATGCTGCGAGCTCTCGACATGACGCTCCTCCCACCGCGACGTGCGGCCACTGTACGACGATCAGGCGGGTTCGTTCAGGGGGTGGCGGGCGCCTCGGTCCCGGAACCACGCCTCGAGACGGGCGAAACCCTCCTCCAGATCGACCTCCGGGTGCCAGTCGAGCGCGCGGCGCGTCTCACGCTGATCGAACCAATGGGCGGTCGAGAGCTGCTCGGCGAGGAACCGGGTCATCGGCGGGTCGTCGCGACGATCGAGGGCCGCCCAGACCCGCTCGACGACGCGACCCGCGGTGCTCGCCACGACGACCGGCACGCGCAGCCGCGGCGGGTCGAGTCCAGCGGCGCGCGTGATGCGGTGCAGCAGCTCGCGCACCGGTCGGGGTTGGCCGTTCGAGATCACGAACGCCCGCCCGCCGAGCGTGCCGGCGCGGTCGGCGGCGGCGACGATCGCGTCGGCGGCGTTGTCGAGGTAGGTCGTGTCCATCAGCGCGGCGCCGGAGCCGACGATCGCCAGCCGTCCGGCTTCCGCACGCTGCACGATGCGACCCACGAGCTGGGTGTCGCCCGGACCCCACACCAGGTGCGGCCGGACCGCGACCACGGGGAAGTCGGGCGCCGACGCGGCGAGCGCGAGCCGCTCCGCGAAGGCCTTGCTGCGCGAATAGTTGCCCTCGGCGGCATCGGGGTCGGCCGGTCCGGCGGGCGCGCCCACGAGCGACCGGCCCGCGTGCGCGACCGACGGCGACGACACGTACACGAACCGGCCCACCCCGGCGCGTCGCGCCGCGTCGAGCAGGTGCTCGGTGCCGGCGATGTTCGTGGCCGCGTACTCCGACCACGGGCCGACCACCGCCACCTTCGCGGCGGCGTGGATCACGAGCTCGGCGCCCGCCACCACCGCGTCGAGCGCCGATCGATCACCGACGTCGCCGAGCACCTCGTGTACCGCGAGCCCGCTCGGCCGGCGCTGGAACACGGTGACGTCGTCACCGCGCGCCTGGAGGCGCTGCGCGATCGCGCCGCCCAGCAGGCTCGTGCCGCCGGTGACGAGCACCTTCACAGCGCGCGCATCCGTCCGCCGGCGAGCAGCGCGTCGGCCCACGCGCCGACGCGGATGCGGTCGATCTTCGAGTTGTGGCGCTTGTCGACGGGGAGGGCCGGAACCGCGAACACCGCGGCGACGTCGACCGCGGCGACCGCGCGCACGTCGTGCGCGAGCTGACCGTGCAGGAGCTCGGGACGTCGGGGACGGGCGCGCGGTACCACGACCACCACGACCTGCTGCGTCCCCTTCGGTCCGACGCCGACCACCGCGGCCTGGTCGACCGAATCGAGCGCTTCGACGGCTTGTTCGATCCCGACCGGCGTGACCGGGCCGTCCGCGGTCGCGACGACGTGGATCATCCGGCCTTCGACCCACAGGCGCGACTCGTCGTCGAGGTGGCCGACGTCGCCGCTGCGGTGCCACTGCGGTGACGCCTCGCTCGCGCGCTGCGTCACCCACAGCTTGTCGTAGGAGTCCTTCACGTGCGCGGCGCGGATGCAGATCTCGCCGACGACCCCGGGTGTGGTGGTCGTCATGGCACTTGCGGTGCCGAGCACGTCGATCGGACTGATGGCGACCTCGACGTCGGGCAGCGGTCGGCCGACGCACACGCCGTTGCCGGCTCCGGCGCGTTCGAGCTCCTCGGGCGTGATGTCGGTGACGGGCAACACCTCGGTCATGCCGTACGGCGTGTGCGCGGCCGCGTTCGGCATGATCGCCCGCGCCGCGCGCAGCACCGAACGCGACACGGGGGCGCCGGCGGAGAGGAGCAGCCGCACGCGGGCGAGCGCCTCGCGGTGTCGCGCGGTGAGCTCGTGAGCGGTGGCGGCGACGTTCACC
>DASUMP010000137.1:0-18238 GCA_036277635.1 Acidimicrobiia bacterium | reverse complement strand
CGCGCGCTGCACCCGGTTCGCCGACGAGATCGCCGGCGACCCGTTGATCACGTTCGTCGATCGTGGCGACCGCACCCAGGTGCTCACGTTCCCGGACGACCCGTTCTCGTCGTACTTCTCCGGCAACACCGTGCAGATCTGTCCGGTCGGCGCGCTGCTGTCGAAGCAATACCGCTTCAAAGCGCGCCCGTGGGACCTCGCCACGGTCGAGACGTCGTGCGGCACGTGTGCGGTCGGCTGCCGGGGCGCGCTCCAATCGTCGTCGAACCGGCTCGTGCGGTTCCTCGGCGTCGACTCCGAGCCGGTCAACCACGGGTGGTTGTGCGACAAGGGTCGCTACGGCTTCGAGTACGTCCACTCGCCCGATCGCGTGCTCGACCCGCAGCTGCTCGTCGACGGCGAGCGGCGCGAGGTCTCCTGGCCCGACGCGCTCGACGCCGCCGCGACCGCGCTCGCCCGCGTGCGCGACCTGCACGGTCCCGGCGCGATCGCGCTCCTCGGCGGCGCCCGCGGCAGCAACGAAGACGCATACGCGTGGGCTCGTCTCGCCAAGGGTGTGCTCGGCACCGACCACGTCGACGCGCAGCTCGGCGACGGGCTCCCCGCCGATGTCGTGCTCGGCGTGCCCCGCGCCCAGATCGCCGATCTCGATCGGGCCGGCGCGATCGTGCTGCTGGGCCCCGACCCGAAAGAAGAGCTCCCCGTCCTGCACCTGCGCATCCGGCGCGCCGCACTCGAGCTCGGTGTCCCGGTGATCGATCTCGCGCCGGTCGACCACGGGCTCACGTCCATCGCGTCGGCCGTCCTGCGACCGGCACCCGGAGAACAGGGACGACTCGTCGAGCGTCTCGTCACCGCGATCGACGGCACCTCCAGCCGCGACGACGCGATCGACGCGCTCGCCGAGCAGCTCCGCGCGCGTCCGGGTCCGATCGTGGTGTTCCTCGGACGGGGCTCGCTCGCCGAGTCGCCGGCCGCGACCGTGCGCGCCGCCGCCGCCTTCGCCGGGCGCGACGACACGCTCTTCCTCTCGGGGCTGCGGCGCGGGAACGTGCACGGCGCGCTCGAGGTCGGGCTCGCGCCCGGGTTCCTCCCCGGGCGGGTCACGCTCGCCGACGGCGCCGAGTGGTTCACCGAGCGGTGGGGCACCGTGCCCGCCGACCGCGGGCTCGACGCGACGGGTGTGCTGCGCGCGGCAGCCGAAGGTCGGATCCACGCGCTCGTCCTCGTCGGCGCCGACCCGCTCTCCGACTTCCCCGACCGCGCCCTCGTCGAGCGCGCGCTCGACGGCATCGGCACCATCGTCGCCGTCGACGCGTTCGTGTCGGAGTCGACTCGACGCGCCGAGGTGTTCCTCCCGTGCACCCTCTGGGGTGAGAAGGCGGGGAGCACCACCAACCTCGAAGGGCGCGTGCAGCGGCTCGGCATGAAGGTCTCGCCCGAGGGAACCTCGATGGACGAGTGGCGCATCGCCGTCGAGCTCGCCGCCCGGCTCGGCGTCGACTTCGACCTGGAGACGGTCGACGAGGTCACCGACGAGATCGCCGCGGTCGCGCCCGCGTTGCTCGGCGCGACCGCCGACCTCCTGCGGCGCGCGCGCGACGGCGTCGTCGTGCCCGTCGCAGATCACGTCGACGACGTGGTACTTCGGCGAGGCGCGCTCTCGATCCTCGCCGACGACGGTTCCGCGGTGTCATGGGACCCGATCCGCGTGGAGGGCGAGCACCTCACCGACGCCGAAGAGGCGCACACCGACGACGCCGCGAGCGCGACCGCCGCGCGCGCCGCGTCCACGCAGGACGCGCCGGCGTTGTACCAGTGGGATCGCGTCGTCACCGGCGGCGAGCCCGCCGCGCGCGACGCGTACGCTCTGCGCCTCGTGACGAGCCGCACCCTCTACGACGCCGGGCGTGCCGTCACGTCCACGCCGGTGCTCGCCGGACTCCCGCGCGAGCAGGTCGTCGACGTCAATCCGAGCGATCTCACGCGGCTCACGATCGCCGACGGCGACGAAGTGCGGATCACCTCGGCACGTGGGTCGCTCACGGTGCGCGTGCGCGCCTCGCACCTCGTGCCACCCGGCGTGGCGCGCTGCTGCTTCACGGCCGACGGCCAGGGCGCCGCGCGCGTCATCGACGCCGCCGGCGACGTCACCGACCTGCGGGTGGAGACGATCCCGTGATCGACGTGCTCGCCGCGGGCGACCCACTGTTCGACGCCGGCGTCAGCTGGTCGGTGTTCTTCGTCGTCGTCATCAAGGTCGTCGCCGCGTTCGTGCTGCTGCTCGTCAGCGTGATGCTCTACATCTGGGGCATGCGCAAGGTGCTCGCCGACATGCAGAACCGGATCGGCCCCGCCACCGCAGGTCCGTACGGCGTGCTCCAGACGCTCGCCGACGGCATCAAGCTGTTCTTCAAGGAGCAGTCGATCCCGAGCACCGCCGACCGGCCGGTCTTCCGGCTCGCGCCGTACCTGTCGATCCTGCCGGCGTTCCTGATGTTCTGCGTGATCCCGATCGGTGGCACGGTCTCGATCCTCGGGCACGAGACGCACCTGCAAGTCGTCGAGATCCCGATCGGCGCGCTGTTCATCCTCGCGATGTCGGGGCTCGGCGTGTACGGGATCATGCTCGCGGGCTGGTCGTCGGGCTCGAAGTACCCGCTGCTCGGATCGGTGCGCGCCACCGCGCAGCTGCTCTCCTACGAAGCGGCCTTCGGGCTCGCGGTGCTGGGAGTGCTCGTGCAGTCGGGCACCCTGTCGACCCGCGAGATCGTGAGTCGGCAAGCGTGGATCGACTGGCAGTCGTTCGTGAGCGAGTGGTACTTGCTCCCCGCGCTCGTGCCGTTCGTGATCTTCCTGATCGCCGCCACCGCGGAGACGAACCACCCGCCGTTCGACCTCGTCGAAGCCGAGCAGGAGCTCGTCGGCGGGTTCCACACCGAGTACACCGGCATCCGCTTCGCGATCTTCTTCCTCGCCGAGTTCATGAACGTGATCACGATGTCGGCGGTCGCGGTGACGCTGTTCCTCGGCGGCCCGTCCGGTCCGAGCCTCGGGTTCCTCGCCGCCGACAACGTCGTCAACGTGTGGCTGATGCCGGTCGTCTGGTTCGCGCTCAAGGTCCTGGCGCTCGTGTTCACGACGTTCTGGGTGCGCGCGTCCCTTCCGCGGATGCGCTACGACCGCCTGATGGCGCTCGGCTGGAAGTACCTCATCGAGATCGCGATCCTCTGGGTGCTGGTATCGGTCGCGATCGTGGTCGCGCGCGAAGAGGGCTGGAACGTCGCGGTCACCGCGATCGCGGCGGCCGGCGTCGCGCTCGTCGCGTACGGGATGCTGTGGCTCTCGATGCCCAAGGCGGGCGAGCGAGTCGAGGAGTTCCGCTGATGGGTCGCTTCTCGGGCTTCGGCGTCACCTTCCGGCAGATGTTCCGGCCGCGCCTCACCACGCAGTTCCCCCACGAGACACGCGACTACCCGGTGCGCCGGCACGGTCGGCACGTCCTCAACCGCTACGAGGACGGCATGGAGAAGTGCATCGGCTGCGAGCTGTGCGCCGGCGTGTGCCCGGCGCGCTGCATCTACGTGCGCGGCGCCGACAACCCGCCCGACGACCCGGTGTCGCCCGGCGAACGCTACGGCTTCGTCTACGAGATCAACTACCTGCGCTGCATCCACTGCGACCTCTGCGTCGAGGCCTGCCCGACCGAAGCGATCACCGAGACCAAGCTGTTCGAGTTCTCGTTCGTCGACCGCGCCGACGCGATCTACACGAAGGATCAGCTGCTCGTCGGCGATGACGGGCGCGCCCGCCGACAGCCGTGGGAGCTGTGGTCGGGCGACGAAGACGACCACACGAGCGAATGGATGCGCGCGACCGCTCCGGGCGGGCGCGCCGACTACACGGGTCGGGTGCTGTGGTCGGGCGAGCTCGGTTTCGGCGTCCGGGCCGCGCAACCCGCGCAGGACGCGGATGTTCCCGACGGCGCGGAAGGTCCGTCCGCCTGATGGAAGCCGTGCTGTTCTTCACGTGCGCCGCGCTCGCGCTGGCCGGTGCGCTCGGCGTCGTGCTCGCGCGCAATCCGGTCCACGCCGTGCTCTTCCTCCTCGTCACGTTGGTGACGATGGCGGTCTTCTTCCTGATGCAGGACGCCGACCTGGTCGCGATCATCCAGATCGTGGTGTACGCGGGAGCCGTCGTCGTGCTCTTCGTGTTCGTGATCACGCTGCTCGGCGTCGACCGCGAAGAGTCGCTGCGCGAACCCCTCCCGCTGCAACGTCCGATCGCCGTCGGGCTCGGGGTGCTGCTCCTCGTCGAGGTGGTCGCGCTGGCCGGCAACGAGTGGGCGACCGGTGAGCATTCCGTGCGCGGACCGCTCGACGACGCGCGCACCGGCAACGTCGAGACGCTCGCCCGCAGCTTGTTCACCGACTTCATCTGGGCGTTCGAGATCACCGCGGTGCTGCTCGTGATCGCCGTGGTGGGTGGCGTCGTGCTCGCACGGCGCAGCCGTCCGGTCCCGACCGACCGCGCGCCCGAGGGCGGTTCGTGATGGAGATCACGCCCTCCTATTACCTCGTGCTCGCCGCGATGCTGTTCACGATCGGCGCGGTCGGCCTGCTCGTCCGGCGCAACACGCTCGTGATGTTCATGTGCGTCGAGCTCATGCTCAACGCCGCGAACCTCACCTTCGTCACGTTCGCGAAGGCGCTCGACGACATCGGCGGGCAGGTGATCGTGTTCTTCACCCTGGTGGTCGCCGCGGCCGAAGTCGCCGTCGGGCTGGCGATCATCGTGGCGATCTTCCGCCGCCGTCAGGGCGTGACGGCCGACGACATCCACGCGCTCGAGGGGTGACGGTGGACGCGCACGACCTCCTCGAGCTGATCTGGATCATCCCCGCGCTGCCCGCCGCGGGTGCGGTGGTGCTGCTCCTCTTCGGACGCCGGCTCGGCGAGCCGACGGCCGGCTGGCTGGCGACCGCGCTGATGGCGCTCGCGTTCGTCGGTTCGGTCGTCGCGTTCGTGGCGCTGCTCGGCCTCGACGAGGAAGAGCGCGCCGTGGTCTCGCAGGGCTACACGTGGATCGAGGCGGGCGGGTTCGCGGTCGACCTGCGGTTCCTCGTCGACCCGTTGTCGGTGACGATGATCCTGTTCGTCACCGGGGTCGGCACGCTCATCCACCTGTACTCGATCGGCTACATGCACGGCGACGCCCGGTTCTCGCGCTTCTTCGCCTACCTGAACCTCTTCGCGGCGTCGATGCTCGTGCTCGTCCTCGGCAACAGCTTCCTCGTGACCTTCCTCGGGTGGGAAGGCGTCGGGTTGTGCTCCTACTTGCTGATCTCGTTCTGGTTCGAGCGGAACACCGCGGCGGTCGCGGGCAAGAAGGCGTTCATCACGAACCGGGTCGGCGACTTCGGGTTCATGCTCGCGATGTTCCTGATCTTCGAGAAGCTCGGCACCCTCGACTACGCCGCACTCGGCGACGGCGCGCAGGCGGCGCGCGGTTCCGCCACGGCGATCGCATTGCTCTTGTTCGTCGGCGCGGTCGGCAAGAGCGCGCAGCTGCCGTTGCACGTGTGGCTCCCCGACGCGATGGAAGGTCCCACCCCGGTCTCCGCGTTGATCCACGCGGCGACGATGGTCACCGCCGGCGTGTTCCTCGTTGCGCGAGCCCACGTGTTCTTCGAGATGTCGGACGCGGCCGCGACGACCGTCGCCTGGGTCGGCGTGATCACGGCGTTGTTCGCGGCGACCGTGGCCCTCGTGCAGAACGACATCAAGCGGGTGCTCGCCTACTCCACGATCAGCCAGCTCGGCTACATGTTCCTGGCGCTCGGCGTGGGGGCTTACGGCGCCGCACTGTTCCACATGGTCACGCACGCGTTCTTCAAGGCGTTGCTCTTCCTCGCAGCGGGCTCGGTCATCCACGGCCTGCACGACGAACAAGACATGCGCCGCATGGGCGGCCTCCGCCGCTACATGCCGATCACGGGCGCGGTCTTCGTCGTCGGCTGGCTGTCGATCGCGGGTGTGTTCCCGTTCTCGGGGTTCTGGTCGAAGGACGAGATCCTCGCCAAGGTGTGGTTCGACGGCCAGTACGCGCTGTGGGTCCTCGGCACGGTGACCGCGTTCCTCACGGCCTTCTACATGACGCGCCAGCTGCGCTTGGTGTTCGCCGAACCGGCGCGTTGGCGCGACGGCTCGACGCCGCCGCTCGTCGTGTCCGGGGGTGCCGACGACGAGCCCCTCGCCGAGGCGGTACCGGCGCACCACGCGGGCGCGGCCGGCGAGCCCCACGAGTCACCGTGGACGATGACGTTGCCCCTCGCGGCGCTCGCGCTGCTCGCCGCGACGGGCGGCTTCCTCAACCTGCCCTTCGCCGACGAAGGATTCGAGCTGCTCACCGAGTGGCTGCACCCGGTGTTCGCCGACGTGGAGGAGATCCACCCCACGTCGTTCCTCGCCGGCACGCTCCTGTCGCTCGTGGCGCTCGCGATCGCGTTGACCGGCATCGCCGCGGCGCGCGCGCTGTACCGCCGTGGCCTCGAACCCGACGGCACCGATCCCGGCGTGCGTCGCCTGGGAGCCGCGGCCCCGGTGCTCGAGCACGCCTACTACCTCGACGACGCGCTCGCGGCGGGCGTCGCCGGCCCGGGTCGCCGCGCGGCCGCCGTCCTCGCCGACGACGTCGACGCGCGCGGGGTCGACGGCGCGGTCAACGGCGTCGCCGCAGGCTTCCGCGTCCTGAGCAGCGGTCTGCGTCGAATCCAGACCGGCTACGTGCGCAACTACGCGCTCGGGCTCGTGTTCGGCACGGTCGTGTTGTTGGCGTGGTTCGGCACCCGGGGGATGTGGTGATCACCTCGCTCGGGGCCGCCGCTTCCCACGTCGACACCGGGGGGTTCCCGCTTCTGACCGCTCTCGTCGTCACGCCGTTCGTCGGTGCGCTCCTGGCGTTGGTGATGCCGACCCGACGGCCCGAGTACGCGCGCGTCGTCGGGTACCTCGCCAGCGCGGCGACGCTCGGTCTCGCGATCTTCCTGCTCGCCGACTTCGACCCGCAGGTCTCCGGCTACCAGGAGCACCTCACCGAGTCCTACGACTGGATCGGCACGTTCGGCGTCCATTGGAAGCTCGGCGTCGACGGCATCAGCCTGTTCATGGTCGCCCTCACCGCGCTCCTCGTGCCGATCGGCTTGTTGGCGTCGGCGAAGGTCGAGAACATCAAGGCGTTCACCGTGTGGATGCTCGTCCTCGAAGCCGCCGTGATCGGGGTGTTCCTCGCCCTCGACCTGCTGCTGTTCTTCATCTTCTTCGAGTTCGTGCTCGTCCCGATGTACTTCATCATCGCCGGCTGGGGCTACGGCAACCGCGCGTACGCCGCGATGAAGTTCTTCATCTACACGATGGCGGGCTCGGCGTTCTTGTTCGCCGGGATCCTCGCGGTCGTGTTCCTGCACCAGCGCGCGGGCAACGACCTCACCTTCGACGTCGCCACGCTCGTCGACTGGGCGTCGTCCGAAGGGGTGATGTCGGTCGGGACCGCGCGGTGGTTGTTCGTGGCCTTCGCGATCGGCTTCGCGGTCAAGGTGCCGCTCTTCCCGTTCCACACCTGGCTCCCCGACGCGCACACCGAGGCGCCCACCGCGGGTTCGGTCGTGCTCGCCGGCGTGCTCCTCAAGATGGGCACGTACGGCTTCTTGCGCTTCGCGGTCCCGATGTTCCCGCAGGCCGCGGTCGACTTCGCGCCGGTCATGTTCGTGCTCGCCGTCATCGGGATCGTCTACGGCGCGGTCGTGGCGACGATGCAACCCGACCTCAAGCGCTTGATCGCGTACTCGTCGGTCGCACACCTCGGGTTCGTCGTCCTGGGCACCTTCGCGCTGACCCACCAAGGCGTGTCCGGCGGTCTGTTCACGATGTTGAGCCACGGCCTCACGACGGGCGCGCTGTTCCTTCTCGTGGGGATGCTCTACGACCGGCGCCACACGCGCGCGATCGCCGACTTCGGTGGTCTGTGGAAGAGCGTCCCGGTGCTCGGTGGGTTGTTCGTCGCCGCCGCGTTCGCGTCGATCGGCCTTCCGGGGTTCTCGGGGTTCGTCGGCGAGTTCCTGGCGCTCCTCGGTGCGTTCCTGTCGGGACGCTGGTACGCGGTCGTCGCGGCGTCGGGCGTGATCCTCGCCGCGCTGTACCTGCTCTGGGCGGTGCAGCGCGCCTTCACCGGCGAGCCGAGCGAGGAGAACGCGCACCTGCCCGATCTCACCGTGCGCGAGCTCGCGACCGTCGTACCGCTCCTCGGCCTCTCGCTGTTCCTCGGCTTCCATCCCGCGCCCGTGCTCGACCGCCTCGAACCGTCGGTGCGGAGCCTCGTGGCGCACGTCGAGGAGCGCAGCGACTTCGAGCACCCCGAGATCGTGCGCACCGCTCCGTCGGGACCGACCGACCACGACGCCGGTGACGCCGACGGCGAGGAGCACGAGTGATCGCGCAGACCGATCTCGTGACCCCGCCCGTCGACTGGTACGCGATCGCGCCCGAGCTCGCGCTCTTCGGCGCGGGCGTGCTCATCGTGCTCGTGCGATCGATCTTCCGGCACGGGCGCTACGTGTTCGAGAGCGCACTCGCGATCGCCGGCGTCGGTCTCGTCGTCGCGACCGCGTTCAGCTGGGTGCAGTGGCACATCGTGCGCGAGGACGGGCCGTACCAAGCGCTCGCGGGCATGGTGGCGGTGGACGGGTTCGCGGTGTTCATCCGCTTGGTGGTCCTCGCCGCGACTGCGCTCACGATCCTGATCTCGGCGGCTTACCTGCGCCGCGAGCACCTCGAAGGCTCCGAGTACGTCGCGCTGGTGCTCCTCTCCGCCACCGGCATGACGCTGATGGCGTCGGCCAACGATCTCGTGATCGTCTTCCTCGCCCTCGAGATCCTGTCGATCGCGCTCTACGTGCTCGCGGCGTTCGACCGTCGGCGCACGACGTCGCAAGAGGCCGGGTTCAAGTACTTCATCCTCGGTGCGTTCTCGTCGGC
This sequence comes from Acidimicrobiia bacterium, assembly GCA_036277635.1. Classification (GTDB taxonomy): domain Bacteria; phylum Actinomycetota; class Acidimicrobiia; order IMCC26256; family PALSA-610; genus DASUMP01. The sequence goes on along the minus strand of DASUMP010000137.1, from coordinate 9,206 downwards.
GGTGTTCCTCTACGGCATCGCGTTCGTCTACGGCGCCACCGGTACCACGTCGCTCACCGGGATCGCCGACTTCCTCGCGCGCACCACGCTGCTCGATTCCGGCGCGTTGATGATCGGCCTCGCCCTGCTGCTCGTGGGGCTCGCGTTCAAGGTGTCCGCGGCGCCGTTCCACATGTGGACCCCCGACGTGTACCAAGGTGCCCCCACGCCGGTTGCCGCGTTCGCAGCCGCGGCCACGAAGGCTGCCGCGTTCGCGGCCCTGCTGCGCGTGTTCGTGGGCTCGTTCGACCTGTACCGGGTCGACTGGCGGCCGGCCGTGTACGCGCTCGCCGTCGCGTCGCTCCTCGTCGGGAGCATCGCTGCGCTGCGCCAGACGGACGTGAAGCGGATGCTCGCCTACTCGTCCATCAGTCACGCCGGCTACGTCTTGATCGGCGTGCAGGCCGCGACCGCCGACGGCACCGCGGCGGCGCTCTTCTACCTGCTCGTGTACGCGCTGATGATCATGGGCGCCTTCGCGGTGATCACCGCGGTCGGGCGTCGCGGCGACGACGACCACGACCTCGACGACTTCCGCGGGCTCGGGGTGCGCGAGCCGCTCTTCGCCGGGCTGCTGACGCTGTTCCTGCTCGCCCAGGCCGGGGTCCCGCTGACCGGCGGGTTCGTCGCCAAGCTCGCCGTGTTCTCGGCCGCGACCGACTCGGGCCAGTACGTGCTCGCGCTCGTCGGGATGCTCAGCGCGGCCATCTCCGCCTTCGTGTACCTGCGGATCACGCTCGCGCTCTACGGGACCACCGACGCGAGCGACGCACCGCGTGTGGGCCTCGACCTCGCGACCGGCGCGGCGCTGTTCGCGGCGGCCGCCGCGGTCGTCGCCCTGGGGGTCCTGCCCGGCACCGCGCTCGACTTCGCCCGCGACGCGACGATGCTCCTCGCCGGCGCGCGCTGAGCCGCCTCGTCCTCGTTCCTCGGCGAGCTCCGCCGCCGCGATCGCTCGTCGCACGGATTGCGGCGCCGGAAAACGGCTTGCGTATACTCCGCGAGTCCCTGGCTGGCCCCGGTTCCGGAGCCGCGCGTGTCGGAGTACTACAGGCAGTATCTCGCCGTGGCGGTCTTCGTCGGGGCCGCGCTCGTGATGGTCGGCGCGATGCTCGGCGTGGGTCGACTCCTCCGGCCGACGCGCCCCCAAGACGAGAAGTACGTCACCTACGAGTCGGGCTCCGACCCGTTCGGTGAGTTCGGCCAGGCCAACGTCCGCTACTACCTCTACGCACTGCTCTTCGTCATCTTCGACGTGGAGGCGGTGTTCATCTTCCCCTGGGCGATCGACGCCGAAGGGCTCGGCTGGTACGGACTGGTGGAGATGACGGTGTTCATCGGGGTCCTGCTCTTCGGCCTCGCCTACGTGTGGCGGAAGGGACTCCTGAAGTGGGCCTAGTCGAGTCGGGAAAGGTCCCCAAGCCGCTCACCTGGCTGTTGAACTACAGCCGCAAGTACTCGCTGTGGATGTTCCAGTGGGGCCTCGCGTGCTGCGCGATCGAGATGGGCGCGGCCCTCGCCAGCCCCCGCTACGACGTCATGCGCCTCGGCGTGATCCCGTTCCCGGCCAGCCCGCGCCAGGCCGACCTGATCGTCATCTCCGGCACCGTCACCGACAAGATGGCGCCGTCGATCAAGCGGCTCTACGAGCAGATGCCCGACCCGAAGTACGTCATCTCGATGGGGTCGTGCGCGAACTGCGGCGGGCCCTACTGGGACTCGTACTCGGTCACCAAGGGCGTCGACCAGATCATCCCCGTCGACGTGTACGTGCCGGGGTGCCCGCCCCGCCCGGAGGCGTTCATCCAGGGGATCGTGATGCTCCAGCAGCGCATCCAGGAGGAAGACCTCTCCGAGCGCTGGCGGGGCGAGCACTGGGAGCCGATCGTCGTTGGCTGACGACGAGACCCCCGACGCGCCCGACGCCGCGGAGGAACCGCAACCGTCCGGCCCCGTGCTCTCGAGCGCGCACCAGGAGCTCCTCGCGCGTCTCGGAGCCGAGCTGGGCGACGCGGTCGTCGAGTCGGCGGCCACGGTCGACGACCTGGTCGTGCGCGTCCGTCCCGACGCGTGGCGCCGCACCGCTGCGTTCCTGCACGACCATCACGACTTCGACTACCTCTCGTTCGTCTCCGCGATCGACTGGATGCCCGCGCCGCTCCTCGCCGAGGAAGGCTCCGGCGACACATCCGCGCCCGTCCAGCCGCGCGACACCACCTACGGCGCGGCCGGTTCCGCCGGACGGTTCCAAGTGTTCGCGCACGTGGAATCGACGCGCCGGCACCTCGGCGTCACGTTGAAGACCGACGTCGACGACGCGGACCCGCGTGCCGAGTCGTGGGTGTCGGTGTATCCCGGTGCCGACTGGCACGAGCGCGAGTGCTGGGAGATGTACGGCATCGTCTTCGACGGTCACCCGAGCCTGCGGCGGCTCTACCTGCCTGCCGAGTTCGAAGGGCACCCGTTGCGCAAGGACTTCCCGCTCCTGTCGCGCGAGGTGAAGCCGTGGCCCGGCTTGGTCGACGTCGAGGCCATGCCCGGTGAGCCCGCCGCCGCCGAGGAAGGGGCCGACGCATGACCGACATCCGCGTGCCCGGCGGCGGCACACCCGCGTTCGAGGTCGACCCGTCGCTGTACCGGCACCTCGCCGACGCGCAGGTCAACGTCGAGCTCGACACCGGCGACATGATCCTCAACATGGGGCCGCAGCACCCCGCGACGCACGGCACGTTGCGGTTGGTCGTGCGCCTCGACGGCGAACGGGTCATCGCCGCCGACCCGGTGATCGGCTACATGCACCGCGGCTACGAGAAGCTCACCGAGGTCCGCACCTACCCGCAGATCACGACGCTGATCAACCGCATCGACTGGCTGTCGAGCTTCGCCAACGAGGTCCCGTTCATCCACGCCGCCGAGCTGCTCATGGGCATCGAGGCACCGCCGCGAGCGCAGTACGTGCGCACCGCGCTCACCGAGCTGTCGCGCATCGCGACGTTCTTGTTGTTCCTCGGCGAGATGGGCCTGCAGGTCGGGGCGATCACGCCCGCGTTCTACGGCTTCCGCGACCGCGAGTACGTGCTCAACCTCATCGAAGCCGTCACCGGCGGGCGCTTCCACCCCAACTTCAACCGGATCGGCGGCATCAAGGACGACCTGCCGTGGGGTTGGGCGAACGAGACGCGCCAGGTGATGACCAAGGTGCTCGACTCGTGCGACCAGTTCGAAGAGCTCGTGGCCGGCAACCCGATCTTCCAGGAGCGCACCCGTTCGATCGGCATCGTGCCCGCCGACCTCGGCGCAGCGTACGGCGTGTCGGGGTCGAACCTGCGCGCGAGCGGCGTCGACTGGGACCTGCGACGCGACGGTCGGCGCTACCTGCCCTACGACGAGCTCGACTGGAAGGTCTGGACCCATCCCGACGGCGACTCGTTCGCGCGCTATTGGGTCCGGCTGCAAGAGACGCGTGAGTCCGCGCGCATGGTCCTGCAGCTCATCGACCGGATGCCGAGCGGACCGGTCATGGCCAAGGTCCCGCGGATCATCAAGGTCCCCGAGGGCGAAGTCTGGGTCAACACCGAGAACCCGCTCGGCGAGATGGGCTACTACGTCGTCTCGAAGGGCGCGACCGGCCCGTTCCGCGTCAAGATCCGGTCGGCGTCGTTCAGCAACGTGTCGATCCTGCCCTGGTTGTTGCGCGGCGCGTACATCCCCGACGTCATCACCGTGCTGGCGTCGCTCTACTTCATCTTGGGAGACATCGACCGGTGATGGTCGCGCTCGACATCGGCTGGGGGACCACGCTCACGATCAAGACCTTGGTCGTGTTGGGCCTCGTGCCGTTCGGCGCGCTCGTGCTCGGGTACACGTTCCTGCTCAAGATGATGAGCCACATGCAGAGTCGTCTCGGCCCGATGGACCCCGGCGGCTTCCACGGCTGGTACCAGCTCATCGGCGACGGCCTGAAGTTCATCCAGAAGGAAGACCTCATGCCGTCGCGCGCCGACCGGCGCGTCTTCGCGCTGGCGCCGGCGGTGATCGTGATCTCGACGTTCCTCGTGTTCGTCGTGATCCCGGCCGGCCCCCGTCTCGTCGTGCAGCCGCTCGACGTCGGCGTGTTCTACGCGCTCGCGGTGTCGAGCCTCTCGGTCGTGGGTGTGCTGATGGCCGGGTGGGCGAGCGCGAACAAGTACGCGCTGCTCGGCTCGTTGCGCGCCGCTGCGCAGCTCATCGCGTACGAGCTGCCGCTCGTGCTCGCGGTCGTGGGAGTGGTCGTGCAAGCCGGCACCATGAACCTGCAGGGAATCGTGGGCGCGCAGCAGAACGGAGAGATCTTCGGGTGGGGGGGCATCGGCTTCCCGTTCGTGCTCACGCAGTTCGTCGGATTCGCCCTGTTCATGGTCGCGGCGCAAGCCGAGCTCACCCAACCCCCGTTCGACATGCCCGTCGCCGAGAGCGAGCTCGTCGGCGGCTACATGGTCGAGTACTCGGGCTTCCGGTTCCTCTTCTTCTTCATCGGCGAGTTCGGCACCGCGTTCGCGTTCGCCGGGCTCGCGGCGACGTTGTTCCTCGGAGGGTGGTCGGTCCCGTGGGTCGACGGCACCGCCGCCGACTTCCTCGGTCCGGTGGTGCTCTTCGCCAAGGTCATGTTCGTGGCGTTCTTGATGTTCTGGGCGCGGTTCACGTATCCGCGGTTGCGTGAAGACCAGCTGCAGTCGCTCGCGTGGAAGTGGCTGATCCCGATCGCGCTCGTGAACATCCTCGTCACCGGCGTCGTGAAGGTGTGGGTGTGATGGCTCCGAAGCAGATCAAAGCGGCCAAGGGGATGCTCGGTGGTCTCGGCATCACGCTGAAGACCATGTTCAAGCCCGCGGTGACCGTGCAGTACCCCCACGAGCGCGAGGACCCGCCGCCGCGCGCTCGCGGCGTCATCGCGCTCAAAGAGGAGAACTGCACCGTCTGCATGCTCTGCGCCCGGTCGTGCCCCGACTGGTGCATCTACATCGAAGGCCACAAGGAGAAGCGGCCGCCGCGCCGCGAGGGTGGGCGCGAGCGCACCGTCAGCGTGCTCGATCGCTTCGACATCGACTACGCCCTGTGCATGTACTGCGGGATCTGCGTCGAGGTGTGCCCGTTCGACGCGTTGTTCTGGAGCCCCGAGTTCGAGTACTCCGAGCCCAACATCGCGTCGTTGCTCCACGACAAGGACCGTCTCGGCGAGTGGATGGAGACCGTCCCGGAGCCCGAGCCCTACGAGCTCGGCGCCGAGGTCAAGGGGCCCAAGAAATGACCAGGCACGCGGCGGCGCGCGAGCGCAGCGAGCGCGCTCGCAGGAGCGGCGAGCGTCCGCGAGTCGGGTATCCCGACGAGCAGCGAGCGCGACCGACATGATCGCCCAGAACGTGGCGTTCGGGATCCTGGCGGCGGCGATCATCGCGGCCGCGATCGGCGTCGTGCGCTCGAACAACGTCGTGCACGCAGCCCTCTATCTCGTCGTCGTGCTCGCGGGTGGTGCTGCCCAGTTCATCCTGCTCGGCGCCGAGTTCGTCGCGTGGGTGCAGGTGCTCGTCTACATCGGCGCGGTCATCGTGCTGTTCCTGTTCGGGATCATGCTCACGCGCGCTCCGATGCGCAGCGAAGACGACCTCGACAACGACCAGCGCTGGCCCGGTCTCGTGGCGGCGCTGTTCCTCGCCGGCATCCTGTCGTCGCTGCTGCTCGACCAGTGGAAGTGGGGCGCGACCGAGATCGAGCTGACCGAGCCGACGCGCACCACCGAGATCACGAGCGCGATCTTCCGCACGTACATCATCCCGTTCGAGGTCGTCGGCGTCCTGCTCCTCGCGTCGCTCGTCGGCGCAGTGCTCCTCGCGAGGAAGGACTGACGGCGTGCTGCTGAACCAGTTCCTCCTGCTCGGCGCCGTCCTGTTCTGCATCGGCGTCTACGGCGTGCTCGTCCGCCGAAACAGCGTGCTGGTCCTCATGAGCATCGAGCTCATGCTGGCCGCGGTGAACATCAACCTCGTCGCCTTCTCCGCCTACCACGACAACGTCGCCGGGCAAGCGTTCGCCCTCTTCGTGCTCACGATCGCCGCGGCCGAGGTCGGCGTCGGGCTCGCGATCGTCCTGTTGATCTACCGCAACCTCCGTAGCGCCGATCTCGACGACGTCGACGTGCTCAAGGGCTGATCCGTGTTCTTCCTCGACCATGCGTGGCTCGTACCACTGATCCCTGCGGTGTCGTTCGTCGTCATCTTGCTGTTCGGCAAGCGCATGCCGAAGCAGGGCAGCGAGGTCGGGGTCGCCGCGCTCGGCGCGTCGTTCGTGCTCGCGTGCGGCGCCGTCGTGCAGTGGATCCAGCGCGTCGGCGACCTCGAAGAGGGCGAAGGCGCCGGGCACGCGCTCGCCGCGTTCGGTCAGAGCGTCGGGCGGCTCGGCGCCGAAGCGCACGGCGGCCCGTTCGTCGAGCCCGTCGTGCACCACGCCACCTGGTTCAGCTGGGGTGGCGTCGAGCTCGGCGTGGGCACGCAGATCGACGGCCTCGCGGTGATGATGATGTTCGTCGTCACCACGATCTCGCTGCTCGTGCACGTGTACTCGCTCGAGTACATGCGCGACGACCGCCGGTTCACGCACTACTACGCGGCGCTGAGCCTCTTCTCGGCGTCGATGCTCCTGCTCGTCGTCGCCGACAACACGCTCCAGCTCCTCGTGGGCTGGGAGCTCGTCGGGCTCTGCTCCTTCATGTTGATCGGCCACTGGTGGGAGGAGCAGCCCAACTCGAACGCCGCCCTCAAGGCGTTCCTCACCACCCGCACCGGCGACATCGGGTTGCTGTGCGGCGTGATCATGACCTTCTTCCTGGTCGAGCGCGCGACCGGCGAAGGGTCGTTCAACATCCTCCAGGTGAACGAGGCGGCGCTCTCGGGCGACGTCGGCCACACGTTGCTGCTGTGGACCGCCGCCGCGCTCTTGCTCGGGATCATCGGCAAGAGCGGTCAGTTCCCGCTCCACACCTGGCTCCCCGACGCGATGGCCGGCCCCACGCCCGTGTCGGCGCTGATCCACGCCGCCACGATGGTCGTCGCCGGCGTGTACCTCGGCGCGCGGCTCTTCCCCGTGTTCTACGAAGGCTTCTCGATCGCCGACGGCGGCGTGAACGTGATGGCACTCGTCGGTGGCATCACCGTGCTCGTCGGTGCGTCGCTCGCGTTCGTGCAGCACGACATCAAGAAGGTGCTCGCGTACTCCACGATCAGCCAGCTCGGCTACATGGTCATGGGTCTCGGCGTCGGCGCGTGGATCGCTGCGGTGTTCCACCTGTTCACCCACGCGTTCTTCAAGGCGAACCTCTTCCTCGGCGCGGGTTCGGTGAGCCATTCGGGCTCCCACCACTCGTTCGACATGGTGCGCGACATGGGCGGGCTGCGGAAGCACATGCCGCAGACGTTCATCACGTTCCTCGTCGGCACCGCCGCGCTCACGGGTTTCCCGCTGCTGGCCGGCTTCTTCTCCAAGGACGAGATCCTCGCCTCGGCCGACAACAACGACTTCCAGTTCTTCTTCTGGGTCGGGATGATCGGCGCGGTGATGACCGCGGCGTACATGGTGCGGGCGATCTACTACGTGTTCTTCGGGGAGTACCGCGGTGGCGATCACGCGCCCGCCGCGCACGGCAACGGCGACGACCTCGTCGAGCACCACCTCGCCGACGACCAGGAAGCGCACGGGCACGGCGACGCGGCACACGCGGGGCCGCACGAGTCGCCCGGGCTCATCACCGTTCCGTTGTGGATCCTCACGTTCTTCTCGGCGTTCGCCGGCTACCTGCTGGCGCCGATGTTCCACATCGAGAAGTTCACCGAGTGGGTCGAGCCGACGGGCGCCCCGTTCTTCCCCGCGCTGTCGCACCCCGAGTTCGAGTGGTCGAAGGCGCTCATCGCCATCGCCGCCGCCGCTATCGGGTACGCGCTCGCCTACCTCTTCTACTGGCGGCGCGCGTACGCGCAAGACCTCGCGCAGCGCAACGCGCTGGCGCGAGCGGGGAAGACGTTGCTCGTCAACAAGTACTACCTCGACGACCTCTACGAGGGCGTCGTCGTCGGCGGGACGAAGGGCCCCGTCGCCCGCGCCGCGTACTGGGTGAACCAGCACGTGATCGACAACGTGTTGAACCTCGCGGGGCGGGGCGCGATGAGTGCAGGACGCTTCACGTACAACATCGTCGACCAACGGGTCGTCGACGGTGCCGTCAACGGTCTCGCAGTCGGGACCGGCGACGCGGGTGGGGCAGTACGCAAGATCCAGACCGGCCGCCTGCAGCGTTACGCGCTGCTGCTCGTGCTCTCCGTGGGTGCGTTCAGCGCGTGGCTGTGGATCTACACGAACTGATCGAGGGACGGGATTTCGATGGACTGGTTCGACTCCTGGGCGTTGACCCTGGTGGTCTTCATCCCGGCGGTCGGCGCCGCGCTCACGCTGCTGGTGCCGCGCTCCGACGAGACGACGGCCAAGTGGATCGCGCTGGTGACGACGATCCTCACGTTCGGCGTCGCCGTCGCGATCCTCGCCGACTTCGACTACGACAACACCGGGACGCTGCAGTACGGCGTCGACAAGCAGTGGATCGAGGTCATCAACTCCCGGTACCACATCGCGATCGACGGCATCTCCCTCCCGTTGCTCGCACTGTCGGCGTTCGTCTCGATGTTGTGCGTCATCTACTCGTGGAACCACTTCCCCGAGCCCCACAACCCGAAGGCGTTCCTCACGCTGCTGCTCGTGCTCGAAGTCGGCATGAACGGCACGTTCGTCGCGCAGGACCTGATCCTGTTCTTCATCTTCTTCGAGATCGTGCTGCTCCCGATGTTCTTCATGATCGGCGTGTGGGGCGGACCCAACCGTGAGTACGCGTCGATCAAGTTCTTCCTGTTCACGCTGTTCGGCTCCGCGTTCATGTTGCTCGGGTTCCTCGCGATCTACTTCCGCTCCGACGTTCCCGGCATCGGCCACACCTTCGACATGGTCCTGCTGTCGGAAGCCGGCGCGCTCGACGTGACGCGCGGCGTGGGGAACCTGATCTTCGCCGGACTGTTCCTGGGCTTCGCGATCAAGGTCCCGATGTTCCCGTTCCACACGTGGCTGCCCGACGCGCACACCGAGGCGCCGAC
>DASUMP010000136.1:0-7717 GCA_036277635.1 Acidimicrobiia bacterium | reverse complement strand
CCGGCAGGATTCGAACCTGCGACCTACCGCTTAGGAGGCGGTCGCTCTCTCCCCTGAGCTACGAGGGCGGGGGTTGTCGAAAACGCGGTCGAGAAGCTCGATCGGCCGCGTTCCCGTGGTTCTTGCGGTTTCGAGCGTAGTGGTGGGGCGCGAGGTTGCCGCTCTGTGTGGCGGCCTCGACGACTCGTGCAGGGACGACCGCGCGACGAAGGGCCAGCGCGGAGCGCCCCTCGCTTCCATCGATCAATGCTCGAGCCTCCGCGACGGGGCACTGAACGACGTGTTCGTCGCGCGACCGTCCGCTCACTTGGAGAACAGGAAGTCAGCCCTCGCAACCGAGCCGTCGGCGAACGTGATCACGAGCTGGCGACACGTGTTGCGCCAAGCCGTCTCGGTCTTCCACACGTACGTGTAGGTATCGGAACCCGCTGCGTACGTGAGGCTCGATGCGCCCGCGGCCACGGTCTGCTCGATGGCGTCGACGTCCATCGCCGTGCCACACGTCATCAGCTGCGAGCGCGGCGACCCGTCGGCGAAGATCGCGAGCCCACGATCACCGCCGAGCGAGAACCGCACGGGTATCGACGAACCCGCCTTTGCCTTGTTCAGGGTGGGACGGTCGTCGACGGGCGTCTTGAACCCCGAGAAGGCGTACGTCGACGACACGTGGTAGCTCGCGACCGCCGTGTTGCCGGGATTGCCCGCCACATCCATCGCGCCCGAGCACGTGACGGTGAAGTCGGTCGGCCCACCCGTGGTCACGGGAGTCGCTTCCGTGGCGACACCCGACCCCGGCTCGGGATCGACCGTGGTGCACCCCGCGACCGGCACGGTGCCCGCGGCATACGTCGCGCCATCGGTGACGCCGGTGACGGTCACGACGGGCGGCGTGGTGTCACCCACCGTCACCTCCGTCGTCGCGTTCTCGCTGCGGATCGCCAGCCCCTCGGTCAAGGGCTGGGCGGTCGCCCACGCGACCTCGGTGAAGGTGCCGGTGGAGTCGAGCACGTGGTCGCACGCGTACGTCCACTCCTCGCCCGGATCGAGCGCGCCGTTGCCGTCGTCGCCGGTCGCGAACGTCGCTGACTCGCACGCCGTGCCGTGCACCTCGACCGCCCACATCCGCTCGGTGCCGGCGTTGGTGACCGTGTACGCGAACGTCGTCGCGAGCGGCGGTTCACCCGCTGCGGGGGAGGCGACGACGCTGAGGTCGATCCGCTGGTGCTGCGCGAGCAGCGTCGTGGTCGCCGTCGCGGTCGCACCCGCCGGGCCCGTGAGCGTCACGGAAGCGGTGAACGGGCGGGCGTCGCCGTAGGTGTGCGCACCGTCGACGGTGTACGGACCACCGTTCGGCCCGCTGACCGCGCCTGCCGTCTCGTCGCCGTCACCCCAGTCGATCAGCGCCGAGTAGTCGGACGCGCGCGACAGCGGGTTGCCGTCGGCGAAGCTCGCGACCGGCCCCGAGAACGCGGTGCCCGCGTCGACGTCGGTGCTGAACGAGTTGCCGGGCGTGAGCGAGGCCGACGCGACGACGGCGCTCGTCGCCAGCGTCACCGTCTCGCCGTCGTCCCCGACGACGTGTACCGACAGCGGGTACGTGCCCGCCACGCGGTACGTGTGCTCGCCGACGACGCCGAAGGGCCCGCCGGGTGGTCCGCTCACGGTCGCGACGGATGGAGCCGAGCCGTCGCCCCAGTCAACCGTCGCCGCGAACAACGAGCCGGTGCTGGCCGGGTTCGACGACGTGAACGACGCGAGCTGCTGGCTCGCCGGGGTGCCGGCGGCGAAGCCGACGGCACCCGTCGTCTCGGCTGTGAGCGTCGCCGCGCCGACCGACGCGGATCCGGTGAGCGCGACGCTGTCACCGGCGCGTCCCGCAACATCGATCGTGAGGTCGAACGAGCCGGCACGTCCGTAGACGTGGCTGGCGCGCACCTCGTACGGTCCGCCGTCCGGTCCGGTCACGACCGCGCTCGACGGCTCGGAGCCGTCACCCCAGTCGACGGTCGCGGAGAAGTCGAACGCGTCTGAGGCCGTCGAGTCGCCGAACGTGCCCACCAACCCGTCGAAGGCTTCGCCCGCTGCCACCGAGACGGCCGCGGGATCGCCTGCCGACAACGTCGACGGCGGTCCCTGACCGACGCTGGTCACCGCGAGGTGGTGGTTCGCTCCGCCGGCGAAGACGGTGACCCCTTCGAGCGAGCCGGTCCCGCCGATGCCGACGACCGGTTGTGGCGGGAAGACCGTCGTCAGCGTGCCGACCCCCGCCTGGCCGAGCGAGTTGTCGCCCCACCCGTACGTGGTCCCGTCGGCGGTGACCGCGATCCCCGGCTGCGCCGCGACGACGGGCGTCGAGATCTGCACCCGCATCGGCCGCAGCACGCGCGCCACGGACGCCGTGCCGACGCCGAGCTCCTGCTGTGCTTGCCCGTAGGTGGGGCCGGCCCCCCACGCCCAGAGCGCGCCGTCGCCACCGAGCGCGTAGCGCTGCGACTCGGCCGACGCGATGGCGATCATCCCGGTGAGCGGGGCGGTGCCGGCGGCGTTGTACACAGGATTGGCGAAGGGGTACGTGCCGAACTGCGAGCCGTTGCCCATCTCGCCGTAGTTGTTGCCGCCCCACGTCCAGACCGATCCGTCGCTTCGCCGCGCGATGCCGGGCGCGACCTCGACGACCTGGTCGAGCAGCTGGTTCGTCGTGAAGTCGACGTTCTTGTGCACCTGGACGACCCAACCGCCGTAGCAGTCGGTCGACGTCGTCTCACCGCCGAGTCCGTAGAGCGACGAGCTCCAGTCGACGACCGTGCCGTCCGTCTTGATCGCGTACCCGGTGGGCGGCGCGCCGCACCCCGAGAGCGGGTTGCCGCCCGCGATCGCCACGACATCCGTCAACGTCCCCACCTCGCCGACACCCGGAACCGGGGTCGGGAGCGTGAGCGTCGGCGAGAAGAAGCTCAACGGGTTCACACCCCAGTGCCACACGGTTCCATCGTTCTTCAAGGCGATGCTGTACTGAGACGCGACTGCGATCGCCTTGACGTCGCTGAGCCCTTGCACTTGCACGGGGGTTGGGCCACCCGTGCCGCGCGTACCGTTCCCGAGTTGGCCCGCGTTGTTGGCACCGAAGGCCCACACCGTGCCGTCGGCCTTGAGCACGAGCGTGTGGTCGACCTCGCTGGCGATGATGTTCGACGTGGTCGCGATCTGCACGACGTCAGAGAGCCCCGCCACCTCGACGGGCGCGGACTCGCAGGCGACGCCGAGCGTGCACGTCGGGCTGCCGGCCACGCCGAGCTCGCCCTTGTCGTTCGCGCCCCACGCGACGAGCTTCGACTCGAACGAGTACGCGGCCCTGCCCGACAGCGACACGTACCACTTCGCGTCGGTGGCTGCGTCGCCGAACACGACGAACGCCGGCCGCGAGCCGACCGCCACGGGAACGAACGACACGTCGACCGTGCACGCCTGACCGCTCACGAGCGTCGCGTTCGAGCAGCTGTCGGACGTGAGCTCGTAGTCGTCAGGTGTCGGGCCGGCGAGCGCGGTGGCGCCGAGGGTGAGGCTGCCCGCGGCGTGATTCGTGAACGTGATCGTCTTCGCCGCGCCCGACGCGCCGATGGCGCGGCGGCCGAAGTCGAGATGATCGGTGGATTGGCTGGCGGTCCGCAGGCTCGACTGCACGTCGACGTGCACGACGAGCGGATCCTGCGATCCGTCGGCACGGCGCACGGTCACGTCGGCCGTGTACGACTCGCCGCCGAGCAGGCCGCTCCCATCGACGCTCACGTCGATCTTGCCGGGCGTGCTGCCCGACGTCGCCGAGAGGGACACACGCGGGTCGTTCGATTCGGCGGTCCACTCGGTGCTCGCTCCACTCGGATCGTGCACACCGAAGCTTTGCGCGACCGGTGGCGACGACGGCGATCCGGAGAACGCGAGCTGCTGGTGACTGACCTCGAGGCGCGACGGCGTGGTGCCCGCGCCGCCCACGACCACCGTCGTGGTCGCCGTGGCGGCCTGACCGTCGCTCGCGGTGACGCGCAGCTCGATCTCGTGCGTGCCGATGCTCAGCGACGACGCGACGACGCTCGGACCGGTGCCGAGCAAGCCGTCGCGGTCGGACGACCACTCGTAGGCGGCGTCGGCCAACGGACCCTGCGGCGAGCTGCCGTGGCCCGAGAGCAGCACGTCCTGCTCGACCGTGACGGCGGCACCGTCGGTGGGCTCGTCGATCGTCGCGGTCGGCGGCTTGTCGGGGACGACGAGGCCGGTGACGTCGTCGTACGAGACGTGGAGGCCGTCGGTCACGACGACGCGGATGGTGCCGTCGCTGGAGCCGGCGAGCGTCGCGGCATCGATCGTGGTGCTCGAGCCGCTCGTCTCGTTCGACGCGAGCACGAACGGCTCGTCGTCGGCCGGCCGGTAGAGCACGGTGTGCGACAACGGGTCGCCGTCTGCGTCGTCCGACTGCCACGAGACGGACAGCGAGCCGGACGCGGGCAGCGAGTCGGCTGCTTGCGGGTCGGTGACCGAGATGGTCGGGGTGGCGCCGCCGAGTGTCGCGGAGCCGATCTCGGTGCCCGTGCGGTCGTCGAAGATCGCGACGCGGTCGACGCCCGTCGGGATCCGCGCCGCGACGGAGAACCCGACCACGGGTGGTGCGTCGCCTCGGCTGTCGCCGTCGCCCTCGACCGGATCGGCGCCGAAGGGAACGTCGTCGACCTTCGTCGGGCCGTCGTACAGCTCGAGGTGGTACGGACCTGGATCGGGTTCCGACAGGCGCGTGCCCGCGATCGGGGATTCGGTGACGCTGAGGTCGGCGGTGCCGTCGATGAGATCGATCGTCCCGACGACGTCGGCGCGCTTTCCGGGACCCGGTTCGAGGTCGGGCGGGGGCGCCACCGGGCCGCGGATGATCCGGAAGACGTTCTCGTAGGTGTAGTCCGACATCCACCGTGGCCGGCAGTAGCCCATGATGTCGCTCGTCGAGTCGGGCGGCAGGAACGTGAGCGTCGAGCGGTCGAACCCGAGGTCCTGGTCGCCCGCGAGCGTGAACGAGTCGCGGTGCAGTGATCCGAGCTTGACGAGTGCTTTCCCGCTCGGATCAGGCGGATAGGGGTCCGGGTTGCTGCCGGCTGCGTTGCAGACCGGTGTGTGCTGGCGTCCGAGTGCGTGGATGTACTCGTGGACCGCGGTGTCCTCGCCCCCCGGTCCCGACCAGCCGGTCTGCACGAGGCCCGGCGTGAACGCGCACCCCGCGTAGGGTTCGTACGGGGAGTTGCCGTTCGGCTCGGCCGGGACGAGTCCGTACAGCAGCGTCCGGTCATCGAGGTTCAGCGCCGCGCGGAGCGGCTTGAGCGTGTTGAGCACGTCGGTGCACTTGGCGATGCCCGCGCTCGCCGGCTCGACGATCTCCCTCGGAACGCTTTCGTGGCGGATGTCGAGCTCCCAGGCCGGCAACAGGAGCCGCATGCGGTCGCGAAGTCGAGTGAACGCTTCGGCGTCGGGGCTCGCGACGGGGTTGCGCGCGAAGTACGTGTCGACGACGACGATCTTCACCGGCGCCGACTCGAGGAAGGTCACCGTCACCGGCGGTGGTTCGTTGTCGGTGTACCTCGTCTCGACGACGTCGTGGTCGCCGTTCACCGTCGCCTCCAATCGGAGGCTGCCGCGGTCGGTCCAGCCCGGTGGGATCGCGAACACGAACGAGTCGAGGGCGTCGGCGGTGTCGGGCGCCTGCAAGATCGCGATCGGAGCGCTGACCGGATCGACCTGCCCGAGGAGCTGGCCGTTGCGGTATCCGCGCAGCACCGCGCCAGCGCCGGGCACCGGGCGTGTGTCGCTGTGGACGCGCAGGATGGCGTACGCCTGCTTGTGGGCGATGAGGATGTCGAGGTTCTCCTCGTTCTGCACGACCTGGGTGACGACGATGCGGTCGGCCGTGATGTTGGAGTCACCGCGAGGCGTGAGCAAGAAGCCGCGCAGCTCGCCGTTCTTCGTTCCTTGCCCGACGACCTGGCCGCGGTTGTTGATGTCGAACGCGGTGTGCAGCGTCCAGCCGCTGTCGGCCGGGATGAGGTCGGTCAGGTCTTGCATCTTGGTGTCGTCGCCGAAGTAGACGAATGCGCGATTGAAGGGCACACCGACCATCAGGTACGGGTTGCTGATCGAAGGTCCGTACGCCCCGACGATGTCACCGAGGTCGTTGATGCCGTACGCCGCGCTCGAGCTCCCGCGCGCGTCGGGTAGGTGACCTTGCGCGAACGTGCCGAGTCGGTCCGCCTGGAGACTGAAGCCCTCGCCGGTCCAGCGGTGCGCTTCGAGCCCTCCGAGCCCAGAGGATTGCGCGTACCCGGCCACGACGCCGCGCTTGTTGATCGCGAAGGCGCCGGCGACGAATTCGCTGCCCGGCGAGAGGTCGTACGAGTTGTAGGAGCCCGGATGCGCCGGGTCGGGGATGCACTTGAGTGCGACGGCGTGCACGCCCGTCTGCGGGTAGCCGGTGTCTCCGACCAGTCCCATGCCGACGAGCGTCCCGCCGGCGTTGATCGCGAGCGCCGCGCCGCCCTTGAGGCCCGGTCGCACGCAGCCGTCGTCGTAGAGGCTGTTCCACCCTCCCGCCTGCGTCCAGATGCCCGGGACGCTGACTCCAGTGCCGTACGCGGGGTCGATGATGCCGGGCTGGAAGGCGGAGCCTGCCGCGACGGCTCCGTTCGGGGTGACTGCTCGTGGGGTGCCGCCGGTCGATGTCCCGCGGCCGTCACCGAACACCGTTCCGTTCTCGCTCAACGTCGCGGCGAGTCCCGAACCAAGGTCCTCGATCGTTCCGACCGTGAGCGGATCCGGCCCCGGCCGGTAGCGGTACGCGTTGCCGTTCGCGAGTCCGCCGACGACGTCGCCGTGGTCGTTGATCGCGAAGGCGTAGCGCGCGCCCGACGGGCCGAGCGCGCCCAGGTCGGTGATGCGGTAGAGCGACGTCGCCGGGTCGGCGTCGGCGGCGGCCGCGGCCGCGGGCCCGGGCGCCGCAGTACCCGCCGGCCCGAACGGCGACAGCCACGCCGCCACGACGGCAAGGACCATCGCGACGCGCGACGCTCTCGGCGTTCTCGTCGGTGATGCGCCCACGGTCGTTCCTCCGGTCCGTCGGGTCGATCGGAGGAGGGTGACAACCGTTCGCCGCACCCTGCCCCCGATCGGTGCTTCGGACCATGGCGCGTGCGGCACGGCGCGTCATGGGCCCCCGGGGACTCAATTCCGTGTCGGTCCGGGAGCGCGGTCGCACGCTCCTCGAGAGGTGGGCGACGGCGGCCCCATCGGCACGTCCGACGACATCTTCCGTCCCGGCGGCTCGACGATCATCCGTGCACCGCCCTGCAAGCCGGTCGCGGACGCGTCGGACCGGTCAGCGCTGGCGAACAGGTGCTGGCGTGGGAAGATGCGCGTACATCGCACCGAGGGGGACGCCGTGGAGCAGCAGAGGTCGAGGCGCGGACGCGTCGTCCTGAGTGTCCTCGGTCTGGTCGCCGGGGTGTTGCCGATCGCAGCGGTGTCGACTGCGGGAGCGGCGGATTCGCCCGAGGTGTCGATCGGTTCGGTGTCGGTCGCTGAGGGCGACGCGAAGGTCCGCACCGTGGTGTTCCCGGTGACGTTGTCGCAGCCGGACCTGTTGGCGCCGGTGACGGTCGAGTACACGATCGCGGGGGTGACGGCGACGCCG
>DASUMP010000135.1:0-7495 GCA_036277635.1 Acidimicrobiia bacterium | reverse complement strand
GTCGTCGAACCTACCGCCCGGGTCGGGTGTTCCCGACCGGTGTGCGAGGCTCGCGCGGTGTCGAAGCGATGGTGGGGAGCGCTCGCGCTCGTCGTGGTGGCGACGGCGTGCGCCACGACCGATCCCGAGTCGTCGGTCGATACCAGCCGTCCGCCCGCGACGGACGCGCCGCCGGCATCGACCGCGCCGACGAGTCGTCCCGACGTGACCGCGACGATCCCGTCGACCGTGCCGCCGACGTCGAGCACGAGTGCACCGCGAGCGTTGCCGGCCGGCGACGACACCACGGTCGAGCGCGTCGTCGACGGTGACACGATCGTCGTTGCCGGCGGTGAGCGCGTGCGGCTCATCGGCATCGACACGCCCGAATCGGTCGACCCGCGCCGTTCCGTCGAGTGCTTCGGCAAGGAAGCGTCGCGACGAACGGGGGAGCTGCTCCCCGCCGGGACCGCGGTGCGCCTCGCGTACGACGTCGAGCGGTACGACCGGTACGACCGCACGCTCGCGTACGTGTACCGGCGCGCCGACGCGCGCTTCGTCAACGAGGTGCTGGTGCGCGAGGGCTATGCACTCGCCTACACGTACCCGCCGAACGTGGCGCACGCCGACGACTTCGTGCGCTGGCAGCGCGAGGCGCGCGATGCGGGTCGCGGCCTGTGGGCCGCGTGTCCGGTGGACGAACCCGCCCCGGTCCCGGTCGCGCCGGGTGGGGGCGGCGGCTGCGACGCCGCGTACCCCGACGTGTGCATCCCGCCACCGCCGCCCGACCTCGATTGTCGCGACGTGACCCCCCGCCGCTTCCGGGTGGTGCCCCCCGACCCCCACCGTTTCGACGGCGACGCCGACGGTCTCGGCTGCGAGTGAGGATCCGGGCCAGAATCCCCGGCGTGCACCGTCGCGTGAGGTCATCGATCCTGGTCGCGCTGCTCGCGGGGGTCGCCGCGTCGGGCGCGCTCGGCGCGTGCAGCGACGACCCCGACGACGACGTGAGCGACACGACCGCCGAGCTCGTCGGCGACATCGTGATCGACGTCGATGCACCGCAGCGCTGCGACCCGCTCGACGCCCGGCACTGCTTGCTGCCGTTCCCGAGCGACACCTTCACCGTCGAGGATCCCACCACCGACACCGGCCGGCGCGTCGAGCTCGCGCGCGAGTCGATGCCCGTCAACGCCGACGGCGTGCACGCGGACCCCACGGAGTGGAACCGCAACGATGGCTTCAGTCCCGGCCAGCCCGCGTCGACCTACGTCCCTGGTCTCGACGTCGAGACCACGGGGATCGCCGGGGTGACCGACATCGGCGCCTCGCTCGCCGACGACGCGCCGATCGTGGTCGTCGACGCGACCACGGGTGAGCGTCATCCGTACTGGGCGGAGCTCGACGCGAGCGTGGAATCCGACGACGCCCGCGTCCTGTACGTGCGGCCCGCGGTGAACTACCCGGAAGGTCATCGCATCGTGATCGCGCTGCGCGACCTGCGCGACGCGGCGGGCGATCCGATCTCGACGACCAACGACGTGTTCCGTGCGTACCGGGATCGCCTCCGCACCGACGTGCCCGAGGTGGAAGCACGCCGAGCGCGTTACGAAGCCGTCTTCGACGTGCTCGCCGAGCACGACGTCGCGCGCGACGACACGTTGTTCCTTGCGTGGGACTTCACGATCGCGAGCGAGCGCAACCTGAGCGAGCGCCTGCTGCACATCCGCGACGACGCGTTCGCCGCGCTCGGCGACGGCGCCCCGACGTTCCGTGTCGAGCAGGTCGAGGACGCACCGGAGGAAGAGCTCGCGCGACGGATCCGCGGCACCTTCGACGTTCCCCTCTACCTGACCGATGACGGCGTCCCCGGGTCGCGCTTCGTGACCGGCGCCGACGGGCTCCCCGAGCGAGCGAGCCCCGACGCCGTGCTCTTGGCGTCGTTCGTGTGCACCGTCCCGCGCGCGGCGCTGGCCGGCCCGGGCGGCTCCGCCGTCGCGGCTCGCCCGGCCGTGTACGGCCACGGTCTGCTCGGGAGCAACGACGAGGTCAGTGCGGGCAACGTGCGCCGCATGGCGAACGAGCACAACTTCGTGTTCTGCGCGACGCCGTGGATCGGCATGTCCGAGGAAGACATCGGCAACGCCGCGTCCATCCTCGCCGAGATCGGCCGGTTCCCGACGCTCGCCGATCGCGCGCAGCAGGGCATCCTCGATGCACTCTTCCTCGGTCGTTTGATGATCCACGCCGACGGGTTCGTGAGCGATCCGGCGTTCCAGGACGCGAACGGCTCGCCTGTGATCGACACCCGCGAGCTGTTCTACGACGGCAACAGCCAAGGCGGGATCATGGGCGGAGCCGCCACCGCGGTGGCGCTCGACTGGACCCGCGCGGTCCTCGGCGTCACCGGGATGAACTACTCGACCTTGTTGCAGCGCAGCATCGACTGGCGGACCTACGAAGCGGTCTACGAGCCCTCGTACCCCGACGAGATCGAACGCGGGATCGGCATCTCGTTGATCCAGATGTTGTGGGACCGCGCGGAGACGAACGGCTACGCGCACCATCTCACCGACGACCCGCTTCCGGGCACGCCCGCGCACGACGTGCTCCTGCACATCGCGTTCGCCGACCACCAGGTGTCGATGCACGCCGCCGAGGTCCAGGCCCGGACGATGGGCGCGGCGATCCGGTGTCCCGCGCTCGTCGACGACCGGATCCCCGACGTCGAAGCGCACTGGGGACTCGAGTGCGCGTCGGACGACACGACCGGATCGGTGCTCGTGTACTGGGACAGCGGCACCCCGATGGTCCCGACCGTGAACCTGCCGCCGACCGAGGGTCGCGACCCCCACGAAGATCCGCGTGCCGACGGCGAGGCGCGCGTGCAGAAGTCGGCGTTCCTCGCGTCCGACGGCGCGTTCGCCGAGGTGTGCGGCACGGGGCCGTGCACTGCGACACCGGTGGACTGAGCCGGTATCTTGACCGGACGGTCAAGAGAACGGAGCGTGTGGTGGCGACGACGGACGAGCAGCAGGTCATCGAGCTCTGCGACGAGCTCCTCGCGAAGCACGACCCGGCCACCACGCCGGCGGTGGAGTTCCTCGGCGCGCAGTTCGACCTCGGCCTCGCGTGGGTGCACTTCCCCGAGGGGCACGGCGGGCTCGGGCGGTCGCCGAAGCTGCAGAACACGATCAACCGGCACCTGGCCAAGGCCGGCGCGCCGCACCCGTACGCGCGCAATCCGATCGGCTACGGCATGGGCGCGCCCACGATCGTGACCCACGGCTCCGACGACCAGAAGCGCCGCTACCTGCGACCGCTGTTCACCGGCGAAGAGGTGTGGTGCCAGCTGTTCAGCGAGCCGGGCGCGGGCTCCGACGTCGCGAGCCTTTCGTCGCGCGCGGTGCGCGACGGCGACGAGTGGGTCGTCAACGGCCAGAAGGTGTGGACGACACTCGCCCACATCTCGCGGTTCGGCATGCTCATCGCGCGCACCGACCCGGAAGCGGTGAAGCACAAGGGCCTCACGTACTTCGTGATCGACATGCACGCGCCGGGCGTCGAGGTCCGTCCGTTGGTCCAGATGACCGGCGAGGCGGAGTTCAACGAGGTCTACATGACCGACGTGCGCATCCCCGACAGCGAGCGGTTGGGCGATGTCGGCGAGGGATGGCACGTCTCGCTCACGACGCTGATGAACGAACGCGTCTCGATCGGCGGTCAGGTCAACCCGCGGGGGAGCGGCCCGATCGCGATCGCGATGCAGTCGTACGCGAACAGCGCTCGACGCGACGACGCCGCGGTGCGCGACGAGCTGATGCGGCTCTGGGCCGGCGCTGAGGTGAACCGGCTCACGAACCTGCGTGCGTCGCAGAACCGCGCGCTCGGCACCCCGGGCCCGGAGGGTTCGGTGTCGAAGCTCGCGATGGCCGAGCTGAACAAGCAGATCATGAGCTTCGTGATGAACCTGCTCGGACCCGAAGCGATGCTCTACAGCGGCTACACGATGGACCGCCCGCACACCGCGATGGACCTGAGCAACCCGCAGAAGGCGTTCCTGCGAGTCCAGGCCAACTCGATCGAGGGTGGCACGACCAACATCATGAAGAACATCCTCGGCGAGCGGGTCCTCGGGCTCCCCGGCGAGCCCCGGCTCGACAAGGACCGCCCGTGGAGCGAGGTGCCCCGCTCCTGAGCCATGGGCCGAACGGCCCATCTCGCGCTCCGGAACGGGCCCGGACCTGCCGATACAAGGCGCTGTGAGGCTCCGTCGTGTCGCGTCCACCCTGGTGCTGGTCGCGCTCGCGCTCGGCCTGACGCCGGCGGCGTCGTCGGCGGCCCCACAGCGCGGGACGCCCCCGCCCCGGTTCCCGATGGCGATGGACACCGGACCGCGACTGCTCGCCCAGAAGGCGCAGGCCGAAGCCGACCTCGCCGCGGTGACCGGGATCGTTCCGGCCCAGCGCGAGGAGGTCGCTGCGCTGCGCCAGCACTGGGAAGCGCTCGAGGCGCGCCTCGCCGAGATGGACTTCCTGTCGCGGCGGGCGACCGAACAGCTCACGGCGGCGCGCGACCGGGTGCAGCGCACCGCCGCCGACGCCTACAAGCTTGGTGCGTCGGGTGCGCTCGGTTCGACGGTCGACGCCTTGACGAACGCCGACGACATCCTCGACCTCTCCCGCGACCTCAAGCTGCTGGGTGACTACGGGTCGCGCCACGACCGCGCGATCGAGGAGTACAGCGCGCTGAAGCAGCAGGCCGACGACGAAGTCGCGCTGCTGACCGACGAGCGTTCGGCGGTCCGAGCGCGCTACGAGTCGGCGCAGCGCGAGCTCGACGACGCGACCGCGCGGGTGCAGGGGGCGCAGCAGCGCTACGACGACGCGGTGGCCGGTCTCCGGCGCTTCCACCAGGTCGCGATCGACTCCGGCAGTCCTATCCTCGGTCCGAGCCGTCTCACCGCCGAGGAGCTCGCTGCGTTCGTGGAGTCGCGCACCGATCGCTACCGGCTCACCGTGCCGTTGCGCCAGCTCGCCCAGCACTACATCGACGAAGGCAACGCCGAGACGATCCGCGGCGACGTGGCGTTCGCGCAGTCGATCCTCGAGACCGGCTGGTTCCGCTTGCCCGACCACGGGCTCGTCCACTGGACCGACAACAACTTCGCGGGCATTGGCGCGTGCGACTCCTGTGAGCACGGCTTCCGCTTCGACACCGCGCAGCTCGGCGTGCGCGCGCAGATCCAGGCCCTCAAGATCTACGTGACGCCGAAGGACTTCGGGCCCGACGACCTCGTGTACGAGAGCCAGTTCTCCGAGGGCATCTTCCGGCTCGGGTTCCGTGGCGACGTGCAGAGCTGGTGGGATCTCACCGGACGGTGGGCCACCGCAGCCGACTACGGCAACCACGTCTACAACCTGTACATGCAGATGGTGGAGTTCGCGCTCGCCCGCCGCAGCGCCGCCAGCGGCTGACGCGATCAGTCGTGCAGGAACCCGCGCACCCGCGCCTCGCGCTCGAGCTCGTCACGGAACTTCGGGTGCGCGATCCCGATGAGCGCTCGAGCGCGCTGGGCGATCGAGCGACCGCGTAGCTCGGCGACGCCGTACTCGGTGACCACCTTGTCGACCGTGTTCTTGAGCGTCGTGACGACGGCGCCCGGACACAGCTGCGGCACGATGCGCGACACCGTCTCGTCGCTCGTGGTGGAGTGCAACACGATGAACCCCTGCCCGCGTTCGGCGTACATCGCGCCGCGGGCGAAGTCGGCCTGACCGCCGCTGCCGGAGTAGTAGCGCCCGCTGATCACCTCCGAGTTGCACTGACCCAGGAAGTCGACCTCGACGGTCGCGTTGATCGACGCGAAGTCGTGCTCGCGGCCGATGATGCGCGGGTCGTTCACCCAGTCGACGGGGAGCAGCTCGACCGCGCTGTTCTCGTCGAGGAAGTCGTAGAGCGCCCGGGTCCCCATGCAGAACGTCGTGACGAGCTTGCCGGGGCGCGTGACCTTGCGGGTGCCGGTGACGACACCCGACTCGAACAGCTCCATCGCGCCGTCGGAGAGCAGCTCGGTGTGGATGCCGAGGTCGCGGTGGTCCCGCAGCGACGCGAGGATCGCGTTCGGGATCGCGCCGATGCCGGCTTGGATCGTCGCGCCGTTCGGGATCCGTTCGGCGACGAGCCGCGCGATCGCGATGTCCTTGTCGCTGGCGGCGGCTGCGGGCAGCTCGACGAGCGGGTAATCGGCCTCGACCCACCCCGCGACTTGCGACACGTGCAGGTTGTTCTCCCCGAACGTGCGCGGCATGTTCGGGTTCACCTCGCAGAAGAACGGGACGCGGCCGATGAACCGCGCGACGTAGTCGGCGTTGGTGCCGAGCGAGAGATATCCGTGCTTGTCGGGCGGCGTCGCGGCCGCCAGCACGAGCGAGCACTTGGTGGTGCGCCGCAACAGTGTGGGCACCTCCGAGAAGTGCGCGGGGACGAGGTCGCACCCGCCCTCTTCGTACGCCCGGCGCGTGATGGGCGACAGGAAGTACGACACGTGGTCGAGGTGGCCGCGGTGCGTTCCGTGCAGGTACGGGTGGTCGTACAGCGCGTGCATCTGGTGCACGCGGACGCCCTCCAGCTCGGCGGCGTGCGCGTCGAGCGTGTCGATGAGCGTCTTCGGTTCACCGTTCGCGAGCGGGACGACGATGTCGGCTCCGGGCGGGACGTGGTCGAGGACGTCGACGGCATTCGCCGGTCCGGGCATGTGCGGAGGCTAGTGACGTCCGGCGAGGCTCGGCTCGCGTCGCTCCCACGGCTCGTACACGACGATCGCTTCGACCGCGTCGGCGTCGGGCGCGAGATCCCGGGACGCCGAGCGCCGACGCGACCGTCGCCGCGGCGACGGCCACGTCGCCCAGACGACCGAGAGCGCCATGACGACCGCGAGGACGTGCGGCTCGAGGAGCTTGCGCAGCCAGATGCCGAGGCCCCGAACGATGTAGCGCGGCTTGCCCTCGACGTTCTCGGCGCGCGGCGTCCACTCGTCGGCGCGGTCCCGGTTGTCGCCTTGGGTGACGTACGTGCCGTCGGTGTTCACGTCCACGATCCGGTGGATCACCCGGAGCCCCTCACCCGGCTGATCCTTCGGGACCCGGTACAGCACGATGTCGCCGGCGATGTACTTCGACTTCGCTCGAGTGACGACGAGATCGCCGGGCGCGTACGTCGGGCGCATCGAGTTGCCGGCCACGATCACGTAGGCGGTGTCACCGCCGAGGGTGACGGGTCGCATCCACCACAGCGCCGCGAGCGCCGGGAGGAGCACGATCGACCACACCAGTGCGCGCCGACGACGTCGCCGCGCGACCAGCCGCTGCCGACGGGTCGGTGGACGTCGCAGGCCACGCCGACGCTCGCTCACGGCAGGCTCTCCACGAGGAAGCTCGCGAACGTCGTCTGCTTGTCGCCGTTCGCCCACAGTCCCACGCGCGTGTTCGCGCCGTAGGTCGTCATCTGCGCGGCG
>DASUMP010000134.1:0-18376 GCA_036277635.1 Acidimicrobiia bacterium | reverse complement strand
TCTGGCGCGCCTGCGCGTAGCGCACGGCCACGTGCTCGACGACCTCGTCGGCGCTGCACGCGCACGACGAGTCGTGCGCGCTGTTCAGCACGAGGAGCTTCCACGCCTCGCGGAAGAACGCGTCGGGGTAGCGATCGGGCGGCAAGAAGAGGGCGGCCAGCGGCTCGGCCCGGCGCTCGATGGCGCGCTCGGCGGCCGCGGCGCGCTGATGGATGTCGACGCGGTTCGAGCCGACGCCCATCAACATGTTCGCCCGGGCGCCCGAGCGCAGCTCGCCGCGCCATTCGGGGAGGGCGGCCACGGGCTGGTCGGCGAGATACTCGGCGAGCGAGGTGACGACGAAGCGGTAGTCGTCCTGGACCGCGTTCGCCTCCGCGACCACGCGTCCGAGCCAGCGCTGCGGGAGCTGGTGGTCGGTGCCGTTCATCAACAGCATCGAGTCGAGGCGCACAGGGCCGAGCTCGGCTTCGTAGTCGCGAGCACGAGTGACGAGCGCCTTCGCGTCGTCGGGGAGGTCGCGTCCGTTCGAGTACGAGCCGTAGAGGTACTCGGCGCGCACGCGTGAGCCGTCGGGTGCCTCCCACCAGAACCCGGTGCGTTCGATCGCCGCCGGGACGCCGCGCCACACGACGGCGTGCTCGAGTCCGGCGAGTCGGAGCAGCTGTGGCATCTGGGCGACGTGTCCGAACATGTCGGGGAGGTAGCCGACCTCCATCACGCCGCCGAACGCCGCCCCGCGTTCGATGCCGAGCTGCAGGTCGCGCACCATCGTCTCGCCCGAGACCATGAACTCGTCCATGAGGACCATCCAGGGTCCGACCGAGAGGCGACCGCTCGCGGCCAGTCTCCGTAACGACTCCTCGGCTTCGGGTCGGATCGCGAGGTAGTCGTCGAGCACGGCGGTCTGGCCGTCGAGCATGAAGCGGGCGTACGACAGGTCGCGCTCGAGGAGCGGCAGGAGCTCGTCGAGCAGCGCGACGAGTCGCATGCGGAAGGTCTCGAACGGTGCGTACCACTCGCGGTCCCAATGCGTGTGGGGGACGATCGCGACGGTGACGGGAGTGCGCTCGTCGGGCATCGGCAGAGCCTAACGAGCGCCGGCGTGCCGTCAGGGACACGTCATGGAGTCGCGCGTCCTCGTTCACGCATGCGTCGAACGTGAGCAACGTATGACCCTTACGTTCGAGTCACCTTGCGGAGCAGGTCTGTGCCGCAGGGGACCCAGGCGCCCGGAGACTCGCCGGGGTCGCACTCGATGCGAAGCAGGAGGACACCGTGCGCACCTTCTCCCGACGCGCCGTGATCGGCGCGTTGCTCACGTCGCTCGTACTCGTCGCGCTCTCGGCGCCTGCGTCCGCGCAGGAGATCCCCGACGTGTACAACCGCGACTTCATCCCGTCCGCCGGCGACACCGGTGTGAGCCTGAACTTGCTCTGGATCATCGTCGGCGCGGTGCTGGTGATCTTCATGCAGGCGGGCTTCGCTCTCGTGGAGACCGGGTTCACTCGCGCGAAGCACGCGGCGCACGTCGTGTCGACGAACTTCGCGATCTTCGGACTCGGGTTCATCGGGTTCTTCTTCGTGGGGTACGCGTTCATGTTCGGGGGCTGGAGCTACCCCGGCTACTTCGGGTACGACCAGGCGCTCGGAGGCGCGCTGATCGGCTCGGGCGAATGGGTCTTCCTGTGGAAGGGCGGCTTCGCGCTCACCGACATCGGCAACGCGGCGCAAGCCGCGCCCGTGGTGGCGATGTTCCTCTACATGGCCGCGTTCATGGACACGACCGCGACGATCCCGACCGGCTCGATGGCCGAACGGTGGAAGTGGAAGAGCTTCATCTGGTGGGGCTTGTTCTGCGGCGCGCTGTACTACCCGTTGTTCGGCGCGTGGACCTGGGGTGGCGGCTGGCTGAACCAGCTCGGGAACAGCCTCGACCTCGGCTTCGGGTACGTCGACTTCGCGGGTTCGGGTGTGGTGCACGCGGTGGGCGGCGCCGCCGCACTCGCCGGGGCCCTCGTCCTCGGCCCCCGCATCGGCAAGTTCGGGAAGGACGGCAAGCCGCGGGCGATGCCGGGGCACAACGTCCCGATGGCGATGCTCGGCACGTTCATCCTGTTGTTCGGATGGTTCGGCTTCAACGCCGCCTCGACGTTCGCGGCGACCGATGTGCGCTTCGCGATGGTCGCCGTCAACACCGCGATCGCAGCGGCGTTCGGGGCGACCGTGTGCATGTTCTACGTGATGCAACGACTCGGCAAGCCCGATCCGTCGATGATGGCGAACGGCATGCTCGCCGGTCTCGTTGCGATCACGGCGCCGTGTGCGTTCGTGGAACCATGGGCCGCGGCGGTGATCGGATCGATCGCCGGCGTCCTCGTCGTGGAAGCGGTGCTCTTCATCGAGAAGCGCGGCGTCGACGACCCGGTGGGCGCGATCGCGGTGCACGGCGTCAACGGCACGTTCGGCGTGCTCGCCGTCGGGCTCTTCTCGAGCGGGAACTACGGCGCGGGCTGGAACCTCACAGCCACCGACGTCGTCGGCTCCGACGGGGTCACCGGGATCTTCTACGACTTCGAGCTCGGCATCCGTCAGCTGGGTGCGCAGGCCGTGGGCGTGCTCGTGATCTGGACCGTGATGCTCGGGATCGCGTACACGTTCTTCAAGATCCAGAACTCGCTCACCGAGGGCGGCATCCGCTCGGACCACGACGACGAGCTCACCGGGCTCGACCTTCCCGAGATGGGGGTGCTCGCGTATCCCGACGACGCGACCGGTGCGCACGACGGTGCGGCCACGCCCACGCGGGCGGGTTCGGCCGTCCCGGTCGGCTAGCTCGAAGGAGGGGGCGGAGGTCGTGGGCCTCCGCCCCCCGCTCCCTCGACGGAAGGGCCGGCTCGCTGCCGCGAGATGTCGGCACGGCGACTGGGTGCTCGGAGTACACCCCTGCTGTGAGACCCGGTCGCCGTGTCCGACTCCCGTCGCACGAGCGCAACGTGCGGTGACCGACGTGTGATCGGTCACCGCCCACTGCGCTGCAGGGGTGCACGCGATGGATGTGAACGAGATCCTGCTCGACCTGTTGGTCGTGTTGCTCGCGGCCAAGGTGGTCGCCGAGGTCGCCGATCGGTTGCGGCTGCCCGGGGTGGTCGGCGAGATCACCGCGGGCATCGTGATCGGCCCGTCGGTGCTCGGCCTCGTCGACGGTGGCGAGGTGATCGAGACGCTCGCCGAGCTCGGAGTGATCCTGCTCCTGCTCGAGGTCGGTCTCGAGATGGATCTGGCCGAGCTGCGAGCGGTGGGCCGCGCGGCGCTGTCGGTGGCCGGCGTCGGCGTTGTCGTGCCCTTCGCGCTCGGCTACGGGGCCGCGATCGCGCTCGGCATGGACGGCAACGAAGCCCTGTTCGTCGCGGCCGCGCTCACCGCCACGAGCGTCGGCATCACCGCGCGCGTGTTCGGCGACCTCCGCCAGCTCGCGTCGGTGGAAGCGCGCACGGTCCTCGGAGCGGCAGTCGCCGACGACGTGATGGGGCTCGTGATCTTGACCGTCGTGACCCGCGTCGTGTCCGAGGGCTCGGTGTCGTTGGTCGGGGTCGCCGGCGTGATCGCCGTCGCAGTGGCGTTCCTCGTCGCGACGACGCTGATCGGTTCGCGCGTGGTTCCACCGATCTCCGCGTGGGTCGCCCGCCACGCTCGCGTGGCCGGGTCGGTGCTCGTTCTTGCCGTGGTGCTCACCCTCGCGCTGGCGCAGCTCGCGCACGCCGCCGACCTCGCGCCGATCATCGGTGCGTTCGTCGCCGGTCTCACTCTCGGCCAGAGCAGCGTCGCGCCGCGCCTTCGGCGTGAGATTGCGCCCGTCGCGCACGTGCTCGTGCCGGTCTTCTTCGTCCAGATCGGTCTCCACGTCGACGTGGCGGAGTTCGCCCGCCTCGACGTGCTCGGCCTGGCGGTCGTGTTGCTCGCCGTCGCGGTCGTCGGCAAGCTCGCCTCGGCGTTCGGTCTGGGACGAGCGCCCGGCGACCGCTTCGTGGTCGGACTCGGGATGTTGCCGCGGGGTGAGGTCGGGCTCATCTTCGCGGCGATCGGCTTGCGCGAAGGCGTGTTCGGTGACGACGTCTACGCCGCGCTCCTGCTCGTCGTCCTGACCACCACGATGGTGGCGCCACCCCTCCTCCGCGCGCGGCTCGTCGCCGTCCGCACGCGACGCGAGCACGCGAGTGTTCGCCCCGTGCTCGCCGCCGGCGACGACGCGCTCGCGGTCGTCGACGGTCGAGTGCTGCTGGCCCGATCCGTCACCGACGACGAGGCGCTCGCAGTCGCATTGGACGCGGCTCGGCTGGTCGAACGCAGCGCGCCCGACGATTCGGTGCGCGAATACTTGACCGACTTTCCCGCCCGCGCTCGGCGCTTCGACGCCGACGCGCGCCGAGCGTTCGTGCAGCTGTTGGAGGAAGGCGGTCCACGTTCTTGGCGCCTGCTCGCGATGTCGAACGTCTTGGTTCGTGCGCTTCCCGAGCTCGCCGACGCGATCGACCGGCGCGAATCGCAATCGGGTGGGTTCGATCCGTTCGCTGCGCTCACCTGGTCACGCGTCGCGCGGGTGCGCGATCTCGACGCGTTGCGGAGCCTCCGCCACCCAGAGCGAGTGCTCCTCGCGGCCCTCGTCCTCGACGCGTGCGACGACGACGATGTCGATCCGACGCCCGTCGCTCGGCGGACCGCGGTGCGACTCGGGCTCGGCGCCGACGCCGAGGATCGGATCGCGGCGCTCGTCGACGATCGCGAGCTGTTGCGCGCCGCGTCGCGCCGCAGCGACGCGTTCGGCGAACGGCCGGTGCTCGAGCTCGCGGTGCATCTCGGCGACCGAGAGCAGGCCGATGCCCTCTATCAGCTCACCCTCGTCGACTTCGACGGCGAGATCTGGGAACGCGAGCGGCTCGACACGCTCCGCGAGCTGCTCGTCGCCGTCTTGGAACGCCCGGAGCTGACCGGCTTCTCGGTCGCGCACGCGATCGACGAACGACGTCGTGATGCGATCGCGGCGGTCGACGATCCGGAGCTGCGCGATCGCATCCGACACGCACCGCGTGCGTACCTCTTGCGCTGCACCCGAGACGACCTCGTCCGACACGCGCATCGGTGCGAGCCGACACCACGACGAGATGAGGTGCGCGTCTTCGTCGACGAGATCCCGGGCCGTGGGTTCCGGGTCGAGTTCGTGACCGTCGACGAGCTCGGGCTGCTCGCACGCGAGACGCGCGC
This sequence comes from Acidimicrobiia bacterium, assembly GCA_036277635.1. GTDB lineage: Bacteria > Actinomycetota > Acidimicrobiia > IMCC26256 > PALSA-610 > DASUMP01. The sequence goes on along the minus strand of DASUMP010000134.1, from coordinate 13,117 downwards.
CCTCGCCGACGCCGACCTCGACGTCCTCGACGCGCTCGCGGTGGTCTGGGGTGACGGCACGGCGCTCGCTTCGTATCGCGTCGTCGGGCCGACGCCACCCGACGTCGATGAGCTGCGAGCACAGGTCTCAGCACTCCGCCGCAGCGCGCCGGTCACCGCTGGCCTCCCGGACGCGCGTCTCGACTTCGACGACCACGGGTCACCGTGGCACACCCGGTGTTCGGTGCGCGCACCCGACGTCCCGGGCGTGCTCGCGGCCGTCACCGCCGCGTTCGCCGTCGCCGGCGCGAACGTGCACGTCGCGGGCGTGAGCCACGAGGGCCTCGACGCGGTCGACGTGTTCGAGCTGACCGAGCGCGACGGCACGAAGCTCACCGACGCCACGAAGCAGCGGATCGTGCGCGCACTCGCCGACGGCGTCGCCCGGCGGCGCATGCCGGTCGTCGGTTGGCGGTGATGCGCGCGACCGTTGGGTAGTCTCGGGACGTGCCCACGTACGTGATGCTCTCGACGCTCGGACCCGACGGATGGGAGACGGTCCGCAAGAACCCCGACCGCATCGACCAGGTCCGCACCGAGGTCGAAGCGCTCGGACTGCGGGTGATCGCGCAGTACGCCTTGATGGGTCAGTACGACTTCATGAACGTCATCGAGGCGCCCGACGAGCAGACGATGGCCGAGGCAGCGATCATGCTCGCCGCGCGCGGAACCATGCGCACCACGACCTTGCAGGCGATTCCTGTGCCGGAGCTGATCGAGACGCTGAAGCGCCGGTGAGTGCGGGCGCGCGGCGCCTCACTGCCACCACATCGAGCGGCGCCGCTCCTCGCGCACGTCGTCGTCGTCGAAGAGCACCGGGAGCACCGAGCCGTCGGAACGTCGGCGGATCCGGTAGCGCGGCTGGTCGGGGGCGTCGTCGGGATCGACCACCTCGACCACTTCGAAGCCGCGCGCCCACCGATCGTCGAAGCGGGATCGCACCTCGATGCGGGTGCCGGGCTGCACGACCGTGATCGTAGCGACGGATCGCGGTCCCGTCCCGGGCTGATCCGGTCCATCCTGCAGTGCGCGCGCTCCCCGGCACGCGCGGTTCGCGCCAGCGGTCGCGGTAACTTCGAGCGCGTGGTCCCCGGCCCGACGCCCACCCTGCGCGTGGAACGCGCGCATCGCAAGGCGGGCGACCGGGTCGTGTGCGGGATCGACGAAGTGGGGCGCGGATCGTGGGCGGGGCCGGTGACGGTCGCCGCCGTCGTCGCCCCCGACCGTCACCTGCGTGGCGTGCGCGACTCGAAGCTCCTCACACCGCTCGAACGCACCGCGTGCGCGGCCCGCATCCGGGAGTGGGCGACCGCGATCGGTGTCGGACACGCGACGCACCGTGAGTGCGACGAGCTCGGCATGACGGAGGCGCTGCGGCGCGCCGCGTCGCGCGCGCTCGACGAGCTGGCTCGGGTCGGTGTCGTCCCCGATCGGATCATCCTCGACGGCAACCACGACTACCTGCGCGCGAACGGCCGCGTCCGCACGATCGTGAGGGGTGACGCGACCGTGCTGTCGGTCGCGGCGGCGTCGGTGGTCGCGAAGGTGACGCGCGACGCGCTCATGACCGAGGCGGCCGAGCACTACCCGGCCTACGGGTTCGAGACGAACCGGGGTTACCCCGCACCCGTCCACAGGTGCGCGCTCGCAGCGTACGGCCCCTCGGCGATCCACCGGCGGTCGTGGGTGTTCATGTCGTCGTTGCCGTGGAGCGGGCTGCGGGTCGAGCGACAGCCGCAGCTGTTCCCGGCGTGAACGCGGTCGAGCACCCCCGCCTCGTCGACTGCTCCCACGTCGTCGAGTCCGGAATGGTCACGTATCCGGGGCTGCCCGGGCCGGTCGTGGACGAGCACCTCTCCCGCGCGGCGTCGCGAGAGGTCTACGCGCCCGGCACCGAGTTCCACATCGGCCGGATCCAGATGGTCGCCAACACGGGCACCTACCTCGACGCGCCGTTCCATCGCTTCGCCGGCGGGGACGACCTCGCCGACCTCCCGCTGCGGTGCACGGTCGACCTCCCGCTCGTGCTCGTGCGAGTCGCCGATCGTGTCATCGAGCCGGCATCACTCGCGGGCCGCGAGGTCCGTGGTCGTGCCGTGGTGTTCGCGACGGGTTGGGACCGCCACTGGGGAACCGACGCCTACGCACACGGCCATCCCCACCTCAGCGCCGCGACCGCCGAGCTGCTCGTGCGCGGGGGCGCGGCGCTCGTCGGCATCGATTCGCTGAACATCGACGGCACCCACGACGGCGAGCGGCCGGTCCACACCGCGCTCCTCGCGGCGGGGATCCCGATCGTCGAGCACCTGTGCAACCTCGACCAGGTGCGCGAGCCGGGCCGCTTCTTCGCCGCGCCGGTCGCGGTGCGAGGACTGGGCACGTTCCCGGTGCGCGCGTTCGTGCTGCTCGACCCGGCGCCCTAGTCGTCGCCGCCGTCGCGCCGCCACGGCAGCCACGACCGCCGGGCGCGTGGTGCCGGTACCTCCTGGGTGAGATCCGAGTCGACCACCTCGTGACGTTCGCCGAACGTGGAGATGAACGCTTGCAGCACGGCTGCGATCGGCACGGCGAGCAGGGCGCCGACGGGTCCGAGGACGCTGCCGCCGACCACGACTGCCGCGAAGCCGATCGCGGGGTGCAGCTGCAGTGTGTGCGCAGTGACGCGCGGCGCGAACACGTAGTTCTCGATCTGCTGGTACACGACGATGAACACCAGCGTCAGCACTCCGTCGACCGGATCGTTGAGCAGTGCGACGAGCACCGCGAGGCCGCCGGCGAGGTACGTGCCCACGACGGGGATGAACTGGGAGATGATCCCGACCCACAACGCGAGCGCGACGTAGTACGGCACGCCGATGATCCCGAGGACGAGCATCGTCGCGCCGGCCGAGAAGGTCGCCAGCACCAAACGTGAGTAGAGGTAGCTCCCGGTCTTTTGGATCGCGATCTCCCACGCCCACAGCACGCGGCGTTGCTGATGGGCCGGGAGCACCGAACAGATCGTGCGCCGCAGCCGGGGCCCGTCAGCGACCAGATAGAAGGTGAACAGGAGCACCGACAGCATCTGGAACAGCACGCCGATGGCGGCGACGCTGAACGCGAGCGCGTTGCCCGCGAGGTCCTCCGCGAACTGGCGCGCCGCGCCGTCGGGGTCCTCGAGGTCCGCGATCACGTCGTCGAACTCGAGGTCGGCGTCGAAGCGGTCGTTCACCCAGTCCTCGATGTCTTGGAGGTACTGCGGTGCCTCGTCGACGAAGTCGCTCACCTGGTTCACGACCAGCGAGCCCATCACGACACCGAACCCGGCGGTCGCGACGAGCAGCACGACGATCGCCAGCCCGGTCGCCGAGCCGCGGCGCCACCCCCGACGGGCCAGCCAGTCGACGGCGGGCTCGAGCGCGAGCGAGAGGAACAGCGAGACCAAGAGGATGACGAACAGGCTGCGCAGCGCGGAGAGCAGGCCCGACGCGGCATCGAACACGAAGTAGACGAGCCAGAACAGCGCGATCGCGCGCAGGAGCCACGGCCACGGCGGGAGCCCCGGATGGGTCAGCGCGACGTCGGTGGCGGTGTGCTCGCCGGACGGCGGGGGAGCGGGGGCGTCGGCCATCGGTGGGAGCAGCGTACGGCCGCGCCCCCCGCGAGACGCGGTTCCTCGTCGACTCGGGCGCTCCCTCTACGCTGACGCCCATGGGCCAGCTCATCACCGTCACCGCGCGTCCGGGGTCGTCGCCGGAGGTGCGGTTCTTCGACACGAACCGGTCGCTCACCGGCATGGCCATCGAGCGGTACGCGAGTGCCGACGACGTGCGCGGCGGTCGGCCCGCCGACGTGCTCGCGCGGCGCCTGTTCGACCTCGGCGCCCGCCGGGTCACCGTGTACTCCAACGTCGTGTCGGTCGAAGCGCCCGTCGACGCGTGGACAGCGCTCGAACCGAAGGTGCTGCACGCCGTCGAGCACCTCTTCGAGTACTACGGCGACGAAGCCGGTTGGTCGGCCGACGCCCGCGGCATCGAGTACAAGCCTTCCCCCGTCGTCTGACGCGTCTGGCGACGCCGGTCGCCCGCACTTCCCCGTGCGTGATGGTCGTCCACGGGGAGGTCAGAATGGTGATCAGCGAGCGCGCTCGGCACGAGCTGTTCGTGAAGTTGGAGCAGATCCTCGGTCGGGAGGAGGCGACGACGTTGATGGAGCACCTGCCTCCGGTCGGCTGGGCCGACGTCGCCACCAAGCGAGATCTCGATGCGCTCGAGGAGCGCATGGACTTGCGGTTCGCATCCGTCGAGCATCGCATCGAGCTGCTTCGTGCCGAGTTCCGGGCCGAGTTGGCGGAGGGTCAGGGCGCGTTGCGTCACGAGTTGTTCGGGGCGTTTGGTGAGTTCCGGGCCGAGTTGGCGGAGGGTCAGGGCGCGTTGCGTCACGAGTTGTTCGGGGCGTTTGGTGAGTTCCGGGCCGAGTTGGCGGAGGGCCACGCGGCGTTGCGCGTCGATGTGGCGGACCGGATCGGGGACGCGGTCCGCACGATGGTCCTGGCGTTCGTCTCCAGTGTGATCGCGGCGACCGCGCTGGGGTTCGGGGCCGCGCGGCTCGCCTGAGCCCCCTTGCCGTATCGAACATGTGTTCGATACGGTGGGCACATGGTGCTGGCGGAGCCCGAGGAGTCCCTCGAGGTCGTGGACCCCGCGTCCGCGCTGGGGTTGCGGGCTCTCGCCGGTGCCGTCCGTCCCGCGGTGCTCGCCCGGGCCCGGGTGCTCGAGCTCACCGGACCGCTCGCCGAGGTGCTCGGCGGCTCGCTGCGGCGGGGCTCCGTCCTCGCGCTCGACGGGCCTCTCGGCGCGGGGGTCACCTCGGTCGTCGGCGCGCTCGCCGCCGAGGTCACCGCCCGCGGCGAATGGGCCGCCGTCCTCGACGACGGCACGTTCGGCGGTGCCGCCGCCGCCGAGGCAGGCGTCGTCACCGAACGGCTCGCCGTGGTGCGGTCGACGGCCGCCGACCGATGGCCCACCGTGGTGGCAGCGCTGCTCGACGGGATGACCCTCGTGGCCGGATCCGTCCCCGCGCGCCTGCGGGTCGGCGACGCGCGCCGTCTCGTGGCGCGGGCACGCGAGCGTGGTGCGGTGCTCGTCCCGATCGGCACCTGGCCGGTGGAGGCCGCGGTCCGGGTGCACGTCCTCGGCTCCGATTGGGTGGGCTTGGCGCCCGGCGCGGGCATGTTGCGCACTCGACGGTGGCGCGTGCACGTCGAAGGCAAGGGTGCAGGTGCGCACCGTGGACACGCGGTGCACGCAGTCGCGGGATGACGGCCAGTGGCCAACCCTGCGGTCGTCCGGACGTGCTGTGTGTGGTGTGCCGACTGGCCCGTCCTCGCGCACCGGCGGCGTGAGTCCACCGCGCGCGGCGTTCCCGTCGCGGTGCTCGAACGGGTGGGGAACCGCGTCGTGGTGCGCGCCGCATCGGTCGAGGCGCGCGCACACGGGGTGCGGCGGGGGATGCGCCGCCGCGAGGCCGAGGCGTGCTGCGCCGACCTCTGTGTCGTCGACGCCGACGCCGCGAACGAAGCGCGCGCGTTCGAATCGGTCGCTCGCGCGGTCGAGCAGCTCACACCGCGTGTGGTCCTCGAACGACCGGGGCTGTTGTCGTTCCCCACGCACGGTCCCGCGCGCTACTTCGGCGGCGACGACGCGCTCGCCGCGCGTGTCGTGGAACTCGTCGCGCAGTCGCTGGCCGGGCTCGACCACGCCGCGGTCCGGGTCGGCATCGCCGACGGTGCGTTCGCCGCGCGACTCGCGGCGCGCCGTGCCGCACCCGGGACCGCGGTCGTCGTCCCCGTCGGCGACGCCGCGGCGTTCCTCGAGCCGTTCCCGGTGGGTGAGCTCGAGCACCCCGACCTCGTCGACCTGCTCACCCGGCTCGGGATCGCGACGCTCGGTGCGTTCGCTGCGCTCCCGGCCGACGCCGTCCTCGCCCGGTTCGGCGACGAGGGGGCGCACCTCCACGCGATCGCGAGCGGCCGGGGCGACGGGCCGCCGGTGCTCGTGGTCCCCCCTCCCGACCTCGTGGAGCACGCCGAGCTCGACCCGCCGGTGGCGAGCGTCGAGCTCGCCGCGTTCACCGCCAAGGCGATGGCCGACCGCATGGTCGAGCGCCTCGGCGCGATGGGGCTCGCCTGCACCGAGGTGATGGTCGAAGCCGAGACCGAGCACGGCGAGCGACTCGCGCGCGTGTGGCGACACGCCGACGGGTTCGGCGCGCACGCGTTGGTGGAGCGTGTGCGCTGGCAGCTCGACGGGTGGCTCGCGGGCGCGGCCGATCACGTCGCCGTCGCGCTCGACGACGATCCGCGTGCCCGCCAGGACGCGGCGGCGCTCGCCGATGCCGGGCTCGACTCCACGACCGGTGCGCTCACGATGGTGCGACTCACTCCTGCGGTGGTCGTGCCGGTGCGAGGCCGCCAGCTCGGGTTCTGGGGCGGCGACGCGGCCGCGCACGCGCGTGCCGATCGCGCGTTGTCCCGGCTGCAAGGGATGCTCGGTCACGAGGCGGTCGTGACCTTCGTGCGGGTCGGCGGGCGGACTCCGGCCGAGCAGGTGCGCGCCGTCCCCTGGGGCGAGCCGCGCGACGCGCCGTTCGCGGTGGCGGGGGAGACTCCGACATGGCCGGGTGCGGTCCCGTCACCAGCACCCGCGCGGGTCTACGACCCACCCGTTCCTGCGTCGCTCGTCGACATCGAGGGGCGTGCGGTGCGCGTGACCGGGCGCGGCGAAGCCACCGGCGCCCCGCACCGTCTCGACTGCGCGCGTCTGCCCGGCGGCGGCGGGCGCGTCATCGCGTGGGCGGGGCCGTGGGCCCACGACGTGCGGTGGTGGGACGAGGTCACGCGCCGACGGTGCGTGCGCTGGCAGGTGCTCGTCGACACCGGTGGGCTCGAGGTCGCGTGTCTCGTGGTGCTCGAGCACGGCGTCGCCGCGCTCGAAGCGGTCTACGACTGAGATGGACCCGTCACGCGGCTACGCCGAGCTGCACTGCCACACGAACTTCTCGTTCCTCGACGGTGCCAGCCATCCCGAAGAGCTCGTGGAGGAAGCCGCGCGCCTCGGGCTCCACGCGCTCGCGATCACCGATCACGACGGGCTCTACGGCGCGGTGCGCTTCACGGAAGCCGCGCGCGGCGTGGGGTTGCCCACCGTGTTCGGAGCCGAGCTCACCATCGGCGCGCACCAGCCGCCCAACGGGATGCCCGATCCGCCCGGCGAGCACCTCGTGGTCCTCGCCCAGGGTCCGGTCGGGTACGCACGTCTCGCGCGTGCGATCAGCACGGCGCAGCTCGCGGGAGAGAAGGGTGCTCCTCGACTCACCCTCACCGAGCTCGCCGCGGCTGCGCGCGCGCCCGTGCACCTCACCGGCGCGACCTCGAGTCCGCGCAACGACACGTGGTTCGTGCTCACCGGCTGCCGGAAGGGCACCGTGCCCGCCGCGCTCGCGCGCGACGGCCCCGCGGCCGCTCGGAGCGCGCTCGAGCAGCTCGTCGCGTCGTTCGGTCGTGATCGCGTGCTGATCGAGCTGTGGGACCACGGCGATCCGCTCGACCGGCACCGCAACGATGCACTCGTCCAGCTCGCGCTGCGCACCGACGTCGGCGTCGTCGCGACGAACAACGTGCACTACGCGACGCCGGCGCGCCGCCAGCTCGCCACGGCATTGGCGGCGGTGCGCGCCCGGCGTTCCCTCGACGAGCTCGATGGGTGGCTCCCGGCCGCACCGTTCGCGCATCTCCGCCACGCCGACGAACAGCACCGTCGGTTCGCGCGCTGGCCCGGTGCGGTGGAGCGCACGGTGGAGATCGCCGACGAGTGCGCGTTCGATCTGCGTCTCGCGGCACCGCGGCTTCCCGACTATCCGGTACCACCCGGACACACCGAGACGACGTGGCTGCGCGAGCTGGTGCGGCGTGGAGCGGCGGTGATGTACCCGTCCAGCCATCCCCATCACGGCGAAGCGATGCGCCAGATCACCTACGAGCTGTCGGTGATCGAACAGCTCGGGTTCCCCGGCTACTTCTTGTTGCTGCACGAGATCGTCGAGTTCTGCCGCACCTCCGACATCTACTGCCAGGGGCGGGGGAGCGCGGCGAACAGCGCGGTCTGCTACGCGCTCGGCGTCACCAAGGCCGACGCGGTCGCACTCGGGCTCTTGTTCGAGCGGTTCCTCTCCCCCGAGCGCGAAGGACCTCCCGACATCGACCTCGACATCGAGCACCAGCGGCGCGAAGAGGTCATCCAGTACGTCTACGACCGCTACGGCCGCGAGCGCGCCGCCCAGGTCGCGAACGTCATCACCTACCGACCCCGCTCGGCGCTGCGCGAGATGGCCAAGGCCACCGGCGTCGCTCCCGGCCAGGCCGACGCGCTCGCCCGCTGGGTCGACCGTTGGGCGGCCGGCCCCGAAGCGTTTTCTGAGCTGTCGGTCGCGCTCGCTGCGGGCCGGGATACCCGGCCCGCGGGCGCTCGCCGCTCCGGCGAGCTCGCTCGCGATGCTCGCTCGCCGCATCACGACTCGTCTCCGGCTCGCGAGCACCAGACGCGTCGGTTCGAGCGCACCGAGCGGGATCGGGCGCGCGACGGAGCGGTGCTGGACGGGCCGCCGAGTGCCACCCGCCCGCCGGCGATACCGGCGTTGGCCTTGCGGCTCGCCTCGGAGGTGCTCGACTTCCCACGGCACCTCGGGATCCACTCGGGCGGGATGGTGATGGCCGATCGCCCCCTCGTGGAGTTCTGCCCGGTCGAGTGGGCGCGCATGGAAGGTCGATCGGTCCTCCAGTGGGACAAGGACGACTGCGCGGCGGCCGGACTCGTGAAGTTCGACCTGCTCGGGCTCGGGATGCTCTCGATGCTGCACCTCGCGGTCGACATGATCCGCGAGTACGAAGGTGTCGAGATCGACCTCGCGACGATCCCCCAGGAGCCCGAGGTCTACGACCTGCTGTGCGCGGCCGACACGGTCGGCGTGTTCCAGGTCGAGAGCCGCGCGCAGATGGCCACGCTGCCGAGGTTGCGGCCGCGCTGCTTCTACGACCTCGTCGTCGAGGTCGCGTTGATCCGACCGGGGCCGATCCAAGGCGGTTCCGTGCACCCGTACCTCCGCCGCCGCAACGGCGAAGAGGAGGTGACGTACCTGCACCCGCTGCTCGAGCCGTCGTTGCGCAAGACCCTCGGCGTGCCGCTCTTCCAGGAGCAGCTGATGCAGATGGCGGTCGACGTCGCGGGGTTCAGCGCCGCCGAAGCCGACCAGCTCCGCCAGGCGATGGGGTCGAAGCGATCGCACGCGCGCATGGCCCGCATGCGCGACCGGCTGCTGCGCGGGATGGCCGAACGGGGGATCACGGGGGAGACCGCGGCGCAGATCTGCCAGAAGCTCGAGGCGTTCGCCGACTTCGGCTTCCCCGAGAGCCACTCGGTGAGCTTCGCCTACCTCGTGTACTCGAGCTCGTGGATCAAGTACCACTATCCGGCCGAGTTCGCCGCGGCGCTCCTGAACGCCCAACCGATGGGCTTCTACTCGCCGCACACGATCGTGCGCGACGCGCGTCGGCACGGGGTCGCGGTCCTCGGTCCCGATCTGCACGCGTCGCGCCGCGACGCCACGCTCGAGCTGCGTCCCGCCGAGCTCGGTCCCGTCGGTGCGCCGCTTCCCGGGTTCCACGCGGAGCCGTCGAACTTCGCGGTCCGCCTCGGCTTGCGATCGGTGCGTGGACTCCACGACGCGCTGCTCGACCACCTCGACGACGAACGCGAGCGCCAACCGTTCGTCGACCTCGAAGACTTCGTGCGACGTACCGGCGCGACCGTCGACCAGGTGGAGGCGCTCGCCACCGCGGGCGCGTTCGAGCACTGTTTCGGCCAGTCGCGCCGCACCGCGCTGTGGGCTGCCGGCGCGATCGCCGACGCGCGACCGACCGTGCGGCGCAACGGCACCGTGGTGGAGACGTTGCCCGGCCTCGTCTCGGGTGCGAGTGCACCACAGCTGCCGGGCATGACCGAGTCCGAGGAAGTGGCCGCCGACCTGTGGGCGATGGGGCTCACCGTCGGCAAGCACCCCACGGAGTTCGTGCGCGCCGAGCTCGACCGTCAGGGAGTGGTGACCGCCACCGCGCTGCGCGCGCTGCCCGACCGCACCGTCGTCGAGGTCGCCGGGGTCGTGACGCACCGCCAACAGCCAGCCACCGCGAAGGGCACCGTGTTCTTGAACCTCGAAGACGAGACCGGACTCGTGAACGTGATCTGCACCCGCGGCGTGTGGAAGCGGTTCCGCATCGTCGCTCGCGGCGCGCCCGCGTTGCGCGTCCGCGGTGTGCTCGAGCGACACCAGGGCGTCATCAATCTGGTCGCGGGTCGCATCACCCGACTCCCGATCAGCCTCGCCGACGGCGTCCGGTCACGCGATTTCCGCTGACTCCTCGTTGTTGTATGGCGACGTTGTTGTGTGGTGACGCCCGTGCCGGGGTACTGCAGGCTCGACTGGGATCACGGACGGCTGCTGGAGGATCACGTGCACTCGAATGTCACGGCGTTGGCGAACACGCGCGAGTTCGGATCCGTGTCTCGACGGAGTGCACCCGGCTTCTTCATGATCGGCCTGCTGCTGTCGGTGGCCGGCCTCATCGGATTCCTCGGCCAGGGCGTCGCCGGCTCGACCACGATCGAGCCACAGCTCGTCGAAGGCAACCCGAGCTGTGCTGATCTCGGGTATGCGCACGAGCTGAAGATCGAGAATCCGAGCGACGGCACCTACACCGATGGCGTCCTCACCGTGACGATCGATGTGGTCGCGACTGGCGTCGTCAACTGGTCGTCCAACCTGCCGGTCGATGCCGTCATCGTGAAGGGTGGCTCGGCGGCCTTCGTGTACGCATCTGGCGGCGCGACCGCCGGCACGGAGCTCGTGACGCCGATCAACGACGGTGGCAACCGCCCCGCCATCAGCCACATCAGCTTCTGCTACGACACCGGAGCCACCACGACCACCACGCTGGCGCCGACCACGACGACGGTTGGGCCGACGACCACCACGCTGGCGCCGACCACGACGACGCTCGCGCCGACCACGACGACAGCGGGACCGACGACGTCGACCACCGTCGGCGGAGGCGCGACGACGACGACGGTGGAGAGCACCTCGACGACCGTCGACCTCGGCGGAGCCGGCACGACCGTGCCGAACCTTGTGGGACCCGGCCCTGACATCGACGTGAGTGGCGGCGCCTTCACGGGCGGTGCGGGCTTCACGGGCGGTACCGGCGGTTCACTCCCGTTCACCGGAAGTGCGCCGTACCTCTTCCTCGTCGGCGTGGCGCTGTGTGGCTTCGGCGCACTCCTGCTGTCGCTGACCCGGCGGGCCACCGCCGAGCGCGTCGACGGCTAGCACAGCAGCGCGCGTCCAGCCGGTCCGGGTTCCTCCAGGCGAGCACGGGAACCTCGGACCGGCGGTTCCGGCGCGGCCCCAGGTGCTGTGTGCACCGGGGACCGCGCCGGTTGCGCGAGCGGGCGGTTCGGGGGGCCGGCCCGATCAGTCCTCGTCGACCTCGACGCGGAGACGGCCGTCGTCGACACGGACCTCGAGCTCGGAGCGCTGGTCGTCGGACTCGAAGCGGACCTTCACCTCGTCGGGGCGCGTCTCGGAGCGCACGGTGAACCCAGCCGCCGGTGCGGCGGCGTCGAGGTGCAGCGCGCCGTCGGCGTAGCTGACCGAGACGGTTCCGCCGGTGAGCGTCCACGTCTCGCTGAACGGGGCGACCGCCACGTCGTCGTTGTCGTCGTCGCCGTCGTCGTCGAAGGTCGTGTCGGTGGTGTCGTCGTCGTCGCCGTGGTCGTCGAATGTGGTGTCGGTCGTGTCGGTGGTGTCGTCGGTCGTCGTGTCGGTGGTGTCGTCGGTGGTGTCGTCAGTGGTGTCGGGGGCGGTCACGGGGGTCGACGAGCTCGAAGAGTCGTCGGTGCTGACGTCGGTGGTCGTGGAGTGCTCGCCGATCGGGTCGTCGGCGCCGTCGCGAGCGAAGGCGGGGACGGCGAGCGCGAGCGCGGCCAAGGTGCCGAGTCCGGCGGCGGTGACGATGTGCCGGCGGCGGCGGGCGATCGAGGGGCGGGGGGTGTGCTCCGTCACGATGACTCCTTGGTGGGGGTGAGAACACCGTCCACACGACGCAGTCGACCGGATGGTTTGGCGCGTCAGCCCGAATTCTCGATGTCGTCCACGATCCGGCCGTCCTCGATCCGGACCCGGATGCGCGACTCGCGATCGCCGTCATCGGAGGTGAAGCGCACCTCGACGCGATCGGCGCGCTCGTCGACGATCTCGGCGGTGTAGTCGGCGTTCGGCGTGGCGGCGATCAGCGTGAGCGTCCCGCCCTCGAGCCGGACCCAGACCGAACCGCCGTCGGAGGTGAACGTGCGTTCCTCGGCCGGGAGCGTCGTGGGTGTGGTCGTGCCCGTCGTCGGCGCGGGCGTCGCGTCTGGCGTCGTCCCGCTCCCGGGTGTGGTCCCGCCGACGGGGACACCCGTGGTCGGGGCCGTGGTGGGAGCGGTGGTGGACGTCGTCGACGTGGTTGCACCGGGCACCGTCGTGGTCGCGGCGAACGGCACGCCGCGATCCGGATCGTTCGCGGCGGCGAGCGCGCCGAGTCCGGCGACGAGCGTGACGACCGCGGCGGCGCTCGCCGCGCGACCGACCCGATGGCGCCGGCGCGCCCGGATCGCGCGCGGTTCGAGCGCGCCGAGCACCTCGTCGGTGTCGTCGGCGCGCGGCGCGAGGTCGCGCAGCGACCGTCCGATCGCGTCATCGATCGGATCGGGCTCGAAGTCGTCGATCGACCGCGGGCTCACGAGTCGTCTCCGGTGACGGCATCGGCGAGCAGCGGTCGGAGCGCGCCGCGAGCGTGGTGCAGGTGGTACTTCACCGCGCCCTCCGAGAGCTCCATCGCGTACGCGACCTCGGCGATCGACAGCTGTTCCACGTAGTAGAGGCTCGCCGCGATGCGCTGCTGTCGTGGGAGTGCGTCCAACGCTTCGGTGAGCGAGAACGCCGCCGG
>DASUMP010000133.1:0-8021 GCA_036277635.1 Acidimicrobiia bacterium | reverse complement strand
AGATGGTGATGCCGGGTGACAACACGGAGATGACCGTGGAGCTCGGGAAGCCGATCGCGATGGAAGAGGGGTTGCGGTTCGCGATCCGTGAGGGTGGCCGCACCGTGGGCGCCGGCCGCGTCATCAAGATCCTCAAGTAGCGACCGCACGGACAGAAGGACACACGAGCGATGGCGAGCGACAAGCGGGTCAAGGTCACCCTTGCCTGCGAAGAGTGCAAGCGGCGCAACTACATCACGGTGAAGAACCGGATGAACGACCGCGAGCGGATCGAGATGAAGAAGTACTGCCGCTGGGAGAAGCGGCACACCGTCCACAAGGAGACCCGCTAGTACCAGCGCCCCCGGACCGAGGCCCGGGGGCGCATCGCGTCCCGACCCGGTGTAACGCCCTCGGGCCACTCCGGGTCGTACCCCCGCAGCCGACCGGGGAGCGTGCGTGGACCAGGCCGAGCTGATCGTCGCCGCACAGCGCGGCGACCGCAGCGCCTTCGACGAGCTGGTGCGCCAGACCTTCGTCGACACGTTCACGCTCGCACGCCGGATCACCGGGAACGAGGAGGACGCACGCGACGTGGTGCAGGAGGCGTACTTCCGGGCCTGGCGTGGCATCGGCAAGTTCCGAGGCGAGGCGCAGTTCTCGACCTGGATGTACCGGATCACCGCCAACGCGGCCACGACGCACGTCAAGCGTCGGCAGCGCCAGCGCGCCGAACCGCTCGACGAGGTCGCCGAGCCGATCGATCACCGGCTCGAGGGCCAACCGGCCGCGATGGCCGAGTCCGGCGCCGAGCTCGACCGTCTCTCCGACGCCCTCGACGAGCTGCCGCCGAAGCTGCGCAACGTCGTCGTCCTGAAAGACGTGTACGACCTGCCCCACGAGGCGATCGCCGAAGAGCTCGGGATCACCGTGACCGCGGCGAAGGTCCGCCTGCACCGCGCGCGCCGCAAGCTGCGCGACGTGCTCGAAGCCACCGGGGAGGTGGAGTCCCGTGCAGTGTGACGACGTCGATCTCCTGATGCCCGGCCTCGTCGACGGCACCGCTCCGAGCGCGCCCGAGGTCGACGAGCACATCGCGTCGTGCCTGCGCTGCCAGGCCGAGCTGGTGCGGTACCGGCGCCTGCTCCGGGCCTTGCGATTGCTGCGCACCCGCTACCTCGAGCCGACGCCCGGGCTGCTCGCCGACACGCTCGTCTCCCTCGAAGAGGCGGTGGAGCGCGAGCTGGCGCGCTCGGCGCGCAGCCGGCGGATCGCGTACGCCGCCGCAATCGGCGGGACCGCGATGACGGCCGCGGCCACCGCCGCGGTGCTGATCGCCCGTTCACGGCGCGGCCCCGAGCGGCTCGCCGGCTGAGCGCCCGGCCGGGAGCCCGTCGAGGGCCGCTGCTATCCTGACCCTCCGCCACCCGGCCCCGAGGGCAGTAGCTCAATTGGTAGAGCTCCGGTCTCCAAAACCGGCGGTTGGGGGTTCGAGTCCCTCCTGCCCTGCTCGCAGGACTCGCGTCCGAGGCAGCCCGTGAACCGACAAGTCAAGCGCCAGATGGCGAAACAGGGCTCCGATCGCACGCGCGCGCCCGAGCGGCGACCGACGCCGAACGCCGCCACGAAGGAGCGCACCGGCCCGAAGCAGTACCTCGGAGAGGTCCGGGCCGAGATGCGCAAGGTCGCGTGGCCGACGCGACCCGAAGTGATCAACTCCTCGATCATCGTGCTCATCGCGGTGCTCGTCATGACGGGCGTGATCTTCGGATACGACTACCTCTCCGCGAAGTTCGTCCTCTTCCTCTTCGACTGAGCGCTGATGTCCGACGATCTCGAGCAACCCCAGCCGTCGCCGCGCGACGAAGAACCGTCCGAGGCCGACTGGGCCGCGGGTGTGCTCGGTGCGGCGCGCCCGGAGCCCGACGCCGACGACGACGTCGCGGAGGTCGCCGCCGCGCTCCTCGGTGATCTGCCGGCCGCCACCACCGCCGATGCCGACGTCGACGACGACGCGCTCGCGGCGTTGCTGAGCCGCCCGGCCGAACCCGAGCCCGAACCCGAGCCGGAGTCCGCGGTCGAAGCCGATGAGGTCACGATCGACGAGGCCGACGCCGCCGACGACGTGATCGACCTCGAAGATGCCGAGCTGCTCGACGTCGAAGAGATCGTCGAGCGTCGCGAGCCGAGTCCCTACGACCGGCCCGGTCGTTGGTACGTCGTGCACACCTACGCCGGCTACGAGAACAAGGTGAAGCAAAACCTCGCGAGCCGCGTGCGTTCGATGGGCGTCGAGGACCGGATCTTCGAGGTCGTCATCCCGATGGAGACGGTCATCGAGTTCAAGGGCGGGCGCAAGCAAGAGGTCCAGAAGAAGGTCTTCCCCGGCTACCTGCTCGTGCGCATGGACCTCGACGACAACTCGTGGTACGTCGTGCGCAACACGCCCGGCGTCACCGGCTTCGTCGGCAGCGGAGCGAAGCCCACCCCGCTGTCGCGCCGCGAGACCGAAGACATCCTCGGCACCGGCGCGAAGGACGAAGGGCCGGTCGAGAAGAAGGTGCGCCCGCGCTTGCTCTACGAAGTGTCCGAGCAGGTGCGCGTGGTCACCGGTCCGTTCGCCGACTTCAACGGCGTGATCAGCGAGATCGACGTCGACCGCTCGAAGCTCAAGGTGCTCGTGAACATCTTCGGTCGCGAGACCCCCGTCGAGCTCGAGTTCGGCGACGTCGCCAAGCTCTAGGAAGCAACAACCGACTGCCCCGGGACGCACGACGCGGCGAGCGAGCGAAGCGAGCGAGCTCGCCCAGCGAGCGAGCGTCCCCGAAGGGGCGGCGCCGGGTATCCCGGCGCCGAGAGAGCGAGCGAGAAGGCATGGCGAAGAAGAAGGTTGCGGCGATCGTGCGGATCCAGATCGAGGCCGGCGCGGCGACGCCCGCGCCGCCGGTCGGTACCGCGCTCGGTCCGCACGGCATCAACATCATGGACTTCTGCAAGGCGTACAACGCCTCGACGGAGTCGCAGCGCGGCACGGTGGTGCCCGCCGAGATCACGATCTACGAGGACCGCTCGTTCACGTTCATCACGAAGACCCCGCCCACACCGGTGCTGTTGCGCAAGGCCGCCGGGGTCGAGAAGGGCTCGACGGCGCCGCGGCGGGAGAAGGCCGGCAGCGTCACGCGAGCCCAGGTGAAGGAGATCGCCGAGACGAAGATGCCCGATCTGAACGCGATCGACCTTGACGGCGCGATGGCGCAGGTCGCGGGCACCGCACGTTCGATGGGGATCGACGTCGTCGACTGACGGCGCAGTCGCCGCGGCCGGAGCACCTCGCCGGTCGATCACGGCACCACGAGGGACCTGATCGGAGACCAGGGACATGAGCAAGCACGGCAAGCAGTACGACGACGCGGCGACCCGTTTCGACCGCCAGGCGCTGCACCAGCCCGCCGAGGCGTTCGCACTCGTGAAGACGCTCGCGACGCGCAAGTTCGACGAGACCATCGAAGCGGCGTTCCGCCTCGGCGTCGACCCGCGCAAGGCCGACCAGATGCTGCGGGGCACGGTCTCGCTCCCCGCCGGGTCGGGCAAGGACGTCCGGGTCGCCGTGTTCGCCGCGGGTGACGCGGCGCGCGAGGCGCAGGAGGCTGGGGCCGACGTCGTGGGTGCCGACGACCTCGTCGAGCGCATCCAGGGTGGGTTCCTCGACTTCGACGTGGCGATCGCGACCCCCGACCTGATGGCCCAGGTCGGCAAGCTCGGCCGGGTGCTCGGTCCGCGCGGGCTGATGCCGAATCCGAAGACCGGCACCGTCACCGTCGACGTCGGCAAGGCGGTGTCGGAGTTCAAGGGCGGCAAGGTCGAGTACCGCACCGACCGGCACGGCAACGTCCACGTCCCGATCGGCAAGGCGAGCTTCGAGGTCGACGCGCTGCTGCGCAACTACGGCGCGGTGATCGACGAGCTCGTGCGCGCGAAGCCGGCGTCGGCGAAGGGCAAGTACCTCAAGGCGGTGACGGCGTCGTCGACGATGGGTCCCGGCGTGAAGATCTCGCCCGAGGCGCGTGTCGAGGTCCACTGATCCGACACCGGCGTGGCGGGTGGGAGAGCCCGTCCGGTAGCCTGCCGGTCCGAACTCATCCGCCCCAGACCTCCGGTCACGGGCACCTCCGGGTGCTCGCGGTAATGGGCCCCGGCCCGCCGGACGAGGCGAACCAGGTCAGCGTGCTCGGCCGAGCGCGTGTCCCGGGGCGCCGTCTGCGGCGCCCCGTCCCAATTCCGACACGCGGGAGCACCATGCCGACCAAGGCCGACCTGGCGAGCGCCCAGATCCAGCGCAAGGCCGGGGTCGTCGACGAGATCGCGACCAAGCTGCGCGACGCGGATGCCGCCGTCCTCACCGAGTACCGCGGCCTGAGCGTCTCCGACCTCGCCGAGCTGCGCGCCGCGCTGCGTCCCGCGGGCACCGAGTACAAGATCTTCAAGAACACGCTGGCTCGGCGGGCGGCGGGCGAGGTCGGCCTCGACGAGCTGGTCCCCACGCTCGAGGGTCCGGTGGCGATCGCGTTCGTGCGCGGGGATGCCGTGAACGCCGCGAAGGCGCTGCGCGACTTCGGGCGGAGCCACCCGAGCCTGGTGGTGAAGGGCGGCCTGCTCGGCACGCGTGTGCTGACCACCGGCGACGTCGCCGCGCTGGCCGAGGTCCCGCCGCGCGAGGTCTTGCTGGCGAAGCTCGCCGGCGGCTTCCAGGCGCCGCTCGTGAAGGCAGCCGGGTTGTTCCAGGCGTTCACCCGGAACTTCGCCTACGGGCTGTCGGCCTACATCGACCAGCGGGTCGCGGGTGGCGAAGCCGCCCCCGAACCCGAAGCCGCCGAGCCCGAGAGCGAGCCCGAAGCCGACGTCGTCGCGCCGCCCGAGGCGGCCGCCGACGCCGAGGCCGAGCCCGAAGCCGCCGCCGAGCCCGCCGCCGAGGCGGCGCCGGCCGACGAGGCACCCGAGTCCACCGAGTCCACCGACACCGAGACCGCCGGCGAGTAGCCGGCCCGGTCCCGTCCCGATGCAGCACTGAAGGAGAAACCACCACCATGGCGCAGCTCAGCACCCCCGAGCTCCTCGACGTCTTCAAGAACATGACCGTCCTCGAGCTGAACGAGTTCCTCAAGGCCTTCGAGGAGGAGTTCGGCGTGACCGCCGCCGCTCCCGTCGCCGTCGCCGCCGTCGGCGCCCCCGCTGCCGGTGGTGGCGAGGCCGCCGCCGAGGAGCAGGACGAGTTCGACGTCGTCCTCACCGCCGCCGGCGACAAGAAGATCCAGGTCATCAAGGAGGTGCGCGCGCTCACGAACCTCGGCCTGAAGGAGGCCAAGGACCTCGTCGACAGCGCCCCGAAGCCGGTGCTCGAGAAGGTCTCGAAGGAAGACGCCGAGAAGGCGAAGGCCCAGCTCGAAGAGGCCGGCGCCAGCGTCGAGCTCAAGTAGGGCCTCGGTCGAGCGGGCCACGGGTCCCGGCGGGCGCGCCGGGACCCGACACTGCTTGCCTTCCCGGACGCCTCGTCGTATCCTGCGGCCCACGAGTCGGGTCCGAGCGACCCGGATCGAGGTCGAAAGCGACGGTGTTTGGCGGCCGGCATGGCTCCGCGCTATGCTCCGGCGTAGCCGTGTCTGCCCGCTCGTGCCTCTCGAAGCCTTTGGCGCTTCTCGGCGCGCGCCCGCGCAACGTGTTCGCCCTCGTTCGCTGTCTCGGCGCGCAGTCCGGCTCCTGTGCAGCGTGACCCAGCCCGGAATGGAGTGACGTTGGCTCGCCTCGCGTCCCGTTCACGTCTGTCGTTCTCGAAGCTCCGCGAAGTTCGCGACCTCCCGAACCTGATCGAGGTGCAGACGGACTCGTTCCGTGGCTTCCTCTCCGAAGGTGTCGGCGAAGTCTTGCGTGACATCTCGCCGATCGAGGACTTCAGCGGTCAGTTCAAGCTCGAGCTCACCGACCCCGACTTCGACCCGCCGAAGCACTCCGAAGACGAGTGCCGCGAGCGCGACATGACCTACTCGCAGCC
This sequence comes from Acidimicrobiia bacterium, assembly GCA_036277635.1. Taxonomy (GTDB): domain Bacteria; phylum Actinomycetota; class Acidimicrobiia; order IMCC26256; family PALSA-610; genus DASUMP01. Next base: position 1,996 of record DASUMP010000133.1, on the reverse strand, counting down.
GTTGTTCGTGACGGCGCGGTTCATGAACGCGCAGACCGGCGAGATCAAGGAGCAGTCGGTCTTCATGGGCGACTTCCCCGTGATGACCGACCGCGGCACGTTCATCATCAACGGCACCGAGCGCATCGTCGTCAGCCAGCTCGTGCGCTCGCCCGGCGTCTACTTCGGCGTCAACCAGGACAAGACGTCTCCCGAGAAGGAGATCGTCGACGCCAAGGTGATCCCGAGCCGCGGCGCGTGGCTCGAGTTCGAGATCGACAAGCGCGACGTCGTCTACGTCCGCATCGACCGCAAGCGCAAGCAGCCGGTCACGGTGCTCCTCAAGGCGCTCGGCTTCGGCGAGTCCGACGACGAGCTGCTCGCCCTGTTCACCGACGAGCAGGGACAGCCGTTCGAGTCGATGCGCAACACCCTCGCCAAGGACAACACCGAGACCGTCGACGAGGCGTTCATCGACATCTACCGCAAGCTGCGCCCGGGCGAGCCGCCCACGCCGGAGTCGGCGCGCGCGCTGCTCGAGAACCTGTTCTTCAACCCGAAGCGCTACGACCTCGCCAAGGTCGGCCGCCACAAGGTCTCGAAGAAGCTGGCGCGTGAGTACGACCGCGTCGACTTGAAGCGCTTCGACCTCGAGGTGCCGTCCTCCGACGTCGACGCCGGCGGCGACTTCATCTTGTCGCGCGCCGACATCCTCGCCGCGGTGTCGTACCTCGTGAAGCTGCACGCCCGCGAGCAGGGCTACCACGAAGACGACATCGACCACTTCGGCAACCGCCGTGTGCGCACGGTCGGCGAGCTGATCCAGAACCAGCTGCGCGTGGGCCTGTCCCGCATGGAGCGGGTCGTGCGCGAGCGCATGACCACCCACGACCCCGAGGCGATCACGCCGATGGCGCTGATCAACATCCGGCCGGTGGTCGCGGCGATCAAGGAGTTCTTCGGGTCGTCGCAGCTGTCGCAGTTCATGGACCAGACGAACCCGCTCGCCGGGCTCACCCACAAGCGCCGTCTCTCGGCGCTCGGCCCCGGCGGTCTCTCGCGTGAGCGCGCCGGCTTCGAGGTCCGCGACGTGCACTCGAGCCACTACGGCCGCATGTGCCCGATCGAGACGCCGGAAGGTCCGAACATCGGACTCATCTCGTCGCTCGCGTGCTACGCGCGCATCAACGAATACGGCTTCATCGAGTCGCCGTACAAGAAGGTGCAGGACGGCCGCGTTCACGATCACTACCGCATCGTGAAGGCCGGCGACACGAACTTCACCCTCGGACAGATCGTCGAGAAGCGCGATCTGCAGAAGGAAAACAACCGCATCGCGAAGGAGAATGCGCAGGCCGGCACGAAGAGCCGCAAGCAGATGCTGCAGGCGGCCGAGGCCGAGCCGTACGCGTTCTATCTCTCCGCGTGGGACGAAGAGCGCTACACCATCGCCCAGGCGAACGTGATGCTCGACGACGAAGGCAACCTCGTGCACGACCGCGTCATCGCGCGTCAGTCGGGCGACTTCGTCTCCATCGAGAACGAGAAGGTCGACTTCATCGACGTCTCGCCGAAGCAGCTCGTGTCCGTGGCCGCCTCGCTCGTTCCGTTCCTCGAGAACGACGACGCGAACCGCGCCCTCATGGGCGCGAACATGCAGCGCCAGTCCGTGCCTCTCCTCCGCACCGAGTCGCCGCTCGTCGGCACCGGCATGGAGAACGTCGTGGCCCGCGACTCCGGCGCCGTGGTCATGTGCAAGCGTGGCGGCGTCGTCGACCTGGTCGACTCGAACCGCATCATCGTGCGTGTCGAGGCGGAAGATCAGGAGACCGGCGAGACGAAGGAATTCGGCGCCGACATCTACCAGCTCATCAAGTTCAAGCGCTCGAACCAGAACACCTGCATCACGCAGAAGCCTGTCGTTCGCGAAGGGCAGCGGGTCCGCAAGGGCCAGGTCCTCGCCGACGGTCCCTGCACCGATGCCGGCGAGCTGGCTCTGGGCCGCAACATCCTCGTC
>DASUMP010000132.1:0-2208 GCA_036277635.1 Acidimicrobiia bacterium | reverse complement strand
GGCTTGGTGCTCGACGGCGAAGGCGCGCAGGACGCGGTGTCGGGCCACGTGGAGATTGCCGCGATCGCCAACGTGCAGAGCGGGGAGCTCCAATACGCGTCGTTCGGTGGGTCCGGGCACAGCATCTTCTTCACTGCGCCGACGGGCCAGAACCTGGCGCTCGGCGTCTACGAGAACGCGAAGCCGCTCGAGACCGCGACGACTGCCGGCCTGTACCTCTCGACGCCGGTCCACGACCCCGACTGCGGTGGGGTCGGCGGGCGGTTCGTGATCGAAGAGCTGGGGGTCGACGCCGGCGGACACATCAACCAGTTCTTCGCTCGGTTCCAGGTCGAATGCGGACTGCTCGGCGGGACGGTGTTCGGTGAAGTGGCGTTGAACGCGTCGAAGCCACCCTCCGGGCACCGCGTCTTTCCTCGATCGGTCGCGTTCGGCACGCTGAAGCAGTACTCGGTCGCGCCGGTCAAGACGGTCGCGCTCCGCAACGCCTCGACCGCGCCGATGCCGGTCGGGGTGCTGCAGACGGCCGCGCCGTTCAGCATCGTCTCCGACGAGTGCAGCGGCGTGACGCTCGCACCCGACGAGGTGTGCGAAGTGCGGGTCACCGTCTCGACGCTCACGCTCGGATCGCGCACCCGGAGTCTGCGGATCCCCAACTCGTTCACCACCATCGACGGCACCGGGGTGTTCGACGTCGTGCTCTCCGTTTCCACCGTCGAAGACCCGTTGCGCTTCACCGAACAGCAGCTGCGCATCCCCGGCCGGCTCCTCCCGCTCGTCGGCGACTGGGACGGTGACGAGGTCGACCACGACATCCTCTGGTACGCGCCCGGCATCGCCGGCGACTCGTATTGGTTCGCCGACGGCGACCGCACGTGGACCAAGCGCACGATCTCGGTGAGCGGTCACTACGAGCCGATCGTCGGCTACTTCGACGACGACGCCGTGACCGACGTCTTGTGGTTCGCTCCCGGGCCCGACACCGACTGGTTGTGGTTGGGCAAGCCCGGCGGCGGGGTCGCGTCGTCGCGCGCGCTGCGGATCGACAGCGAGGCGTATGCCTTCCCCGGCGACTTCAACGGCGACGGTCTCGACGACATCCTCTGGTACGGGCCCGGCTCGGTGCCCGACAGCTTGTGGTTGTCGCGCGGCGACGGCCGGTTCACGTGGAAGTCGGCGACGATCAACGGGTTCTACAACGGGGTCTTCATGTGGGACCACGACGGCAACGGCCGGTCCGACGTGCTCTTCTGGCGCTTCGCCACCGAGCGTCATCCGGTGTGGACCGCATCACCCGGTGGCGTGATCGCGGGCACGTTCGCGTGGGCCGAGGCGCGCGGCATCCCGGGGGCGTATCCGATCCCGGGCCGCTTCAACGACGACGACCGCACGGACATCTTCTGGTACGGGCCGAGCGTCACCACCGACGAGCTCGTGCTCTCGGGCGTGGGCCGTGTCGCGTACTCGATGCGTGGCGATCTCGCTCCGATGGCCGGGAACTTCAGCGGCGACGACACCGAGCTCCACGACATCCTCTGGTGGAACACGCGTCCGAGCCCGGACCACTACTGGTCGGGTGACACGGGCAAGCTCCGCGCGAAGACGTACGAGAACACCCACATGGCGTTCGACCCGACGTTGCCCACGCTCGGCTACTTCGACTCGCTGTCCGACAACAACGCGCTCGACATCCTCTGGTACGGCGAGGGCGCCGCGCCCGACCGGATGTTCTGGGCGAAGGACGTCGACGGATCGTCACCCGGAGCCGCGTCGCGCGCAGCCGCGCCCGTACGCGGGCGCGAGCTGCTGCGACGCGCGCTCTGGAATCGTTAGACGCTGCGGCCGGCGAAGGCGAGGAGGCGGTCGGCGGCGGGGGCGTCGGCGGGGAGGCTCTGCTCGGCGCCGAAGTAGCCGGGCTGACGGAAGTCGGGCCCGATCACCTGCTTGCCGAGCGCCAGTGCAGCCTCGGCCATCTCCTGGTCGGCGATCGTCTGACCGGTGGCGCGCGCGAGATCGGCGACGTGGGTGGCGAGGTCGAACGTGATGATGTCGCGCGCGGCGCTGCCGGGCATCTCGCCGAACGGCAGCTTCATCATCTTCTCCGACGCGCCCGGCGCGGTGAAGGCCGCGTACGCGCGATCGACCGAGGCGCGAAACGCTGTCGCGTAGTCGTCGGGGAGCGGAGTCGACATCAGCGTCCCCAGCTCG
>DASUMP010000131.1:0-5624 GCA_036277635.1 Acidimicrobiia bacterium | reverse complement strand
CGGGCGGCTGGTCGTGCGTACAGCTGCGGCGCCAGGTCATCTGCGCCCAGTGTCGCGGATCCTCACCGCGGTCGAGCGGAGGCGCGTTCACATTTCCTGTCGCCCCCCTGTCGCGTCGTCGTGCGCCACAGGAAAGCGCGGGCGCGCACCGTCGGCGCATGACCACACAGCACCACCCTCAGGAACACCCGAACACCGCATCGACCCACGAACCCGACCCGACCCGCTCGCGCCGTCGCTCGCGCCGTCCGTGGGCGCTCACCGGACTGACCGCCGTCCTCGCGGCGTCGGCCGTCGTGGGCGTCACGTCGGTCGAGTGGGAGGACAGCGCGAACGCCCGATCGATCGGCCCCGACCCGCTGCGCTCGGAGCAGTGGGCGCTCGACGAGCTGCGTCTCGCGGAGGCCCACGACATCACGACCGGCTGCGGGACGACGATCGCGATCGTCGACACCGGCGTCGACCTCGACCACCCCGACCTGCGCGACCGCCTCACCGACGGCATCGACTTCGTCGACGACGACCACACGCCCGACGACGGGAACGGTCACGGCACCCACGTCGCCGGCATCGCGGCGGCGACGATGGACAACGCGATCGGCATCGCCGGCGCGGCGCCCTGTGCGCGCATCATGCCGATCCGCGTGCTGAACGACGAGGGCACCGGCACCGACGACGACATCGCCGCCGGCATCCGGTGGGCGGCCGAGCACCACGCCGACGTCATCAACCTGTCGCTCGGCGAGGCCGGCTTCATCGGACGCTTGCGCGCCGGTGGTCCGATGAACGAGGCGATCGTCGACGCCAACGAGCTCGGTGCCGTCGTGGTGGCCGCGTCCGGCAACGAGGGCACGCCGCGCCTGCGCAACTACCGCCTCGACGTCCCGGTCATCGTGGTGGGCGCCATCGCGCCCGGCGGCGAACCGGCGGAGTTCTCGAACTTCGGTGACCCGCGCACGCTCGTGGCGCCCGGCGTCGGCATCCTGTCGACCGTCCCGACGGGCTCCACCGGCATCTTCCCCGACGGCACCAGCGGCTACGCGGAGCTCGACGGCACGTCGATGGCCTCCCCGTACGTCGCGGGCGTCGCCGCGCTCCTCGTGTCGCAGGGGCACGACCCCGACGCGGTGGAACAGCTGCTCTTCGACACCGCAACCGACCCCGGTGACGACCCGCGCCTCGGCGCCGGCATCGTCGACGCCGCCGCCGCGGTGCGCGCCGGTCGCCCCTGACCCCGAGCAAGGGACAACGAGGTACCGAATCGGTGCTTCGTTGTCCCTTGCTGATGTCGTTTGCTGATCACGCGATGACGCGGGGAAACATCGGACCGCCCATCGGCGCACCCGGCTCGAGCCCGTGGCCGGGCGGGAGCGGCATCGTGGCGTGGCGGGGCGCGTAGGTGACGTCGTCGCCGAGCCAACGGGTGGCGAGCGCCCGCCGACGCCGCGCTCGAGTCGTGTTGCCGGCCGATCCGTGCACGACGAGCGGGTGGAAGAGCAGCACGTCGCCGGGTTCCATGTCCCAGCTCACGAGGTCGTACTCGTCGCGGTGCGCGTCGATATCGGGCGGGTCCACGAGATCGGACTCCATCATGTACGCGTTGTAATCGGGCGTGATCGCCTTGAACCGTTCGGGCCACCGCTGCGAGCCGCGCACGTACTCGAGGCCGCTGCTCGCGCGGTCGACGGAGTCGAGCGGCATCCAGATCGAGCACAGCTGCTCGCCGGCGACGGGCCAGAACGTGAGGTCGTGGTGCCACGGCGTCGGGACGTCGGTGCCCGGCTCCTTCACGAACACCTGGTCGTAGAAGAACGTGACGCCGCTCGAGCCGAGCGCTTGGTGCGCGAGGACCGCGGCGGGTGATTCGAGTACGAACGCGCGCAGGTCGTCGTCGCCGAGCCAGACGAACACGTCGTTGATGTAGCCCTGGTCGGGGAGCGACAGCATGAGCGCGACGTCGGTCGGCGCGGCGATGTCGCGTTCGATCGCCCGCGCCACGCGTTCGAGCCAGTGATCGGGGATCACCTGGCGGACGCACACGACGCCGTCGCGCTGGAACTCGTCGACTTCGGCGGGGGTCAGGTCACGGAGCGGCCGTTCGGGGCTTGCGCCGATGCGGTCGTCGGTATTGGTTGTGGTGGTGTTCATCACGAGATCCTCAGGTAGGAGGCGAACAGGTCGGTGAGCTCGTCGACGAGGTGCTCATCGTCGAGCGGCAACGCACCGGCGTCCTGGAACGCCTCGTGCACGAGCGCGCCGCGCACGACCTGCGCGCCCAGTGCGACCGCGGCGTCGGGATCGGGATGCGCGATGCGCGCGCCGGTGGCGCGCAAAGCGTCGACGAGGTCGGTCGTGAGCCGGTCGAGGAGTCGTGCGAGCGGCACGTCGAAGCCGGGGTTCGTCGCCTCGTAGCGCAAGAACGCACGGAGGAGTCCGCGGTGCCCACGGAACAGCGCGACACCGTGCTCAACGTGCTCGCGCAACAGCTCGCGCGCGTCGAGCGCGCCGGCGCGCTCGTTGATCGCCGTCGCGGCGCGCTCGACCTCGTCGAGGAACTGCTGCGCGACCGCTGCGAAGCACGCGTCCTTGTCGGCGAAGCGCTGATAGAAGACGCCGACCGAGCAGCCGGCGCCCGCGGCGATGTCTTGCACCCGCGTCGCCGCGAATCCCCGCTCGGCGAACAGCTCGCGGCCCGACGCGAGCAACCGCGCGAGCTTGCGCTGGCTCCGGTCCTGTTGGGGCGGGCGCTGCGCCTCGGCGAGCTGGGTCGTCACCGACGACCTCCTCAGTACATGAATCCGGATTCGTATTCTTGTCCGGAGGTCCCCGGTCGTCAAGGGCGCCGATCGAGCACCGCTTGACATCCCCTCTGGATCAAGTATCTTGATCTCAAGATACTTACCTCGGAGGAGGACGGCATGACCACGAGCCTGCAGACCCGCTTCTCGATCGAGATCGACCGGCCCGCCGAGACGGTGTGGGCCGTGGTGAGCGACTACCCGAACGACCTGCGCTGGCGGAAGGGCATCACCGAGATGTCGGCGGATCGTCCCGGCGCGCCGGCGGTCGGGACCCGGGTGCGCGAAGTGCTGCAGCTCGGCGGGCGCGAGTACGTGACCGAGACGCAGGTGACCGAGGCCGGACCGGGGATGCGCTACCGCTTCGCGGGGACCGGTACGAGCGGCGCCGTCGAGGGCGGCCGCAGCGTCGAGCCAGGCGCGCACGCCACCTCGTCGGTGTTCCACTACGACGTCGAGGTCCGCCCCGACAGCATCTCGCCCGTCGTGCGCCCGGTCCTGCGCTGGTGGCTCGGCCACAGCATGCGCCGCGACCTCCGCGCGTTGCGCGCGCTCGTGGAGACCAGGAGCTGACGACGAGCGCAGCGCTTGGGACCCGGTCACCCGGCGCCCAACCGCCGCACAACCCACCTCCAAGACCGACGGCGCACGGTGCACCCCGACGCCCGCCGGCACCACGAACCGAACCCACGATCGACACGACAGAAGGGACCAACGATGCACGCTGCTGCGAAGACCCGTTTGGAGCCGACCGAGATCGCTCCCGAGACGTTCCTGATCCACGACCACCAAGGTGAGGGCACCGCCCCGGTCGTCGTCGCGCTCAACAGCATGGTGATCCGCGCCGCGGAGCCCGTGGTCGTCGACACCGGCATGGCCGAGAACCGCGATCAGTACCTCGCCGACGTGTTCTCGATCGTCGAGCCCGAGGACATCCGTTGGGTGTTCATCAGCCACGACGACGTCGACCACACGGGCAACGTCAACGCGCTCATGGACGCCGCGCCGAACGCCACGCTGATCATCAACTGGTTCATGATGGAGCGCATGGGCGAGTCGCTCGCGGTGCCGCCGACCCGGTGGCGCTGGATCGGCGACGGCGAGTCGTTCGACGTGGGTGACCGCACGCTCCACACGGTCCGCCCGCCCGTGTTCGACTCCCCCACCACGCGCGGCCTGTTCGACCCCACGACCGGCGTGTACTGGGGCTCGGACTCGTTCGCGACGCCCCTGCTCACCCCGGTGCGCACGGTCGAGACGCTCGACGAGCAGTTCTGGACCGCGGGCATCGAGATGTTCAGCCAGTACGTGAGCCCGTGGCTCGCGCTCGTCGACGACGCGAAGTACCAGGCGCAGGTCGACCGCGTCGCGTCGCTGCACCCGACGAAGCTCGTCGGCTGTCACACGCCGCTGATCGAGGGTGCGCGCGTCGCGCAGGCCATCGCGACGACCCGCACCACGCCGACGGCCGTCGTGCCGCCGCAGCCCGACCAGTCGGTGCTCGAAGAGATCCAGCGCGCCATGACCAGCATCGCGGCCTGAGACCGCACTCGTTTCGTTGGTAGAGAAGGTGGCCGCATACGGCCACCTTCTCTACAGACCGCGCGGCGATCAGTCGGCGAAGACGTCGCGGGAGTGCTGGATGAAGAACGTGTGGTCGTGGCCCTTGGTCGGGTCGCTCGAGTTGTACTTCGCGTTCGCCGAGCCGTTCGGGACCTGCTCCTCGGAGTAGATCGCGCCGACCGGACACACGTCGGGTTGGTAGCACGCGGTGCACGATGTGCACTCTTCGGTGTTCACGTACAGGAGGCTGTCGCCGAAGATCGCGATCGCCTCGGGGTTCGGCGTGTGCGTGTTCTCGATCCCGCCGCCCGCCTCGACTTCGGAGAACAGCTGATTCGTCGCAGCGTCGTACTCGTAGATGCACTGCACCGGACACACGTCGACACAGGCTCGGTCCTTGGTGTCGATGCAGGCCTCGGTGATGATGGCGATACCAGACATGGGTGACTCCGGATCTCGGCGGCGCGGTCTCTCAGGACGGACTTCGACTCTGTTCCCCGTTCCTGCGTCGAGGACACCCGCCCGTCACAACCAGCCGCGGTGCTTGAAGTTGCGGTACAAGATCAGACACGCCACCACCATCAGCGCGAGCGCGAACGGGTAGCCGAACTGCCAGCCGAGCTCGGGGAGGTGCTCGAAGTTCATGCCGTAGATACCGGCGATCATCGTGGGTGTCGCGATGATCGCGACCCAGGCCGAGATCTTGCGCATGTCCTCGTTCTGGCGCATCCCGACCTGCGCGACGTTCGCACTCAGCGCGCTGTCGAGCAGGGCGTCGAGCGCGGCGAGGTGCTCGGAGACCCGCAGCAAGTGGTCGTGCACGTCGCGGAAGTAGTGCGCCGACCGTTGGTCGAGCGGCGGCGCGCCCTCGGCGAGCACGGCGAGCGCGGGCTCGAGCGGGTCGACGGCCCGGCGGAAGTCGAGGAACTCCCGCTTGAGCTTGAAGATCCGCTCGGCGTGCTTCGCCATCGGACCGCTGAACACCTCGTCTTCGATCTGGTCGATGTCGCCGTCGAGCCCGCGCATCACGACGGCGTAGTCGTCGACGACGCGGTCGGCGATCGCGTACAGCACCGACACGGGCCCCCATTGCATCTTCTCGGCCTCGTCCTCGAGCGTCTGGCGCACGTCGGCGAGCACCGACGACTCGCCGTGGCGGACGGTGACGACGAAGTCGTCGCCGACGAAGACCATGATCTGGCTGACGTCGACGACCTCTTCGGAGTCGACGTAGCGGGCCGGCTTCAGGACGATGAACAGGCT
>DASUMP010000130.1:0-14347 GCA_036277635.1 Acidimicrobiia bacterium | reverse complement strand
GTCCCCGGATTGCGATGGCTCGACACCGCAGCCGCAGTTCCGCTCGCGAGCAAGCAGCCTCCGACGTTTCGGCGCGCGGTGATGATCGCGTTCTGGGACGACGAAGCGGCCGCGGCCGCCTTCGCGCGCGACCATCCGCTCGGACAGCGCTTCGCGGAGAACGGCTTCCACGCCGTCGTCCGACCGGTACGCGCGTACGGCACGTGGCCCGGTCTGCCGGACGACGTGCCCCGAGCGCGCACATCCAGTCATGAAGGTCCCGTGCTCGTCACGACGCTCGGGAAGCTGCGAATGAGCCAAGTCGTCCGGTTCCTGCGAGCGAGCCGTCCCGCCGAGCGTGCCGCGTTGGCCGCCGAAGGGTTCGTGTGGGGAACTGCGGCGACACGACCCGCGGGGCGACGCCCGCCGCTCATGGCCACGATCTCGCTGTGGGAGAGCGCTGACGCCGCGGCCGCCTACGCGTACTCGGACCCAGCCGGCGGCCACCCGCGTGCTGTCGCCCAGCAGCGCAGCAAGGACTTCCATCACGAATCAGCGTTCATCCGCCACGTCCCGCTCACGATGACGGGCTCGGTTCGGGGAATGCCCTCGATCACCACGTGACGCTGACCTGGCTGGACGTTGTCGAAGCGACGACGCGGGCATGGCTTCGCGTACTTCCTACGTTCGGGTGAGTGCCGTGACGATCCACAGTGCGGGGAGTCCCGCGATGATCGCGGCATGGGGCGACCGTGTTCGCTGCACCGCGACGATCCCGACGGCGAGGGCGACCGCGGGAGCAATCGCGGTTCGGGCGAGCGCAAGATGCGACGCGAACGCGGTCGTCGCCAACGCTGCGAACGACACCGAGATCGCGTAGCGGGCGGCGCGTTCGATCAGCGGCGGTACGGCGCCGAGACGCGCTGCGAGTACGAGCATGCTGATGCGCAACAAGTAGCTCCCGAAGCCGACCGCGATCACCGCGAGGTACACGCTCATCGCGATCCGTCCCCGGTCAGAATGGCGACGAACGTGCCGCCGGCGATAGCGATGACCGTTCCGAGATGCAACGGCGCCGCGGCGCTCACCAACGCGAGCACGACCGTGACCGTCACGGCGCGTCGGGTCGTGGCGTCGTCCACACGTCGCACCAACTGGCCCACCAGGTACAGCGGGATCACCAGCTCGAGCTGCAATCCGCCCGGGAGTGCAGCACCTACCGTGGCGCCCAGCGCGATCGATGCCAGCCACGCCAGCGCAAGTGTCGCCGCTGCACCGGCGTAGTGCGCGTGGCCGTATTCCGGGTCGTCGGAGCGCTGGTAGCCGTCGAGCGCGACCGCGGCGGACGGATCGACCAACGTGGACGCGGCGAGCGCGATCCACCACGCCGGCCGCCCCTGCCAGTAGCGCGCCATCGCGGCCGAGTAGAGGAGCAGCCGCAGGTTCACCGCCAGACCAGCCGCGATCACGACCAGGACAGCGGCGTGGCGGTCCAGCAGCTCGATCGTGACGGCCTGCGCGCTGGCCGAGAAGACCAACGGACCGGCGAGCCATCCCGCCAGGGCGGGGATATCGGCGCGCGCGGTGGTGACGCCGATCACGAACCCGAGCGGCGCGATCCCCAGGAGCCACGGCGCCATCGCCCGCGCGCCGTCGCGCGCCGCGCGGAGCGCGGGAGACCTGCCTTGGGTGCGCAGCGACGACGTGTCCATGCCGTCAACGATGCGCTGCCACGCAGTGAAGGGCTTGGAGACCGCATGGAGAGAACGTGGAGACCGTCCTGACCGGACGGCCGCGCTCACACGTCGGCTGAGATGAACCGCTCCACTTCCTCGACGAACACCTTCCACGCGGGTTCGTCGCCCAGCAGGATGTGATTGTGGCTCTCGAGCGGCACGAAGGTCGCGCCCGGGATCAGATCAGCGAACAGCTGCCCCTGCTCGATCGGGACACGCCGGTCGCGCGTGGCGTGCAACACCAGCGTCGGCACTGTCACCGCCGGCGCAACCTCCGTCACGTCGATGTCCTGGGACATGCTCATCAGCCGCTTCGCGTTGTGCGCCGAGGTCGTGCGCCTCTGCACCTCGACGAACGCCGCCCACTGTTCGGGCGAGCCCTCCGGCATGAACTGCGACGCGAACATCGACCCGAACGGCGAGTCTTCGCGCCCCCAACCGGCTTCGAGGAGGTCGAGCATGATCGCGGCATCGTGTTGCTCTTCCTCGCTGCGGGCGCGCACGCGACGCCCGAGGGGGAACGCACCGTAGAGGACGAGATGGCTGACGCGATCCGGGTGGCGTGCGGCGTAGCTCGCGGCTACCGCGCCGCCCTGCGAGATGCCGAGCAAGGCAAAGCGTCGGACACCGAGATGCTCGACGACCGATTCGAGATCGCGTACCCACGCGTCGAACGACACGTCCTCGACGTCCCAGTCCGACATCCCGCAGCCTCGCTCGTCGTACCGAACGAGTCGGGAACGGCGAGACAGATCGCGGACCCAGTGCCGCCACACGGCGCTCGTCGAGTCGAAGCGCAGGTGCGTGAGCCAGTTCGCCGCCTTCACCAGCGGTGGGCCCGACCCCGTGCTGCCGTACGCGATGCGCACGCCATCGTCAGCCCGGCAATAGCCCAGCTCGACATCCAGCAGCGGGTCGATCTCCGCCGCGACGACGGGAGATTCGCGTACGGTCACCGCGGCGACGAATCGGTACCCACGACCATGGATCGTGCGGATCGCCTGCTGGGCGCGCCCGTCGTCGCCGATCGCGCGGCGCGCGGCTTTGATTCGGCTCGTCAACGCGGACTCCGAGACGAACCGGGTCTGCCAGACCGCGTCGAGCAGCTCCTCCTTGTCGACGACGCGGTCCGCGTGCGCGGCGAGGTGTGCGAGGACCGAGAACACCTGAGGTTCGACCGCCACCAACGCACCCTCATGGCGCAACTCATGGCGGCGCGTGTCGAGCTCGTAGCCCTCGAACACGTAGGTCGTCATCGCTCTCCCGGGCCGGGCATCGCGCCGAGATTCTGACAACGGGTGGGCGGTAAGGGACTCGAACCCCTGACCCCTTGCGCGTCATGCAAGTGCTCTACCAACTGAGCTAACCGCCCGGAGCCCGGCAGTCTAGAGCGATCCCCGGCGAGGTCGTCGGCTCAGGCGGCGTCGATCGCGGCGGTGACGATCTGTTCGACGAGGGCCTGGTCGGTGCCGTGGACCATGAACGCGACACCGTCGGAGAACCACATGTAGCGGTAGAGCCGCGACCCGTCGGCGCCCGCGATCTGCGCGAGGTAGACCCGTTCGCCGGCCATCTGGCGGCTCGAGAACGAGCGCGCGAGCGACTCGCCGTCGTCGTCTCGGTACCGCTCCGAGAAGCGGGCGGCGAGCACCGCGGCGACCGCCGTGCCGTCGGCGTCTTCGACCCGGCGCGCCGCGAAGGCCTCGAACACGTCGGGGGCGTTCGGGACCGTCACCGCGTCGCCGAACAGGCCGACGATCTCAGCGTCGCCCGCGGCCACGTACGTGTACCCGTCGATCGGCGGGAACCGCGCCGTCAGGTCGGCGGCATCGTCGGTGCGCGGCACGACCGTGCTCACCACCACGGTGCTCGGGGTGGCCGTCGACGCGGTGGTCGCGCTGGTCTCGCCGTCGTCGCCCGCGCACCCGACCACGGTGAGGAACACGATCGCGGCGACGAGCGCGTGCGCGCGTCGCGTCACGCGCGGCCGAGCGGGCGCCCCGGCGAGAAGCTGACCGGGATGTGCTTCATGCCGTTGATGAAGTTCGAGCGCAGTCGTTGCGGCTCGCCCGCCAGCTCCATGTCGGGCATGCGGGTGAGGATCTCCTGGAAGATCGCGCGCAGCTCGACGCGTGCGAGGTTCGCGCCGAGGCAGAAGTGCGGGCCGCGGCCGCCGAACGTGACGTGCGGGTTCGGGTCGCGATCGATCCGGAACGTGTCGGGGTCGTCGAACACCGTGTCGTCGCGGTTCGCGCTGATGTACCAGAGCGCGACCTTGTCGCCAGCGGCGATCTCCCGGTCGCCGAGCACCGTGTCGCGCGTGGCGGTGCGCCGGAAGTACATGACCGGCACGCCGACGCGCAGCATCTCTTCGATGGCGCTCGGCAGCAACGACATGTCGGCTTGGAGGCGCCGCCGCTCGTCGGGGTTGTCGAACAGCGCGAGCATGCCGTGGGCGGTGAGGTTGCGCGTGGTCTCGTTGCCGGCGACCGCGAGCAGCAAGAAGAACAGGTTGAGCTCGAGGTCGCTCAACCGATCGCCTTCGAGCTCGGCTTGGGTCAGCGCGCTGATGATGTCGTCGCGCGGGTGCGCGCGCCGGTCTTCGGCCAGCGCCTGCGCGTAGGTGAACAGCTCGAGCTGGGCCTGCATCGCGTCGTCGGGCGAGGTGGCGTACTCCGGGTCGGCGCTGCCGATCATCGTGTTCGACCACTCGAAGAGCTTGTGCCGGTCTTCCTGGGGCACGCCCATCATCTCGGCGATCACCTGCAACGGGAGCTCCGCGGCAAGATCGGTGACGAAGTCGCAGCTGCCCCGCTCGATCACGCGGTCGACGATGTCGCGCGCGTTCTCGACGATGTGGTCTTGGAGCTGGCGGATCATCCTGGGGGTGAAGCCGTGGCTCACGAGCAGCCGGTACCGCGTGTGCTTCGGCGGATCCATGTTCAGCATGATCATGCGGATCTGCTCGAGCTGGGCTTGCTCGGGCGTGGCGATCATCGTGCCGCCGAGCTCCGACGAGAACGTCGCCGCATCGCGGTTCGCGGTGGTCACCTCGTCGTACGCGGTGAGCGACCAGTAGCCGGGGCCGTCGGGCTCCTCGGTCCAGTGGACGGGGTCGTGGGTCCGCCAGTAGCGGAAGGTCTCGAACGGCACGCCCTGGACGAAGACGTCCGGGTCGTTGAGGTCGACGAGCTCCGACAACACGTGTGCTCCCCCCGGATGGCCCGGTGCGCGAATTGGAACAGATTCTATTTCGCGGACCGGCCTCGGGGCCGACCTCACAACTCCTCGCGCCAGTCCCGGCGCTCGATGATCTCCTGGGCGCGCCGGAGGAAGGCGGCCGCCTCCGCGGCACGCACCGCCGCGGCGTCGTACGAGAGGCAGAGGTGGCCCATGGGTCGGATGCCGAACCCCGCCCGGCCGTCGGCGCCGGGCTCGGCGACCACCCGCGCGGACACGCCGTCGGTCGAGACGATCGCGACCTGCGGCCGGGGCAGGATCGGCACCGAGATCCACGTACCCGACGCTCCCGGGTTGGTGATCGTGAACGTGCCGCTCCCGACGTCGTCGGGGGTCAGCGCGCTGTCGCGGGCTCGCCGTGCGACGTCGTGGATCGCGCGCGCGAGGCCGCGTAGAGACCGGGTCTCGGCGTCGCGGACCACTGCGACCACGAGTCCCTGGTGGTCGAGATCGACCGCGACCCCGAGATGGACCGCGCGCGACGCGACGACCTCGTCGCCTTCGACGCGCGCGTTGCACCAGGGGTGCTCCCGCAACGCGTCGACGAACGCGCGCGCCACGAACGGGAGATACGTGAGCGCGAATCCTTCCTCGGCGCGCCAGCGAGCGCGCGACGCGAGGCGGGCGACGTCGACGGCCGAGTAGTCGGCATCGACCACGCAGAGCGCGTGCGCCGCCGTGCGCTTCGCCGCCACGAGGGCGGGCGCGGCGCGCGCCCGGATGCGCGGGAACGGCACCACCTCGTCGCCGCGGGGTGCGACAGCAGCGGACACGGCGGCACCGGCGCGGTCGACGTCGGCGCGAGTGACACGACCCGCAGCCCCCGTTCCGGGCACACTCGCGGCGTCGACGCCGAGCACGGCCGCGCGGTGGCGGACCGCCGGCGAACGGAAACCCGTGGGCGCGACTCGCCGCCGGGCGCGCCACGGCAACGGGGTGACCGGGGGGTCGGTTTCCGTCACTGGGCGCGAGGGTACGCTCGCCGGCACGGTCCCGCGGCGCACCCGTCGCCGCACGCCGCAGGGAGGTCGCTCCCATGCCGCACGCGCACGATGCGCTCGACGTGCCGCTCGACGACGCCGTCGCCGACTTCCGCCTCGCGTGCGTGTCGCGGTTCCTCGACGACCGCGAGATCGCGCTCCGCAACCAGAGCCGCGTGTTCTTCCAGATCTCCGGCGCGGGTCACGAAGCACTGCTGCTCGGGCTCGCCCGGTCGCTGCGCCCCGCGTACGACTGGTTCTTCCCGTACTACCGCGACCGCGCGCTCGCCCTCGCGCTCGGGGTCACGCCCACCGAGATCCTGCTGCAGTCCGTCGGCTCGTGTGACGACCCCGCGTCCGGCGGTCGTCAGATGCCGTGTCACTGGGGCGCGCGCCATCTCAACATCGTCACGCAGACCAGCTGCACGGGGAGCCAGTGCCTGCCCGCGGTCGGTTGTGCCGAAGCCAGCCGCTACATCACGCGCCGCGACCTGCCGGGGACGACCGCCCACGGCGACGAGATCACCTACGTGTCGCTGGGGGAAGGCGCGACCTCCGAGGGCGAGTTCTGGGAGAGCCTGAACACCGCGTGCCGTCTGCACCTGCCGGTGCTCTACGTGGTCGCCGACAACGGCTACGCGATCTCGGTGCGCGCGAGCGACCAGGCTCCCGCGCCGATCTCGGAGATGGTGCGCGGCATCCGCGGCTTGGACGTGACCGCACTCGACGGCCGCGACTACTTCGCGGTGCGCGAGCAGGGCGCGGCGGTGATCGCGCGCGTGCGCGCCGGTGTCGGTCCGGCACTCATCCACGCCGAGGTCACGCGCCCTTACTCGCACTCCCTCTCCGACGACCAGAAGAAGTATCGCCCGCCCGAGGAGCTCGCCGAAGAGGCCGACCACGACCCGATCCGGCTGCTGGAGCAGCGCCTCGTGGCCCTCGGCGCGCTCACCCCCGAGCGCGCGGAGGAGATCCGCGCGGAGGCGCACGAAGAGGTCCGGCTCGCGGCGCTCGCCGCGCTCGACGCGCCGCGTCCCGACCCTCGCAGCGCGATCGAGCACGTGACCGCGCCGCTCCCGGTCACGGTGGTGCCGCCCGACCCGGAACCGGTTGCCGACGCGCCGCTCGTGTCGATGGGCGAGGCGATCCGGTTGACGCTCCACGAGCAGATGCGCCGTGACGAGCGCATCCGCGTGTTCGGCGAGGACGTCGCCGACGCCGACCCCGGCGCGCTCGGCGAGGTCGCGGGCAAAGGTGGCGTGTTCGGCATCACGTTCGGGTTGCAGCGCGAGTTCGGCGACGCCCGCTGCTTCAACACGCCGCTCGCCGAAGCGAACATCATCGGTCGCGCCGTCGGCCAGGCGATGCGCGGGCTGCGCCCGTGCCCGGAGATCCAGTTCTTCGACTACATCTGGCCGGCGATGAACCAGATCAAGTCGGAAGCCGCCACCACACGCTGGCGCTCGAACGGCGCGTTCAGCTGCCCCATGGTGATCCGCGTGCCGATCGGGGGCTACCTCACCGGCGGCGCGATCTGGCACTCGCAGTGCGGCGAGTCGATCTTCGCCCACGTGCCGGGCCTGTTCATCGCGTTCCCGTCGCGGGCGCGGGACGCCGCCGGCCTCCTCCGGACCGCGCTGCGCGCCGACGACCCGGTGCTGTTCCTCGAGCACAAGCACCTCTACCGGCAGGGCTACGCG
This sequence comes from Acidimicrobiia bacterium, assembly GCA_036277635.1. Lineage (GTDB taxonomy): Bacteria > Actinomycetota > Acidimicrobiia > IMCC26256 > PALSA-610 > DASUMP01. Next base: position 6,712 of record DASUMP010000130.1, on the reverse strand, counting down.
CGTGACCCGATGCCGCCCGAGGAGTGGATGCTGCCGTTCGGTCGCGGTGCGTACATCACGCGCGGCGACCGAGCGACGATCGTCACCTGGGGCGCGACCGTGCACCGCGCGCGCACTGCCGTGCAGCAGCTCGGACAGGACGGCGCGGTGGAGATCATCGACCTGCGCACCATCGCGCCATGGGACCACGACATCGTGGCCCAGTCGATCGCGAAGACCGGGCGCGTGCTCGTGCTCCACGAGGACACCCTCACCGCCGGCTTCGGCGCGGAGATCGCCGCGTTCGTCGCCGACGAGTGCTTCGAGCACCTCGACGCGCCGGTGCTCCGGCTCGCCGCGATCGACACGCCCGTCGGCTACGAGCCCACCCTCGAGGCGGCGATCCTCCCCCAGGTCGACGACATCGCGCGCGACGTCAAGGTGCTCCTCGACTACTGAGGCGACCGTGCCTTCGGGCCGAGTCGGCGGCGGAGGTCAGCTTCGAACTCCCGCACGGCGGCGCCGGCGTGCTGATCCTTCAGCCGCGCGAGTGTCGGGTAGCCGGCGTCGCGCTCGCCGTCCCACTCGTCGGCGAAGCGGCCCGAGGCGATGTCGTCGACGAGCTCACGCATCGTGCCGAGCACGTCGAGGTGGTCGTAGCGCCCCCTTCGGGAGAGCTGACCGTACTGGCTGGTCGGCGAGTGGTACTCCGACTGCACCGCGTATCCCTCTTCGCGCAGCAAGCGGTACGTGCGTTCGACCTCGCCCGAGAGCACGAGCTCGGTGATGATCGCTTCGATCGGGATCCCGTGCTCGAGCATCGTCTGCACGAACGCATTGTTGACCGCGGTGAGCGCAGGCGAGAGCGCCTGTTCGACGGCGAGGTCGAGGACCGCCTCTTGCTGCGCGCTCAGCTCGATGGCTCCCTGCCGCAGACCACCCATCGCCCGTGCGACCGCGAGTGTGCGGGCGAGAGCGGTGCTGGTGCGATCGACGTGAACGCCGATAGCGGTGATGAAGCCGGTGCCTTCCTCGTAGCAGCGGCGCACCTCGGGGCCGAGCATGCGCGGCGCGATCATCCCGATGTCGCCGGCGGGCGTGAAGCGGTCGAACGCGAGCGTGTAGCCGCTCGCGACGATCGTGAGCGCGTCAGCGCGCGGAGCGATCGGCAGCGACGGGATCACGTCGTCGGGGACGAGCACACACACGATGTCGGCAGCGGACGCGTCCGAGAGCTCACCGGAGGTGAACCCGTCGGCCACGGCCTGCTCGCGACTCGCGTCGGCGCGAACGCAGACGTGCACGTCGAGTCCGGAGTCGCGCAGGTTGAGTGCCCACGACCGTCCTTGGTTGCCGTACCCGACCACCGCAATGCGTTGCCCACGGATCGCGTCCGGATCAGCGTCGTGCTCGTACCAGATCGTCGTCACAATCGTGAACGTACAACTGCGCGGGGCGGTCGGTCAGTTGTACCAGTACACGTCGTCGACGCCGTCGTCGTTCAGGTCGCCGACCACGGGCGTGTAGTAGCCGCCGTTGGTGGGCTTCGTCGCGGTGAACGTGCCGCCGGTCTCGTAGAACCAGAGGTAGTCGGTGCCCGGACCCGGGCCGTACCAGAAGATGTCGGTGACGCCGTTACCGTCGAAGTCGCCGGTGAACGGGCGGTAGTCGCCGTTCACGGTCTTGGCCACCGCCGACGCGTTGCCGCTGCTGTTGAACGTCCAGAGCTGATCGGGGAGCGTCCCGCGCCCGTAATAGAAGATGTCGTCGATGCCGTCACCGTCGAAGTCGCCCACCAGTGGGGTCGAGTCGCGCACCACGACGTTGCCCTTCCCGATGACGTTGACCGTGACGCCGGCGCCGTCGGCGTCGAAGTCCCACAACGCCTCGGGGCCCGCACCCGGCGCCGTCCACCACAGGTCGTCGGTGCCGTCGCCGGTGAAGTCGCCCGCGACCGGGTAGCCGAACCCGTCCTGCGCGCGCGTGACCAACTGCGCGTGCATGCTCGCACCGTCGGAGAGCCAGAAGACGTCTTCGGGTCGCACGTCGGAACGACCCACGAGCGCCTGGTTGCCGGGCGCGTACCAGTAGACGTCGTCGTTGCCGTCGCCGTTGAAGTCGCCGGCCACGGGGAGGAACGCACCCGACTGGTTGACGCCGCTCAACGACATCGCGAGCGTCGTCGGCGAGAACGTGGCGAGGTAGTCGACGGTCGTCTCGGTGCCGTACCAGTAGATCTCGTCGGCACCGTCGCCGGTGAAGTCGCCGGCCACCGGCGTGTACGTGCCGCCACTGTTCGCGCTCCAGGCGTCGGCATCGCCGGTGCTGTCGTACGTCCAGATGTAGTCGGTACCCGATCCCCAGCTGTTCCCGGCCTTCTTCACGACGAGCTTCGCGCCGTCCCACGCGAGCCACGCCTGGCGGAACGTGCGGCGGTTGGCCTGCCCGTCACCACACGTCGCGGTGTTGCCACCCGCGCACCGCCACCCGTGGTACGCGACCTTCAACCGGCCGCGTGCATCCACGTGGCCGTCGGCCGCGCCGGGCCCGTAGCCGTTCGCGCCACCCGTTTGGAGCAACGGCGTCGACACCGGACGCGAGCACGGGCCTTGCGGTCCGCTGCACACCGCGTAGCCCGTGGCGTAGCTCGACGTGCGCCAGAGGTTGCCCGAGTAGAAGAGGAAGTACTTCCCGCTGTGGCGCACCATCGACGGGTTCTCGATGATGTTGCCTTCCCAGTTGCCGGTGCCGCCGGGGGGATTCGTGTTGCGGGTGAGCAGCATGGCCGCCGGCGACGCCGTGAACGCCAGGCCGTTCGACGTGAGCCGCCGCGACCACAGTTTCGGGTAGTTCGCGTTGTCGCCACCTTCGCTCTTGAAGATGAGGTACGCCGCGCCGTTCGCGTCGACGAACACGTCGGGATCGATGTAGCCGTTGGGGTTGGTCGTCGCGTTCTGCCCGCTCGGCTCGTTGATGCCACGGCAGACGAGTGGGGTCGACTGCGCCGCGAACGGACCTGCAGGCTTGCTCGCGGTCGCCGTGTAGATGCAGAAGCGGAACGCCGAGGTCGTCTGGCGCACCGCGAAGTACGCGACGTAGGTGTTGCCGAAACGGGCGATCGACGGTGCCCAAAGCTCGTACTTCATCCACGAGTGGTTGAAGATCGTGCGCGGCCACCCGGCGCCGAAGGCGACCAGCGCGTCGTTGAGGTAGGGGTCGGCGTTGTACGGGTTGGGCGTGTAGTCGGTGCGGGCGATCCACGTGGCCGACTCGGTCGACCACATCAGCGGCAGGTGCGCGCCACCCTGTCCGGTCGACGCCGCCCACGTGAACGGTCCGACCTCGTACACCGACGGGTCGGGGAACTGCCACGTGAAGACGTTGCCGGGCTTGAACCACGCCGACGTACTGCTGCTCGCCGCCTCCGACGGGCTCGGCGCGACGAGCGCGGTTCCGAGCAGCGCGAGCGTCAGCGCGACGACGGCGACACGGGCGCGTCGGACTCGTCGACCCGGCTGGACGATGTGCACGGTGCTCCCCACCGCCGGGCAGTCTGGCATGCGCCGTTGCACCGACTCCAGCACCTTGCGCGTCACGAGTACCAGAAGATGTCGTCGACACCGTTGCCGTCGAAGTCACCGACGATCGGTGTGGCGTGGCCGGTCGCGGCGACCTTCGCGGCCTGCGCGGCGCCGCCGGGCTGGAACCGCCACAGGTAGTCGGTGCCCGCGCCCGGGCCGTACCAGAAGATGTCGTCGACCCCGTTGCCGTCGAAGTCGCCGACGAACGGTTCGTACTCGCCACGCACCTGTTCGGAGGTCGCTGTCGCGCGACCGGTCGCGTCGAAGGTCCAGCGCGAGTCGCCGAGTGCGCCTCGTCCGTACCAGAAGATGTCGTCGATGCGGTCGCCGTCGAAGTCGCCGACAAGCGGGGTCGCGTCGCTCGTCACGACGTTGCCCTTCGGCACGACCCGCACGTCGATCCCCGACAGCGAGGGCTCGAGATCCCACAGCTCTTCCGCGGCACCGCCGGGTGTGGTCCACCACAGGTCGGTCGCGCCGTCACCCGTGAAATCGCCGGCGATCGGAGACGCATACGAATCCTGCGCCCGCGATACGTGCCGGGGACCGAGGTTCATCGCGTTCGAGAGCCAGAACTCGTCTTCCGGTTGCGCGTCGGACCTCCCTTCGAGAGCGCGTGGGCCGGGTGCGTACCAGTAGACGTCGTCATCGCCGTCAGCATCGAAGTCGCCGGCGATGGGAAGGAACGAGGCTGGCTGATCCACGCCCGACAAGTGCATCGTCAGGTCGTCGTCGAACGTCGCGATGGCGTCGGCGGCGCCCGCGGTGCCGTACCAGAGGATCTCGTCGCGCGCGTCGTCGCGAAAGTCGCCCGCCACCGGCGTGTACGTGCGCGATGCCGCGATCTCGTGCACGGTCGGACGCGCGTCCGCGTCGAACGTCCAGAGCGAGTCGGGACCACTCCCCCACGTGTTGCCGAAGCCGCGCGCCCACAGGCGGCTGCCGTCCCACTCGAACCAGGCTTGCCGCAACGTGCGCCGGTTCGTCCGGCCGTCGCCACACACGGCTCCGGCCCCACCCCCACATCGCCACGCGTGGTACGCGAGCTTCAAGCGCCCACGTTCGTCGACGTATACGTCGCCGCCCCCGGGACCGGTGCCCGCCCGAGCGCCGGATCGCAGTAGCGGGCTCGACGACGGTCGGGTGCAGGGGCCCTGCGGGCCGGAGCACACCGCGTACCCGGTGGCGTACGCGGCCGTCGACCACAGGTTCGCGGAGTAGACGAGGAAGTACCGCCCGCGGTAGCGCACCATCGACGGGTTCTCGACGATGTTGCCTTCCCAGTTGCCCGTCCCACCTGCGGGTGACGCGTTGCGGGTCAGCAACAACGTCGCCGCGCCCGTGACCGACGTCCCCGACGCCGACAGCCGTTGCGACCACAGCTTCGGGTAGTTGCCGTTCGGCCCGCCTTCGCTCTTGAACAGCAGGTACGCCGCTCCGTTCGCGTCGACGAACACGTCGGGGTCGATGTAGCCCGCCGGGTTCGTCATGGAGTCCTGACCACTCGGCTCGTTCACACCACGGCACACGAGCGGATCCGCCACGGTCGCGAACGGTCCCGCCGGTGACACCGACGTCGCCGCGAAGATGCAGAACCGGTACGGATCCATCTCCACACGCACCGCGAGGTACGCGACGTACGCCGATCCGATCCGCGCGATCGACGGCGCCCACATCTCGTAGCGCACCCACGAGTGTCCGTTCACGGTCTGCGGCCACGCTCCGACGAAGCCGGTCAACGCGTCGTTCATCCACGGGTCCGAGTTGTACGGGTTCGGCGCGTAATTCGCGCGCGCGGTCCACACATTGGCTTGCGTGGACCACATCACCGGCACGTGGGCACCGCCCTGGTTCGTCGACGCCGCCCAGGTGAACCGACCGACCCGGTACACGGATGGGTCGGGGAACTGCCACGTGAACGGCACGCCGGGCTTGAACCACGCCGACGTGCTCGCCGTGGCATCGACCCGATCGTCGGCACCGGCTCCCGACGTCAGCGCCCCCAGCATCCCCAGCGCCACGACAGCCACCACCCACGCTCGCCGTGGCTGCGGAGGAGAACCGGGATGCACCATGAGGATCGCCCGCGACCACCGCGGACCTCCTCACTGGTTCGGCGCGCGGGACCCGCGGCCTGAGGTGCGATCACGCCGACGGAGTTCCGGAGAACCGCCGCCCGTCACCGACTTGTCACGGTCAGCCCCATGACGCGAATCAGCGCCCCGGAGTGGGGCGCTGATCTGCACATTCGCGAGAGCGGACGACGGGATTCGAACCCGCGACCCCAACCTTGGCAAGGTTGTGCTCTACCAGCTGAGCCACGTCCGCGAAGGACCGTCAGAATAGCAATGTGACCCCCGAGGGGGGTACGGGAGGCGTCCGATGCGGATCGGGATCTTCGGTGGCGACGCGTCGGGGCGCAGCTTCGACGATGTCGTGGCGTCGGCGAAGCGCGTCGAGGCCGACGGGTTCGACGCGCTGTGGATGGCGAACACCCTCGGGCCCGACGCGATGACCTTGCTGGCGGCGGTGTCGCGGGAGGTGCCGCGCATCACGTTCGGCACGGGCGTCGTGCCCACGTACCTGCGGCACCCGATGACGATGGCGCAGCAGGCCCTCACCGTGCAGCTGGCGAGCGGCAACCGCTTCCTGCTCGGGATCGGGCTGTCGCACCAGGTCATGATCGAGGGCATGTTCGGGCTGTCGTGGGACAAGCCCGTGCGCCACATGCGCGAGTACCTGTCGGTGCTCATGCCGTTGCTCGCCGATCGGGCGTCGTCGTTCGCGGGTGAGACGCTGACGGCGAGGGCCACGGTCGACGTGGCGGGCGTGTCGGCGCCACCGGTGCTCGTGGCTGCGCTCGGCGAGCAGATGCTGCGACTGGCCGGCACCGTCGCCGACGGCACGGCCACGTGGATGACGGGACCCGCGACCATCGCCGAGCACACCGCACCGACGATCAGCGCGGCGGCGAAGGCCGCCGGACGGCCGGCGCCGCAGATCGCCGTGTCGCTGCCGGTGTGTGTGACCCACGACCTCGAAGCCACGCGAGCGCGCGCGGCGAAGGATTTCCGGATCTACGGACACCTGCCGTCGTACCGGGCCATGCTCGATCGTGAGGGCGCGTCGGGTCCCGAAGACGTCGCGATCAT
>DASUMP010000129.1:0-13672 GCA_036277635.1 Acidimicrobiia bacterium | reverse complement strand
CAACGGAGATCCGGTCGACGTCGAGGTCGAGGCCGGCGAGTCGCTGCTCTCGGTCCTGCGCGAGCGACTCGGCATCGTGTCGGTGAAGGACGGCTGCGCGCCGCAGGGACAGTGCGGGTGCTGCACCGTGTTGGTCGACGGTGGTGCGCGCGTCTCGTGCGTCACGCCCGCGACGCGCGTCGCCGGCCGCCACGTCACGACGATCGAAGGCCTCGACGCGAAGCCGCGCGACACCCTCGTCGACGCGCTCGTCGCGACCGGCGGATCGCAGTGCGGTTTCTGCACGCCGGGCATCGTGGTGCGCCTCGCAGCGCTGCTCGGCGCCGGCAAGACCGACGCGGTCGATGTCGATCGTGCGCTCGCTGCGCACCTCTGTCGGTGCACGGGCTGGCAGACGATCGTCGAGGCGTTCGCTCTCGCGCGGGGTGGCGCCGCCGGCGCCACGGGGGCCGCGACGCGCGACCTCGACCGCGCGGCGCGCACCGCGTCGCTCGGGCGGAGCGCGCAGGTGGTCGGTCCCGACGTCGTGCGCGGTGCGGTGGGGTTCGCCGACGACACCGCGCCGCGCGACGCGCTCGTGGCGGTGCCCGCGCCCGACGGCGCCGACGTGCCGACGACGCACGCGGCGGGTGTGCGGTGGGTCGTCGCCGACTCCTTGCTCGGTGCACGCGCGCTCGCGGGCAAGGTGCAGGGTCGGCGGACGACGCGTAGCGACGGCCAGCCGTTGGCGGTCCCGCCGGTCCCGCTCGACGGGGTGGCGCTCGCCACCGGATGGCTCGAACCGGCCTACCTCGAGCTCGATGCGTCGTGGTGCGCGCCCGGCGGCGATCCCGCGTCGGCGCTCGCCAACGGCGGCGCGTTCGGCGGCAAGGAACACGGGCTGGTGGAGCGCGCCGCACGCGAGCTGGCCGACGCGTGCGGGCGCGCGGTGCGCGTCGTGCTGAGTCGTGAAGACGTGGTCCGCCTCGGTCCGAAGCGCCCGCCGATCGCGGCGAGCGCGTGCCTCGACGGCGAGGTGGTGCGCGTCGACGGTCGGTTCGTCGCTCCCGCTGATCCGGCCGACCGCGACGAATGGCTGCGCTTCGCGACCACCGCCCCCAATCCGTACGGGCTGGCGCTCGACGCGACATGGGAGGCGGCGCCGGTCGCCGGACCACCCACGTCGTCGGCGTTGCGCGCCGCGGGCTACGCCGAGACCGTCGTGCTGCTCGAAGGCGCGCTCGACGCGGCAGGGGTGGAGCGCAGCGCGCGCGAGCTCGACGCCGGCGCGCGTGCGGTGTTGCTCGACAACGCGGTCCGGTGGTTCGACGGCTCCACCGTCGGTGCGCGCGTCGAGATCGACGTCGCGACGGGCCTGCTCTCTGGGGTGTCGATCCGGGCCGTCACCCACGACGAGTACGACGACGTCGTACTGCGCTCCTATCTCATCGGTGCAGCGCACATGGCGCTCGGCTGGGTGCTCACCGAGGCGATCGCCGTCGACGCCGACTCGGGCGAGCCGCTCGACCTCACGATCCGTTCGTTCGGCATCATCCGCGCCCGCGACATGCCGCCCGTCGACGTCGAGCTCGTGCAGGTCGACGCCCCGCCGCTCGGCAGCTTCGCCCCCGTCTTCGCCGCGGTCGCCGCCGCCACCTGGAACGCCGTCACCCGCGCCGAGGCCGACCGCCCCACCACGTTCCCCGCCCGCAACACCCGCGCCGCCCGCCCCCTCCGTCGCTGACCCACCGAGCAAAGGACACTGAGCGACACATACGGTCCTTCGTTGTCCTTTGCTCGAGCTCACCCCCGAGCAAAGGACACGGAGCGACAAATATGGTGCTTCGTTGTCCTTTGCTCGACGGATGGGAGTCTCGAGATGCCGCCGACGCCGGTTCCCACGCCGAACGCACCGCCGGTCGCGGGTCCGTACTCACCCGCGGTCCGGGCGGGCGACTGGCTCGTGCTCGCGGGGCAGGTCGGACTCGACCCCGCGACCATGCGTCTGGCCGACGGCACCGCAGCGCAGGCGCGGCAGGCGCTCGCGAACATCGTCGCGGTGCTCGCCGACTGTGGCGCGACGCTGACCGACGTCGCGAAGACGACGGTGTTCGTCGCCGACATGGCGGAGTTCGCGACCGTGAACGAGGTGTACGCAGAAGCGTTCGGCGACCACCGTCCGGCGCGCAGCACGATCCAAGCCGCGGCCCTGCCGGCCGGCGCGGCCGTGGAGATCGAGGTGTGGGCGTGGCTGGGCGACTGAGCCGCGGGCGCTAACGTCGACGTCGTGGTCGGGGCAGTGCTCATCCTCGTCGTGATGTTCGTCGTCGGACCCGTCGCGCTGTTCGTGGGCGGAGCGTTGTGGAGCCTGGTGTTCGGCCAGCTCGAGACCTGGACCAACGCCGACGACGCCGGCGTCGCGCCGGAGGGTTCCTGACCGACCCGGCGGTCCGACCGCCCGACTCGCTCCGGATCGTCACCTGGAACGTGCTCGGCGCGGAAGCAGGTGCACACCAGCACCGCCTGCTCGCCCAGCGGCTCGACGAGCTCGCTCCCGACGTCGTGTGCTTGCAAGAGGCGCGCCGCCCGCTCGTCTGTCGGCTGCGGCGCCGCGTGCCCGCACTCGTCAGCGCGACGTTCGTGAGCAAGCGTCGTGAGCGACGCCCGCCGTGGATGCAAGAAGGGCTCGCGACGATCGCGGCGCGCCACGCGAAGCCAGCGCGCGGCCACGACCTCGACGGCGGCCGGCGCGTCGCGGTCGAGTCGGTGCACGACGTCGGCGGCGCGCGCGTGCACGTGTTCAACGTCCATTTCCACACCGAGGCGGTCGAGCGCGCTCGCAACGTCGTGATCCTCGCCGATCTCTGCGCGCGCCGACGCGCCGAGGGCGGCACGCCGATCGTGGTCGGCGACCTCAACACGAAGCCGCGGGCCGCTGAGCACCCGGATCGCGCGTACGACGCGCTGCGCGCGGCAGGGTTCGTCGACGCGTTCGCGCTCGACCACCCGGACGCGGCCGACCACGAATGCTGCCCGGGCGTCGCCGGCACGTCGCCCACCGTCGACGAGTGCGTCCGCTGCGGCTACACGAACTGGCACGACGCCCGGCACCCGTCGGGTCGCGTCGGGCCTCCCCACCAACGCCTCGACTACGTCTTGGTCCCCGACGACGGTTCCGTCGAGGTGCTCGACGTGTTCACGCCGCGGCCGAACGACGCCGCCTTCGACGGCTACCGCCCGATCTCCGACCACCTCCCGGTGATCGCGGACCTCCGCGTCGCGAGTCGACGCTGAGCTACGACGCGCTGGCTCCCGGCCACCGCGTCTGGCCGAAGCGGTAGCCGACGGAGCGAACCGTCTGGATCAGGTTCGCGTGCTCCTCGCCGAGCTTGGCGCGCAGTCGACGGACGTGCACGTCGACCGTGCGCGCACCGCCGTAGTACTCGTAGCCCCACACCCGCGACAGCAGCTGCTCGCGCGTGAACACCTTTCCCGGGTGCGACACGAAGAACTTCAGCAGCTCGTACTCCATGTAGGTGAGGTCGAGCGGCTTGCCGGAGATCGCAGCCTGGTAGGTCTCGAAGTTCAAGACGAGATCCGCGTACGACGCGATCTCCGGACTCGAACCGCGCCCCGCGCGCCACAACAGGTGGCGCAGTCGCGCCTCGAGCTCCTTCGGGTGGAACGGCGACAGGCAGAAGTCGTCGAAGAGGTCTTCGCGTTGTTCGAGCTCGGCGAGCTGCCCGCCGGAGATCAACAGCAGCACCGACTCGAGACGTGAGTCACCCCGGCGCAGCGTGCGGCAGATCCCGAACGCGCCTTCGGGGTCGTCGTCGGCGCACACGATCGCGCCCGCCCATCCGTCGGCGGGCTCGTGCTGCGTGGCCACCGACGCGTTCGCGACCGCCTTCCACCGGTAGCCCGCGAGATCGAGCGTCTGCGCGAGCAGCGGCGGCGGCGGGTCGGGGTAGACGAGGAGGATCTCCATGAAGGTGTCGGTGCCGGTGCTCACAGCATGCCGAGGTAGCGCTCGACCTCGAACGGCGTGACGTACGCCTTGTAGTCGGCCCATTCCCGGCGCTTGTTCAAGATGAAGTACTCGAACGTGTGCTCGCCGAGCGCCTCGGCGACCAGCTCGGAGTGTTCCATCACGTCGACGGCCTCCGCCAACGACGCCGGCAGCGAGCCGATCCCTTCGGCGAGCCGCTCCTCGTCGGTCATCTCGTAGATGTTGTTCGTGGCTTCCGGGGGGAGGTCGTAGCCCTCTTCGATGCCCTTCAGGCCCGCGGCGAGCATCACCGAGAACGCGAGGTACGGGTTGCACGCCGGGTCGGGCGCGCGGAACTCGATGCGCGTCGAGTCGTTCTTGCCGCGCTTGGGCAGCGGCACGCGCACGAGCGCCGACCGGTTGTTGCGAGCCCAGCACACGTACACCGGCGCCTCGTAGCCCGGGATCAGTCGCTTGTAGCTGTTCACCCACTGGTTCGTGACCGCGACGATCTCGCGCGCGTGCACCAGCAGCCCGGCGATGAAGTGCTTGCCGACCTTCGACAGGCCGTGCTCGTCGCCCGGGTCGTGGAACGCGTTGACGTCGCCTTCGAACAACGACAGGTGCGTGTGCATCCCGGAACCGAACGCACCGGCGATCGGCTTCGGCATGAACGTCGCGTGCACGCCGTGATCGTGCGCGACCTCCTTCGCGATCAACCGGAACGTCATCACGTTGTCGGCCATCGCGAGCGCGTCGGTGTACCGCAGGTCGATCTCGTGCTGACTCGGGCCGTTCTCGTGGAACGAGTACTCGACCGGGATGCCCATCGACTCGAGCCGGAGCACGGTCTGCTTGCGCAGCTCCGATCCGAGGTCGTGCGCGGTGAGATCGAAGTAGCCGGCGGTGTCGCTGTCGACTGGCTGCGCGTCGGTCGGCGAGCGGAAGTAGAAGAACTCCATCTCGGGACCGACGTAGAACGTGAACCCCTTCTCGCGCGCCCGTTCGAGGTTGCGCTTCAGCACGGCGCGCGGGTCGCCGTCGAACGGCTCGCCCGAGAACAGCTCGACGTCGCAGAACATGCGCGCGACGGGGTGCTCGGGGGCGCTCGGCAGGAGCTCGAACGTGTTCGGGTCGGGCTTGGCGAGCATGTCGGACTCTTGGATCCGGCTGTAGCCCTCGATCGTCGAGCCGTCGAAGGTCATGCCCTCCTCGAGGGCGACCTCGAGCTCGGCGGGGGTGATCTCGACCGACTTCAGGACTCCGAGCACATCGGTGAACCACAGCCGCACGAACCGCACGCCGCGTTCCTCGACGGTGCGCAGCACGTACTCGTGTTGGCGCTCCATCGGCCAAGTGTACGAGGGCTCCGGGGCCGTACTTCCAGGCCGGGCGGGCCGTTCACACACCGTTCACAATGGGGCAACGACGGGGAAATCCGGCCCCGGGATGCTGCCGAGCGCCGGGGCGCGCCAGACTGCGCGCGCCAACATCCAACCATCCCGAGTGGCGACGGCGACAGGAGCGACGGTGACCTACAAGGCGGAGTACATCTGGATCGACGGGACGCAGCCGACGGCTCGCTTGCGCTCGAAGACGAAGATCCTGGCGAACGGCGACCCGCAGCCGATCTGGGGCTTCGACGGTTCGAGCACCAACCAGGCGCCGGGCAGCAACTCCGACTGCGTGCTCCAGCCCGTGTTCACGTGCCCCGACCCGATCCGCGGCGGCGACGACGTGCTCGTCATGTGCGAGGTGCTGCTCCCCGACATGACGCCGCACACCACGAACACTCGCGCCGAGCTGCGTCCGATCGCCGAGAAGTACGCACAGCACGAGCCGTTGTTCGGTCTCGAGCAGGAGTACACGTTCTTCAAGGACGGCCGCCCGCACGGCTTCCCGCCCAACGGCTTCCCCGCGCCGCAGGGCTTCTACTACTGCGGCGTCGGCGCCGACGAGGTCTACGGCCGCGACGTCGTCGAAGCCCACCTCGACGCGTGCCTCGAGGCCGGACTGTCGTTGTCAGGCATCAACGCCGAGGTGATGCCCGGACAGTGGGAGTTCCAGGTCGGCCCGCTCGGTCCGCTCGACGTCGCCGACCAGCTGTGGGTCGCGCGCTGGTTGCTCTACCGCATCGCCGAGGACTACGGGATCGCGGCGACGCTCGACCCCAAGCCGGTGAAGGGCGACTGGAACGGCGCGGGGTGCCACACGAACTTCTCCACGAAGTCGATGCGCGAGTCGTACGAGCCCGTGATCGCCGCGTGCGAAGCGCTCGGCAAGCGCGCCGCGGAGCACATCGAGTACTACGGGGCCGACATCGAGCACCGCCTGACCGGCATGCACGAGACCGCGCCGTGGAGCGAGTTCAGCTACGGCGTGTCCGACCGCGGCGCGTCGGTGCGCATCCCGTGGCAAGTCGAGCGCGACAAGAAGGGCTACATCGAGGATCGTCGCCCGAACGCGAACATGGACCCCTACGTGGTCACACGGCTGATCACTGAGACGGTCTGCGGCGCGCTGGAGGGCTGATCTGATCCCCAGCGAAGGGGGAGCACGTGGAGGACCGCACACCGAGCGACGTCCTACGACTGATCCGCGATCACGACATCGAGGTCATCGACTTCCGGTTCTGTGACCTGCCGGGGTTGATGCAGCACTTCTCGGTGCCGGCGCACGAGCTGTCGGAGGACGGGTTCGAAGAGGGCTTCGGGTTCGACGGGTCGTCGATCCGCGGGTTCCAGGAGATCCAGGAGTCGGACATGCTCCTGTTCCCGGATCCCAACACCGCGGTGATCGACCCGTTCACCGAACACCCGACGCTGAACCTCAACTGCTTCGTGCGCGACCCGCTCACCGGCGAGCCGTACACGCGCGATCCGCGCTTCATCGTGCAGAAGGCGGCGGACTACCTCCAGAGCACCGGACTCGCCGACACCGCGTACTTCGGACCGGAAGCGGAGTTCTACATCTTCGACTCCGTGCGCTTCGACCAGAACCAGTTCTCGGGTTACTACTTCCTCGACTCGGTCGAAGGCGTGTGGAACAGCGGTCGTGAGCGCGAGCTCGACGGCAGCCCGAACCTCGCGTACAAGCCGCGCTACAAGGAGGGGTACTTCCCCCTGCCGCCGATGGACCAGTTCCAGGACCTGCGCTCGGAGATGGTGCGGGTCCTGGAGTCGGTCGGCATCCCGATCGAGGTGCAGCACCACGAGGTCGGCACCGCGGGACAAGCCGAGATCGACATGCGCTTCGACACGATCACGCGCATGGCCGACAAGCTGATGCTCTACAAGTACGTCGTGAAGAACGTGGCGCGTCAGCGCGGCTACTCGGTCACGTTCATGCCGAAGCCGATCTTCCAGGACAACGGTTCGGGCATGCACGTGCACCAGTCGTTGTGGAAGGCGGGGGAGCCACTCTTCTTCGACGAGACCGGCTACGCGGGCCTCTCCGACATGGCGCGCTGGTACATCGGCGGACTGCTCCACCACGCGCCCGCGGTGCTCGCGTTCTCGAACCCGACCACGAACTCCTACAAGCGGCTCGTGCCCGGTTACGAAGCGCCGGTGAACCTCGTGTACTCGCAGCGCAACCGCTCCGCGTCGGTGCGCATCCCGCTCTACTCGAAGAGCCCGAAGGCCAAGCGCCTCGAGTTCCGCTGCCCCGACCCGTCGTGCAACCCGTACCTCGCGTTCGCGGCGATGTTGATGGCCGGCCTCGACGGCGTGCAGAACAGAATCGAGCCGCCGACCCCGCTCGACAAGGACCTCTACGACCTCCCGCCCGAGGAGCTCGCGCAGGTCCCGCAGGTGCCCGGCTCACTCAACGAGAGCCTCGCCGCGCTGCAGGCCGACCACGACTTCTTGTTGAAGGGCGATGTCTTCACCCCCGACGTGATCGACACGTGGATCACGTACAAGAAGGAACGCGAGATCGACCCGGTGCAGCTCCGCCCGCACCCGTGGGAGTTCTACCTCTACTACGACATCTGATCTGCGGGGCGCGCCGTTGACATATGCCGATATCGGCATATGATTGGCCCGTGGCACGAGCAGCGACGACGTCAGACGTGTTCAACGCGATCGCCGAGCCCCAGCGCCGGGAGATCCTGGTGCTGCTGCGCGCCGGCGAGCGGCCGGTGACCGAGCTGGCCGAAGAGCTGGGATTGACCCAACCGGGAACGTCGAAGCACCTGCGCGTGCTGCGCGAGGTCGGGCTGGTGCGCGACCGCAAAGACGGTCGCCAACGCCTGTACCGCCTCGACGCCCGCCGGCTCCGACCGATCCACGAGTGGACCGGCGGGTTCGAGCGGTCGTGGAACGAACGCTTCGACCGACTCGACGCGTACGCGCAGGACCTCGAACGCACACAGCAGGAAGGCTGAACGATGGCAGCGACAGGACAGGACACGCCGTCCGCGACGGCCGACCGCGAGCTCGCGATCTCCCGGGTCATCAACGCCCCGCGGGACGTGGTGTTCGCAGCGTTCACCGAGGTGCGGCATCTCTCACAATGGTGGGGGCCGGACGGGTTCACCACCACAACGCGCGCGTTCGAGTTCCGCGTCGGCGGTGAGTGGGACTTCGTGATGCACGGACCCGACGGGACCGACTACCAGGAGTGGATCTCCTTCACCGAGATCTCGCCGCCCGAGCGCATCGCGTTGCTCCACGGCGAGTCGCGCGACGACCCGAACGCCTTCGAGTCGGTGATCACGTTCACGCCCGACGGCGCCGCGACCCGGATCGAGATGCGCACGGTCTTCGCCACCAAGGAGCAGCGCGACCAGGCGGTCGAGGAGTACCACGCGATCGAAGGCGGCGAGCAGACGCTCGGCAACCTCGCGGCCTACGTCGCCGAGATGCTCGGGGAAGCCGGCGGCTGAGCCCGGAGGGAAAAAACCGACCGGACGGTTGCATCGGACCGACCGGTCGGTTATGGTGGTCGCATGGCGACCGAGACCACGGCTCCCGCCCGGCTGAGCAAGGGCGAACGCACCCGGCAGCGGATCCTCGAGCAGTCGGCGGCGGTGTTCAACGCGCGCGGCTACCAGGCCACGTCGATGGCCGATCTGGTGGCGGCGACCGGGCTCGAGAAGGGCGGGATCTACAACCACTTCGGGAGCAAGGAAGACCTCGCGCTCGCGGCGTACGAGCACAACGTGTCGGTGCTGGCCGCGCGAGTGCGCGACGCGGTGCTCCCGCTCACCGACTCGGTCGAGCGGATCCTCGCGGTCATCGACGTGTACCGGCGCTTCACGCACGAGCCGCCGTTCCCCGGTGGATGCCCCACGCTGAACACCGCGATCGAGTCGCACGGGAGCGACCCGCGGCTGCACGAGCAGGCCCAAGCCGTGATGCAGCGTCTGCTCTCGAGCACGGCGCGCATGGTGCAGCGCGCGATCGCCGACGGGTCGTTGCGAGCCGACGTGGATCCCGAGCAGCTCGCGACGGTGATCGTCACGAGCATCGAGGGCGGGTTGCTGCTCGCCGAGATGTACCACGACCCGAGCCACATGGACCGCGTCGCCGCACACCTGCGCGACCACGTGCTGTCGCTGCGAGCCGAAGGAGACTCCCGATGACGCTCATCGATCGCGACGCGCGCGTGCGCGCGTACGAGTACGACGACCCGCGCGAGAGCTCGGCCGCCGTCTTCACGATGAGCGGGCGCGAGATGCTCGAGGCGATCGTCGACGGCACGTTGCCGCCGCCGCCGATGGCGCGCACGCTCGACTTCCGCATCGTCGAGATCGGCGACGGGGAAGTCACGTTCGAGGTGACGCCGCAGGAGTTCCATTACAACCCGATCGGATCGGTGCACGGCGGCCTCGCGGCCACGTTGCTCGACTCGGCGCTCGGTTGCGCGGTGCAGTCGGTGCTGCCGGCGGGATCGGGCTACACGACCGTCGACCTCGCCGTGAAGTACCTGCGTCCGATGACGACCGAGACCGGTCCGGTGCGCGCGGTCGCGAAGGTCGTGCACGCCGGACGACGCACCGCCACCGCGGAGGCCCGCATCGTCGACGCGGCCGGCAAGGTCTACGCCCACGGCACGACCACGTGCCTGGTGTTGCGCGAGGAGGGGTGACGATGGCTGTCACGACAGCTCCGGAATGGCGTCCGCTCGAGCCGAGCGACCGGCCCGCGGTGCGGGCGATGCTCGACCGTTCGTCGCCGACGTCGGTGTTCCGTCGGTTCTTCACGTTGCTCCCGCGCGACGACGATCTGGTGCTGCGCCCGATCCTCGACGTCGACCACGACGCGCACGAAGAGCTCGTCGCGGTCGTTGGCGACCAGATCGTCGCGCTCGCCGGCTACTTCCGGTCACGGCAGGACCCGACGACGGCCGACGTCGCGGTGATCGTGGAAGACGCCTGGCAGGGGTTCGGACTCGGCCGGACGCTCTTCGGAGCGCTCGGCAAGGTCGCCTGGCGCCGCGGGATCACTCGTTTCTCGGGGACGATCCTGGCCGACAACCGTCCGGCGATCGAATTCCTGCGCGCGCTCGCGCCCGAGCTGACCCTCGAGCGCGACGGCGCCGAGGTGCACTTCACGGTGCCGCTCAACCTCCCGATGCGCGCGCCGGCCCACGCCGCCTGAACGCGATCACGCGGTGCGGCCGTAGAACAGGCGCTCGACGACGTCGCGTGCGCGGCGAGTGACGCGCCGGTAGTCGTCGCGCAGGGCCTGCTGCGGACGGGCGACGTAGCCGAGCATGCGCGCGAGCTTCGTCGCCTCGTCGGAGTCGACGGGCAGAGCGTCGCTCGGCGTGCCGGTGAGCAAGTAGCGGTAGTTGCGTGCCCGCTCGCAGAGACGGAACGACTCGCGCAGCGCGGCGGCGTCGTCGTGCGCGACGAGGTCGAGCGATTCGAGGGCGTCGAGCGCCTGCACGGTCGACGCGGCGCGGAGCCGGTCGTGGCGGGCGCCGTGCGTCAGCTGCAACAGCTGCACGGTGAACTCGACGTCGGACAGCGATCCACGTCCGAGCTTGAGGTGGAAGCGGGGGTCTTCGTGCGCGGGGATGCGCTCGCGTTCGATGCGTGCCTTCATGCGTCTGATCTCGCGCACGTCGTCGGCCGGCAGCGGGTCGCGGTAGACGGCCGGCAACGTGGATGCGATGAACGCGCTCGCCAGCGTGTCGTCGCCGGCCACCGGGCGGGCCCGGGTCAGCGCTTGGCGCTCCCAGGTCTGGACCCACTCCCGGTAGTACCGGTCGTACGCGCGCAGCGACCGCGCGAGCGGACCGGCCTTGCCCTCGGGCCGGAGGTCCGCGTCGATGCGGAACGTCTGACCCTCGGCGGTGGTCGCGCCGATCGCGCGCATCAGCTCGGTCGCGACGCGTTCGGCGGCGGCGAACGCGTCGGGTCCGTCGCCGTCGTACACGAACAGCACGTCGATGTCGGACGCGTACGACAGCTCGCATCCGCCGAGTCGGCCCATACCGACGACCGCGAACGGCAACGGCGGCTCGAGCGAACCGAGCGCCGCGGCGACGCACGCGTCGGCGAGTGCCGACAGCTCGCGGCCGACCGTCTCGACGTCGGCGATGCCGAGCAGGTCGCGCGCTCCGATGCGGAGCAGGTGCCGACGCTTGAATCGGCGGAGGCCGGCGTAGCGGCTCTCGTCGTCGTGGCGCCAGTCGAGCGTGCCGAGCGCCTCGTCGATCATCGCGTCGCGCTCGACCGTCGCGAGCAGCGCGTCGTCGTCGGCCAGCACGTCGAGGAACTCGGGCGCGCGGTGGAGCGCGAGGCCGAGCACGCGGCTCGCTCCGAGCACACGGCACGTGCGTTCGGCGGCGATCGGTGTCTCGCGGAACCGGCGGGCGAACGTGGCCGATCGGGTCGGTCCCTCGACCATGCGCCGGAGCTGCAGCAACCCGAGGTCGGGGTCGGGCGTCTCCGACAGCCAGCCGAGCAGCACCGGCATCAGGTGGTGCATGACGCGCGACCGTCGGGTCAGACCCGCCGTGAGCTCGACCAACGCGGCTCGGGTCTGTTCGGCGTCGCGGAACCCGAACGCGCTGAGGCGATCGAGCGCGGCCGCGGGTGCGAGCCGACCGACCCCGGCCAGCGTGTCCAGGACCGGTGCGAAGAACAGCTTCTCGTGGATCGCTCGCACCGTCGTGACGTGCGACTGGTGGGTCGCGTCGAAGGCCGCGAGGGCCGCGACGTCGCCGCGGTCGCGGAAGCCGAGCACCCGAGCGAGGTCGGTGCGGTCTCCCTCGTCGGACGGGAGCGTGTGGGTCTGCTGCTCGGCGATCAGCTGCAGGCGGTGCTCCACGGTGCGCAGCCACACGTACGCGTCGTCGAGGCGTACCGCGTCGGGGAGCGCCACGTACCCGCCGCTCGCGAGCTGTTCGAGCGCGACGAGCGTGCTCGGGGAACGGATCGCGTCGTCGTGTCGACCGTGGACGAGCTGCAACAGCTGCACCGAGAACTCGATGTCGCGGATGCCACCGCGCCCGCGCTTGAGCTCGCGGTGCTCGAGCCCGCGTCCGCGGACCTCGGCCTCGGCGCGCTGCTTCATCGCGCGGATCTCGCGCACCGCCCCCGACAGATCCTTGTCGGAGAACACCGACGTCGTCGCGCGCTCCATGAACCGCGCGCCGAGCGCGGCGTCACCGGCCGCGACGCGCGCTTTGAGCAATGCTTGCAGCTCCCACGCGCGCGCCCACCGCTCCCAGTACGCGACGTAGCCGTCGAGGCTGCGGGACAGCGCGCCCGCCGCGCCTTCGGGTCGCAGCCGCGCGTCGGTTCGGAACACATAGCCGTCGGCGGTCGCGGCCGACATCGTGCGGAGTACCGCTCGCGCTGCGCGCTCGGCGTCCTCCGCGTCGCCGTCGTGCACGAACAACACGTCGACGTCGCTGGCGTAGTTGAGCTCGCTCCCGCCGAGCTTCCCCATGCCGATGACCGCGAACGGGACACTCGGTGCCGCGTGCGCGACCGCGACGGTGAGACACGCGTCGGCCAGCGCGGCGAGCTCGCTCCCGACGGTGCGGAGGTCGGCGAGGCCGAGCAGGTCGCGCGCCGCGATCCGACACAGCTTCCGACGCTTCCAACGACGCAGCGCGCGCGGGACGTCGACCGGATCACCGGAGATCTGCCGTGCCTCGTCGTGCAGCGCGGCGGGGTGCTGAGGGGCGCGGAGATCGGTGCCGGTCCGAACCGGGTCGAGGACGCCCAGGTCGGCCCGCGCCGCGTCGAGGAGGAACGGCGCGCCGACCGCGAGAGCCACGACCGCGTCGAGCGTGGGGCCGGCGTCAGCGAGCTCGGACGCCAGCGCAGGCTGGGCATCGAGGAGCCGCGTGAGGCGATCCCGAGCGCGTTCGGGGTTGCCGGCGCGTCGCAGCGCAGCGTCGACGGTGGCTGCCGACATCGCCGCTGCGCTCATGCGGCGAGTGTCGCGCGGGTCCGTGGCAGAGCGTTCGGGCCGGTGCTCGTATCCTGGCGCCATGCCCCGGGTGCGTGTCGCCGCCGCGCAGATCAATGCGGTCGTCGGCGACCTCGACGGGAACGTCGCGCGCATCCTTGCGGCGTACGAGCAGGCCGAAGGTGAAGGCGCCGACCTCGTCGTGTTCCCGGAGCTCACCGTCACCGGGTATCCGCCCGAGGACCTGCTGCTCCGGACGTCGTTCGTGACGCACGCGGGCGAGGCCGTCGACAAGCTGGCGGTGCGCACCGGACGCTGCGTCGCGGTG
>DASUMP010000128.1:0-10288 GCA_036277635.1 Acidimicrobiia bacterium | reverse complement strand
TCGGCGTCGAGCGGGTCGGTCCCGTACACCAACACCTCGTCGCCATCCGACAACCCGTCGTCATCGGTGTCGGCGTCGAGCGGGTCGGTCCCGTACACCAACACCTCGTCGCCATCCGACAACCCGTCGTCATCGGTGTCGGCGTCGAGCGGATCCGTGCCGTACACCAACACCTCGTCGCCATCCGACAACCCGTCGTCGTCGGTGTCGGCGTCGTCGGGATCCGTGCCGAGCGCGAGCTCCTCGCCGTCGAGCAAACCGTCACCGTCGGCGTCGAGACCGACGGAGAACACCAGGCTGCCGAGCGTCGGCACCGGCGGGAACGTCGCCACTTCGGGGTCGGTGAACGGCACCGGGAGGTTCCCCGTCGCGACCTGCGCCGCGAACCCGGGGTCGAAGCCGATCGCGCCGGCGACGGCGTCGCCGATCGCGGTGTCGACGCCGTTGGCCACGAACACGGGCCCGAGGCTGCCCGAGAAGATGTCGACGTTGCCGGGATCGCCGATGAGCCCGAAGATCCCTTCGAAGTCGAGATCGATGGCGACGTTCGCCGACGCGCTGAGCCAGTGGTAGATCGGCCCGAGATCGACGCCCGCGCTGCTGCCCGGCGACGCCGGCAGCTGGAGCGTGACCGTCTGCGCGGTGCCCGCGGCTTGCCACTCGAGCACGTCGGCGATGCCGGGCACGTCGCCGCCGACGAGATCGGCGCCGACCGGGACCGCCACCGTCGCCGCGCCGCCGAGACCCGGGAACACGCCCGACGCGACCGGACCGAGCGTCGCGGATGCGGCGACCTGCGCGCTGATGACATCGAGGCCGAGGAACGAGAGCACCGCGCTGTCGCCCGATCCCGGGATCACCACGGGAGCGTCGGCACCGAGGGGCGCGACGAAGTCTCCGCTCAGCGCGGCGAACGTGAAGTCGTCGAGGCTCTCGTCGATCGAGTCGAGGCCCGCGAGCACCGGACACAACGGCAGCAGCGGGGAAAGCGGGAGACACGCGGCGACGTAGGTGCCCGCGCTCACATCGACGTCGGCGACGATGTCACCGACGACGTCGAGATCGAACTCGGGGCCCGAGTCGTTCGTGGGTTGGAACGTCACGTCGACCGGGACGGTGCCGCCGGGTACGAGATCCTCGCGGTCGTAGGCGATGCTCATGTCGACGCCGAGATCGACGGTGAGCGTCGCGGTGCCGTCGACCGAGAACTCGTAGTCGATGCCGACCTCGCTCCCGGTCACGCCGTCGGCGATCGGCAGCGTGGTCGAGAAGCCCAAGCGAAGGTGCTGGGTCTGCGAGACCGGGGTCACCGCCCCCGCCGGAGTTGCTCCCCCGGCGACGATGGTGCCGCCCACGACCAGCGCGGTGAGCACCGCGCGCACGGTCCGTTGCATGGTTGCGCTCCTGTTCGACCGTTGCCCGCCGACCACGGAGCGTGGTACCTCTGATGCGGAGAGTAGGCCCTTTGGCCTACGCGCACAAGCCCGAAAATCTGGGACTTCGCCAGGTGCCTCCTCGCGGCACGCGGCGGCGATCACGATCGCGCCCCGTGGCAGCATGCGCGCATGGCCGCTGCGACCGCGTCGTTGTTCATCGCCGGCGAGTACACCGAGGGCGCCGCGCGCGACTCCACTCCCGTCGTCTCCCCCGTCACCGGCGCGCATCTGGCCGACCTCCCGGTGCCGACCGCGGCAGACCTCGGCCACGCCGTCGCGGCCGCTCGCGCCGCGTTCGACGACTACCGACACTGGTCGACGTACGAGCGCGCCGAGCTGTGCCACCGGATCGCCGCGCTCATCGGAGCGAACGCCGACGAGCTCGCGCACCTGACGACGCTCGAACAGGGAAAGCCCCTCGACGCCGAGGCGCGCGGCGACGTCGCCGACTCGGCCGAGCTGTTCGCGGTGTCGGCCGAAGACGCGAAACGGCTCTACGGCGACGTGATCCCGAGCGTCGAGCGCACCAAGCGCGTCCTCACCTTCCGCGCCCCGGTGGGCGTGTGGGCTGCCGTGACGCCCTGGAACTTCCCGCTCATGATCATGTGCGAGTTCCTCGCACCCGCGCTCGCGACCGGCAACGCCGTCGTGTGCAAGCCGCCGGCCAACACCCCGCTCGCCTGCCTCCGGATCGGTGAGCTGCTCGACGAGGCCGGCGTCCCCGCAGGCTTGGTGTCGATCCTGCCCGGCGGCGGCGAGACCGGCGAAGCGCTCGTCACACACGCGGGCGTCGACGCGATCGGCTTCGTCGGCTCGTCGGCGACCGCCGAACGCATCGTGCGAGCCGTCGGACTCAAGCGCACGCTGATCGAAGCCTCCGGCAACGGTCCCGTCGTCGTGCTCGACGACGCCGACCTCGCGAAGGCAGCCGAGGCTGCCGCGTACGGCGCGTACTGGAACGCCGGTCAAGTGTGCTGCGCGACCGAACGCGTCATCGTCGCGGAGGGAGTACACGACGAGTTCATGGCGCAGCTCGACATCGCGTCGCGCGCCGCGAGGCTCGGCGATCCGTTCGTAACCGACACCACGCTCGGACCGCTCAACAACGAGGCGACCGCTGCGAAGATGGACCGCCACGTCGCCGACGCGATCGAGCGCGGCGCGCGCCTCGTGCAGGGCGGCCGCCGCGCCGACGGTTACCCGACGTCGCTCTACTACGAGTTCACGGTGCTCGACGACGTCCGCGACGACATGCTCGTCGCCACCGAGGAGTCGTTCGGGCCGATCGTTCCCGTCTTGTCCGTCCACGACGACGACCACGCGCTCCGCGTCGCCAACGCCGACCCCCTCGGCCTCCAGGCCGCCGTCTTCACCCGTTCACTCAGCCGCGCGATGCGCTTCGCCGAGGAGCTGCGGTGCGGATCCGTGATCGTCAACGACTCGACCGACTACTTCGAGAACGCCATGCCCTTCGGCGGCGCCGCCGGCACCCGCACCGGCTGGGGACGCGTCGGCGGCCTCTCCCAGCTCGCCGACATGACCGACCTCCGCTGCACAATCCTCAGCCTCGACTGACGAGACCACGCGCGCTCGTCGAGCGGGCGGTCGGAGCGACGGAGTGGGCGCTGGCAGGCTCGAACTGCCGACCTCCTGCTTGTAAGGCAGGCGCTCTCCCAACTGAGCTAAACGCCCGGGGCGAACAGGGTACCGGCCGGTCGGGACGGGATCGTCGAGATGGTCTGCGCGGCTGGGGGCTCAGCGGCGCGTCGTCGCGCGCGGGACGCGCGCCTGTTGGCACTGGGGGCAGAAGTACGCGGTGCGCTGGCGGACGCGCGCGCGGAGGACGGGCTTGCCGCAACGACGGCAGCGCTTGCGGCGGTACACGCGGGGGCGACCGACGGATCGTTCGTCGGGCGGCACGTCGAGATCCGGGGCGTTCACGTCGCGCTGCATGCGGCGCGCGATCTCGCGCCAGAGGAGGTCGAACTCGTCGCGGCGCACCGCAGTGGCCGGGGTCAGCGGGTGGAGACGAGCGGTGTGGAGCGCTTCGTTGGCGACCTCGCTGCCGACGCCCGACACGATCGTCTGGTCGAGGAGTACGGCGGCGAGTGGTTCGTCGGTGGCGTGCACGCGTCGCCACGCGCGCTCGCCGTTCTCGCTCGGGCCCAGCGGATCAGGGCCGAGCTGCGCGCGCACACTCGTCTCCCGCGCGGCGGTGACGAGCTCGCAGCGGTGGGGGTGCAGCAGCTCCCATGCGAGATCCCCGGAGTGGAGTCGGAGTGCGACGTCAGTTCCCAGGGGTTGCGCCGGATCGACGCGTCGTGCCGTGCCGCGCACGCCGAAGTGCACGTGCAAGATCGTCGCGTCATCGAAGCGATAGAAGAGGTGTTTGCCGATCGCGTCGACCGCGTGCAGGACCCGACCCGTGCACGCGGCTGCGATTGCGCGGTGCCGGCACGCACCCGCACGCACATCGACGACACGACCGACGAGCGCGTGGTGTTCTCGGGCGACTCGATGCGCGTGGGAACCGTCGGGCACGCCCTAGGGGTTCCCTGTGCCGGACTCGGCGAATCATGCGATGGCGCCGCGGGCGGCGTCGAGGAGCGACCCTTCATGGCGGTGGGCGGCGTCGAACCCGCCGAAGGCGATCACACCGCCGTCGGCGAGGAGCAACGCGTAGCCGTCTCCTCGTGCGGTCGGCACGATCCCGACGATCGGCGAGGTCAGCGCGCCGGGAGCACTCGAACCGAGGTGGCGCGCGTCGCCGAACGCGAAGACGCCGCCGTCGCGACCGGCGAGCCAGTAGCCGCCGTCGGTCGGTGTCGCTGCGGCCGCGACGACCGGGGCCCGCAACCCGAGTCGTGTCGCGCCGCCGCGATACGACGCGTCTCCGTACGCGAACACGCCACCGTCTGTCGCGAACAACCGGTAACCACGTCCCGTCGACGTCGGCGCGCACGCGATCACCGGCGCCGCGAGTCGCCGACCGCCTCGCGATCCGAAGTACCGGGCGTCGCCGAAGGCGAACACTCCCCCGTGTGCGGTCACGAGCCAGTAGCCACGGCCACTCGGTGTCGGCGCGAGCCCGGTGACGGTCCCGTCGGCGCCGTGGCGCGCGCCGAGCGAGCCGACGAAGGGCGCGCCCCCGAGCGCGAAGACGCCACCGTCGCTCGACCACGCCCACAGACCGCGGCCGCGGGGCTCGGCGACGACCCCGGCAACGGTCTCGTCGGACGGTCCGTTCCCCGCGAGCGTCCCGTAGGCGAGGAGCCCGTCGGCACCGGCCATCCAGTGACGGGCCGCGCCGCCGTCGGCGAGACGCGCCGCGACCTGCCGTCGGAGCTGGGGCAGCAACGCGTAGAGCGCGTTTCCCGGGCACTCGGTCACGCGACAGTCGCGGTGCCCGACGAGGGTGGGAAGGTGTCGGAACTGCCCGGCCGACGTGAGGTACGGCGACACGCCGACGGGCGACAGGTGCCAGCGCGCGCACTTCCACGCGATCACGTCGACGAGGCTCGCGAGCGCGGCCGACGACGGCACGCGTGTCGTGAAGTTGCCGAGCAGCGCGATCGCGATCGTCTCGGTGTTGTGATGCTTCGTGGCGCCTCCGCGCACGTTGTTCCCGTGACGGTCCTCGCCGTCGTGGAGCTGGCCAAGTGGGTAGTCCTGCGCCCACCGCCCCTCGAAGATCGTGCCGTCGTCGGCGATCAGCCAGTGGTAGGCGACGTCGCCGTAGCCCCGTGCGAGCTGCTCCTCGTAGATCGCGCGCACCTGTTCGGCCGCTGTCCGCCCTCGCGCCTCCGTCGCGGTGTGGTGCACGACGACGGACCGCACCGTCGCGTCGAAGGCGGCCGGGCCGCGCCGGAGGCCCTCACGGGCACCCCATGCGGCACGCGAGACGATTCGAGGTGCAAGCGACGAGGTCGCTCGACGCTCGTTGGCCGCCAACGTCAGGTCCCGCACGGTCTCGCCGCCGCCGGCGACGCGAGATCCCCCGGTGAACATGCCGGGGACGGCGATGGCAGCGGCGGCGCCGAGACCGGCGCCGAGCAGGCTGCGACGGGTCAGCCTCGGGCCGGCACGGTCCGAGGATTTGTTGTTTGCGGGCAGGAGGTCGGTGGAAGGGTCTCGCGACTCGACCGCAGGGTTGGGCCACATGTGCAACGGCGCTCCGGGGCTGACTGTGGGACACCGGTGAAGGGCGCGCGCGACCGCGTCCTTGCGACTCTCGGTGCAAACTGCAGCAGCCCCACGCGTCCGTCTCCGACGACCCGGACGCCGACACCACTCTATGACCTGGCTCCGCGCTCGCCCGTCACCCCTCCTCCTGATCGCTCTTTCGATCTCCGCGTGCTCCGGCGGCACGGGCGAGACGTCGCCCGCGGCCACGGCCACCACGTCGACGAGTTCGACAGCTTCGACGACGTCCGCATCCGCCACACCGGTCCCCAGCAGCGCGCCCATGGCGTCGATCGACCCGTTCGCCGGATTCGGCGTCTGGGTCGACGTCTTCGACTACGTGCCGGCCTTCGCGGGGACGCCACCACCGGTGCGGCCCGATCACGTCGCCGCGATGGCGGCTGATGGCGCCCGCACGCTCTACGTGCAGACGGCGCGCGACGATCCCCGCTCGCCCGGAGTCTTCGCAGACCGCGCGCGACTCGAAGCGTTCGTGCGCGCCGCGCACGACCATGACATGCAGGTCGTCGGGTGGTACCTCCCGACCCATGTCGACGCGACCCGCGATCGCGCGCGTGTCGAAGCGATGGCCGATCTGGTCGTCGACGGGCAGCCCCTCGCGGGCGTGGCGCTCGACATCGAGTGGATCGACGGGGAAACCGACGTCGCGCTGCGCAACCGCCGGCTCGTCGAGCTCACGACCGAAGCGGCGCAGCTCGTTGCGCCGCGACCGCTCGGAGGGATCGTGTTCCCGCCGGTCGTGCTCGACGTGCTCAACCCCGACTTGTGGCCCGACTTCCCCTGGCGGGAACTCGAGCCGCACGTCGATGTGTGGCTGCCGATGGCGTACTGGACGTACCGCGACGAGGGGTCGGCGTATCGGGATCCGCGCCGGTACACCATCGAGAACATCGAACGGACACGCGCGCACCTCGCCGACCGCAGCGCGGCGGTGCACGTCATCGGTGGTGTCAACGACGCCGCGACCATCGCGGAGATCGAGATCTTCGCGACCGCGGCGCGCGACGCCGACGTCGTCGGCTGGTCGCTCTACGACTGGGCGACGACGAGTCCCGACGCCCGCAGGATCCTCGCCGCCGTCGCACGCGAATGACTCGTTCCCGGAATCGCCGCCCCGCCGCGCCGGTACCATCGCGTGCCGTGGACGCCGACGCGGGCCCCGACTTCGCCGTGGAGCTGCTCGACGGAGATCCACCCGTGCTCGTGGTGCGCGGTGAGCTCGACGTCGAGACGTCGGTGCAGCTGCGCGAGGGCCTCATCGGCCTGACTGAGCGCGGCGATCCGATCGTGCGGATGGACCTGTCGGGTGTGAGCTTCATCGATTCGGTCGGCCTCAGCGTGCTCGTCCAAGCGAGGAAGCAGTACGCCGCCGAGGCTCGCGACCTGCAGCTCCGACCCGTCTCGGCCCGCGTGAGGGCGACCATCGACATCGCCGGCGCCTCCGCGTTCCTCGGGATCGACGAGACCGACGTGACCCACGACTGATCGGTCTCGACGGCGCGCGTTTCGCGTGACGGCGATGCGGGCATCAGCGCCTCGTTGCCACATCCCACGACGGGGCCAAGATGTTCGATCTCATCCTTCTGCCGCTCATCCCGATCCTCGTCACGGTCGGCGTCATCGGCGCCATCCGGCTCGAAGCCTCGGATGCGGCGCTGTCGCCACCGGTCGTCGAGCGCGAAGCCGCGACGTGATCGCCCGTGATCCACGAACCTCGGCACGCCGGAGCCGCGACCACACCCGCGCAACGTCGCGCGACCCGCGCTGATCTCCGGACGCTCGATCCGGCCGACCGCGACGACGAACGAGGGCTCTTCACCTCGTACCACCGCACGCACGACCGCCACCTTCGCGATCTGCTCCTCGAACGCCATCGGCCGCTCGCCGAGCACTGCGCGAACCGCTACACCACGAACGCCGATCACCGCGACGATCTGCGTCAGGTGGCGCTGATCGGACTGTTGAAGGCGATCGAGCGCTTCGACCCGACCCGCAACGTGCGTTTCGCGACGTTTGCGTTCCCGACGATCACCGGCGAGATCAAGCGCTACTTCCGGGACCGCACGTGGATCCTCACCGTCGACCGGCGGCGCAAAGAGCTCCACGTGCAGGTGCGAGCCGCGGTCGACCGACTGACGCTCGAGCTCGGACGCACGCCGCAGGTCGGGGACGTCGCGCGAGAGCTCGGCCGCAGCGAAGAAGACGTGCTCGAGGCGCTCGAGATCGGAGGGGCGCTCCGCTCGACGTCGCTCGACGCGCCGGTCAGCGATCGGACCCAACGAGCGCTCACTCGCGACGCCGAGCGCGGACTCGACGAGCACGATCGCCGACTGGCGATGCACCGCCTGCTGCACCGGCTCACCGACTTCGAGCGTTCGGTCGTGTACCTCCGCTTCTACGAAGACTTGACCCAAGAAGAGATCGCCGCGCAGCTGGACACCAACCAGATGCAGGTGTCGCGCACACTGCGACGCGCCCTCGACCGGCTCGCCGCGCTCGCAGGCCCGGCACAAGCCGACCTCGCCTGATCGAGACGGTGACGGTGCCGTTTCCCGAGCCACCCGGACCGGGTACGACCGCTCGACACCCTGGAGGTGCACCATGGACACCAGCACTTGGATCGCACTCGCAATCGGCGCCGTCGTGCTCGTGCTCGTCATCATCGCCGTGTCATCCGCGATCCGGCGACGCCGACACTCGACGTGGCTGCGCGAGCAGTTCGGCGGTGAGTACGACCGCGTGATGGATCACGCCGAGAAACGACGCGATGCCGAACGCGACCTCGACGACCGCATCGATCTCCGCGAGCACGTCGAGGTGCGCGACCTGAGTCCCGCGGCACGTGATCGGTACCTCGCCGAGTGGCGTGACATCCAGACCCGCTTCGTCGACCGCCCCGAGACCGCCGTCGACGAAGCCGACGCTCTCGTGGCACAGGTCATGGGCGAACGGGGCTACCCGGTCGACGACTTCGACACCCGCGCCGGCCTGGTGTCGGTCGATCACCCTCAGCTCGTCGAGGACTATCGCCACGCCCACGATGTGGCCCTGCAGAACCGCCAGCGCGAGGCGGACACCGAAGAGCTCCGCGGTGCGCTGCTGCGGTACCGCTCGCTGTTCGACGCGCTTCTCGGCGCTCGGTCCTCATCGGAGGCGTAGTCGAAAGCCTCAACACCGTTCCCGGTCGGCCGATCGGGAACGGTGATGGCCGGGGCTCACGAATACGGACTCGAGTGGAGTGCGCCGATCTCGCTGGTCGGTGACGACCTCCTCGCGTGGCGGGGCCGGTTGCTCGCCCCGCCCGTTCGACGCTTCCCTGCTGCCCGCGTCGCCGGCGTCGTCGTCGCTCTCGCACTCGCGGGCGGCGCGTCGTACACGGTGGTGCCGGGCGAGATGGGCGATCACGGGGTGCGGCTGATCGACCCGACGGCGACCACGACCACGTCGACGGTTCCGGCTCCCTGACCGGGGTCGCCGGCACCCGCGGTCCATGTTGACCGCGGGCGGACCGGGATTCGACCAGACGGTGCTGCCGGGGGGGTGCAGCACCGTCGTCGTCGTCATCCCGGCCCGCCCCGTGCGGCTCGCGGCGGCGGTGGGGCCGGGGGGAAGGCCCCACCGACGCTTCGATCGGTGGAGGGCGGCTCAGCGCGTCATGCGCTCTGCGCGGCAGGGAGCTCCGTCTCCGGACGCACCTTCGGCGGGCGACCGCGCTTGCGCTTCTGCGCCACGACCTTCCCGTGCACGAAGAGCTGACCGCCCCACACGCCCCACGGCTCGCGGCGCTCGAGCGCGCCGGCGAGGCACTCGGCTTGCACCGGGCAGCCCCCACAGAACGCCTTGGCGGCGGCGATGTCGTCGAGCTGCTCGGAGAAGAACAGCTCGACGAGCGATGCCGCGCCGTCGCGACACCGGGCCTGGAGCTTCCAATCGGGCGCCGCGAACTCCTCGTCGGGTCGGGGCTCGAGGGTCTGGATGGCGTACATCGCCGGGTCTCCTTGCCGAGCGGGCTGGGTTCGTCGGGGGTCGGGGGTCGGGGATGGGGTTCTGGTGTGGAACGGGGCCGAACACGAAGAAGGCCGCCGGGTTGCCCCGACGGCCTGGTGGGTGTCCTGCAGCGGTGAGTGCTACGTGGAGACCGAGGTCCGCCGGGGCCGGCCGGGCTTGCGGGTGGCGATGCCGTTCATGGCGATCGTCGACCAGGTGCCGGCCGAGCACGGGTGGAACGCCGTGGCGCGCGACGACGCGGCGGCGTAGCCCATGGTGTGGTGCTGCGCTACGGCGGTCATCGTGGCGACGTTTCCCTCGGACGTGAGTGCGTGGATCTCGGGCGGATTCGTGCGGACGCCGGGCCGGGGCCGGGCGAACCGGACCCCGATCCGATCACACCGCCCCGAGCAGGGTCAAGCGATTTTCGCGCCGGTGAGGCCGAGGAGGGCGGCGTGCACCCCCGGCGAGCCCGCGAGGATGTCGCCGGAGGCGAGCCAGGTGCGGTCGTCGCCGTCCCAGTCGGTGACGATCCCGCCCGCCTCGCGGACGATCAACGCGCCGGCAGCTACGTCCCAGGGCCCGAGGCGCGCCTCGAAGTAGCCGTCGAACACCCCTTCGGCGGTCCAGCACAGGTCGAGGCTGGCGGCGCCAGCACGGCG
>DASUMP010000127.1:0-6315 GCA_036277635.1 Acidimicrobiia bacterium | reverse complement strand
TCGGCGAGCGCGGGGACGGGGACGAACGTCTTGTTCTCCCAGATCGGGCGGTCTTCGGAGATCTGCTTGTTGATCTCCTTCACGAACGCGTCGGCGACGGTGGAGGTCATCTTGGCGTCGTCGAACTTGCGCACGATGAAGTTGAAGCGCACCTGGGTGGTGTTCTCGTCGATCGGCGTGGTGGTCGCGACGTTGATCGCGTCGACGATGCCGCTGAACCACACCTTCGAGAAGCCGGGCCCGTAGTTGTAGACGTCGATGTGTCCCCACGTGGTGCCGCGCGGCGTGACGTAGGACTGCTTCGAGATCATCACCGAGCACGGACCGTCGGCGTCGTACGACTCGATCTCTGCGACCGTCTCGGTGCCGTGCACATAGCGGAAGTGCGCGGGGTCGACGCCGTTCTCCGACATCTCCTGCGGGATCGTGTCGATGATGTAGCTCGACTTGTACCAGTCGCTCCACGCGGGATCGCCGACCTCGTCGATCTGCGGGATCTCCCACTGCGGCGCCGCGTCGTGCGGGTGGTACCACGCCATCACGAACGAGTTGCGCACGACCACGTCGTAGGTGCGCAGCTTCGCCTTCTTGTTCACGCGATCGCTGTAGGGGATCTTCGAGCACGCGCCGGTGGCGTCGTAGCGCCAGCCGTGGAACGGACACTCGAGCTCGTTGCCCTCGACCTTGCCGCCGACTCCGAGGTGCGCGCCGAGGTGCGGGCAGTACGCGTCTTGGAGGTGCCAGCCGCCGTCGGCGTCGCGCCACAGCACGAGGTCGCGTCCCCAGTACTTGAGCGCCGTCACCTCGCCGGGGCCGAGGTCGTCGTCGTAGGCGACTTGGAACCAGCCGAAGGGGATCGGGAACGGGAAGCGTCGGGTCGTCACGGCGCGAATTTAGAACACGTTCTCAATCGGCGGGCAACCGCCACCTCAACCTCGTCCATTGCAGCGATTTCCCGCGTATGCGAGGCAGGATCTTCAATGAACGCACAATGCGGCACGTCAGGCGTTGCCGAAGGCCTTGATGACCACGCCGGGGTCGTAGTACTCGCGCCACAGGCGGAGCTTGCCGTCGGGGGCGAAGCGCAGCACGAGCACGTAGGTCTGCTCGTAGGGGCGGCCGGTGGGCGCGGCGACACCGTGGCCGCGGACCTCGGCGAGCACGGTGTCGGGGTCGTCGGCGGCGGGATACACCGCGTCGACCTCCGACGTGTACGACGAGAAGAAGTTCTTGGCCTCGCGCATGAACGCGATCGCGGCGTCCTTGCCGGCGTGCACCTTCGGCATCCCGCCCGGTGCGTACGGCAGCTCGACCACCACGTCGTCGGCGTAGTGCTCGAGCATCTGCTCGACGTCCATCTGCCCCATGAGCGCGAGCAGCCGGTTCGCCGTCTCCAGGTTGCGCGCCCGCCGCGTGTCGTCGGTCATCCCGTCACCTCGTCCCGCGCGTGTGCCGTTGGGTCGTTCCTCCACACGTCAGGTGGGTGTACTGCACCAACGTGCGGGTCGTGGGGTGTACTGCACCAACGGTGGGGTGGGGCGGGGGGCGTCACGCGGGGGGTTCGGCGCCGACGACCCACATGGCGAAGAACTGGGAGCCGCCGCCGTAGGCGTGGCCGAGGGCCTTGCCGGTGGTGAGCGGCACTTGGTAGTCGCCGGCCATGCCGCGCACCTGCTGCGCGGCTTCGCCGAAGCGGATCATCCCCGACGCGCCGATCGGGTTCGACGAGAGCACGCCGCCCGACGGGTTCCACGGGATGTCGCCGTCGGGGGCGGTGGCGCCCGCTTCGGTGAGCTTCCAGCCGTCGCCCTCGGCGCAGAAGCCGAGGTTCTCCAACCACATCGGCTCGTACCACGAGAACGGCACGTACACCTCGGCGCAGTCGAGGTCGCGGCGCGGGTCGGTGATGCCGGCCTGCGCGAACACGTCGGCGGCGCAGTCCTTCCCTGCTTGCGGGTTCACCTGGTCGCGGCGGGCGAACATCGTCGGTTCGCTGCGCATCGCCATGCCGTGCACCCACGCGACCGGGTTCGGCGCCGAGCGCGCGACCGACTCGGAGCCCATCACCATCGCCATCGCGCCGTCGGACGACGGGCACGTGTCGAGGTAGCGCAGCGGGTCCCAGAGGAGGAACGACTCCTCGACCGTGGCCAGGTCGATGTCGGGGAGGTGCAGGTGCGCGCGCGGGTTGCGCAGCGCGGCGCGGCGGTCCTTCACCGCGACGAGGTGGCCGATGTGACGGGGCGCGCCGCTGCGATGGATGTACGCGCGGATGATCGGCGCGAAGTAGCCACCCGCGCCGGCCACGAGCGGCGGCGCGAACGGCATCGGCACCGACAGCCCCCACGTGGCGTTGCTCTCCGACTGCTTCTCGTACGCGACGGTGAGCACGCGCTCGTGCACGCCCGACTGCACGAGCTTGGCGGCGACGATCGCGGTGGACCCGCCGACGCTGCCCGCGGTGTGCACGCGCAGCATCGGCTTGCCGACCGCGCCGAGCGCGTCGGCGAGGTAGAGCTCGGGCATCCCGACGCCTTCGAACATGTCGGGGGCCTTGCCGAGCACGACCGCGTCGATGTCGGCCCACGTCATGCCTGCGTCTTCGAGCGCCTCGACCGCGGCTTCCCGCACCAGCCCCGCCATCGACACGTCTTTGCGTGCGGCGCGGTGGTGGGTCTGCCCGATCCCGACGACGGCTACCGGCTGGCCGGCCATGTCACTCGCCCTCCAGGACGCACACGAGGTTCTGTTGCAGGCACGGTCCCGACGTCGCGTGGGCGACGCCGCGGCTGAACTCGCCGCTGGTGATGCGGGTGGCGACCTCGCCGATGCGGATCAACCCGGCGCTCATCATCCCGTTGGCCGCGAGCGGCCCGCCCGACGGGTTCACGACGACGTCGTCGGCGAGGCCGAGCGCGTCGCGCAGCATGAGCACTTCGTGGCTGAACTGCGCGTGCAGCTCGGCGACCTCGACCGGCCGCTCCCCCACCTTCGCGGCGCTCGCCGCGGCTTCGGCGGAGGCGACGCGGGTGAGGTCGCGCACGCCCAGACCGTGCGCGTCGATGCGGTGCTCGATGCCGCGGATCCACGCCGGCCGTTCGCTGACCCGCCGGGCGACGTCGTCGGCCGCGAGCACGAGTACGGCGGCGCCATCGGTGATCGGCGCGATGTCGGCGTCGCGCAACGGCGAGTGCGTGACCGGCTGCGCGAGCACGTCGTCGGCGGTGGTGTTGCCCGCGCGCACCGCCTTCGGGTTGCTCGCACCGGCGCGCTGCGCGGCGGCGGCGATCTCCGCGAGGTCGCGCTCGGTGTGCCCCGACTCCGCGAGGTACGCCTGCGCCTGCAGCGCGGCCATGTCGACCATCGACGGCCACAACGGCAACACGTAGTACGGGTCGTACTGCACGGTCATGACCTCGTGGAGGTCGCCGGGCGACGACTTGCCGAACCCGTAGACGAGTGCGGTGTCGACCTCGCCGGTCTGGATCGCGATCCACGCCTCGTAGAGCGCCCACGCGCCGTCCATCTCCACGTGGCTCTCGCGGATCGGTGGCCACGCACCGACGCCGTCGAGGCCGCTCACGAACGCGAACGGTCCGCCCTGCAGGTAGTCGAAGCTGCCGGAGCACGTGAAGCCGATCTCCGACTTCGCGAGCCCCGAGGCGGCCATCGCTTCACGCACGACCGGACCGATGAGCTCGACTTCGTTGTGCACGTCGTCCTTCGCGACTGCGCTGTACGCGAAGGAGACGACCGCCACGTCACGCATCAGAGGTAGTCCTTGTAGTGCTCGAACGGGGCATCGGGTTCGCCGGTGGGCTCCCACCACTTGATCGCGGTGTGGTCGGCGACGAGCTCGTCGGCCCACACGGCGCGCACGCGCATGCCCATGCGGATGTCGTCGACCTCGACGCCCCGGATCAACCCGAAGAACGAGTTGTTCGCGCCGTCGAGCAGGATCTGCGCCGACGCGTACGGGATCTCGGGCGCGAGCGGCGACAGGCCGGGGATGTTCACGATGCAGAACGTGGTGATCACGCCGGTGTCCTGCACCTCGACCTCGACCGACGTGGGCTCGCCCGTCTTCGGGTCGGTGCCGCGCGACGCGGCGTAGACCTCGTCGCTGTTCTCGGCCCGCCCGCCGATGATCTTGCCTTCGCCGAGCCCGCGCAGGTAGCGACTCGTCGCTTGGCCGGCGGTGAGGTGGTACTCGAGGCGCATCGGTGAGATCAGCCCGGTGACGTCGCCTTCTTCTTCGTCGGCGGGGATGTTGGTGCGGGGCGGCGCGGGCTTCGGCTCCTCGCCGTCGGTG
Organism: Acidimicrobiia bacterium; assembly: GCA_036277635.1. Lineage (GTDB taxonomy): Bacteria > Actinomycetota > Acidimicrobiia > IMCC26256 > PALSA-610 > DASUMP01. Next base: position 2,003 of record DASUMP010000127.1, on the reverse strand, counting down.
AGCGGCACCCACGCCTCGATGTCGGCGACGTGGCCGATGCGCTCGGCGCGCCAGCGGGGCGCGACGCGCATGCCGATGCTCATCGCGTCTTCGCTGCCGGCGTCGACGACGTGGAGCATCGCGGTGTCGGCGCCGTCGGGACGGACGAGCGCGAACGCGAACGGGCGGCCGAGGTGGTGCTTGCCGTCGCGCGGCTGCGCCACCCACGTCCACGACTCGACGCGCCCGGCGGGACCGAGCTCGACCCAGTCGTCGCCGACCGGTTCGCTCGTGGCGGGGTCGTACTCGGTGGGCGGCACGAGCACCCGACCGTCGGCGAGGCGCACGCCGAGCAGCGTGCCGTCGCGCAGGCCGGTGAGGAAGCGCCCGACGACGGGTCCGACCGAGCGCGTGTAGCCGCCCGGGTACTCGAGCACGTGGTGGGAGACGAACGTCTGCGTCACGTGGGTGCCGTCCCTTCTCGATCTCGTGCGTGTGCCGCGGCGCGCTCAGATGGCGCGGTCGCGACCTTCCCAGTAGGGGTCGCGCAACGTGCGCTTCAAGAGCTTGCCGGTGGGCTCACGCGGCATCTCTTCGATGAAGTCGATCGTGCGCGGCCACTTGAACTTCGCGAGCCGGCCCGCGAGGTGCTCGGTGATCGACTGGCGCAGCGCGTCGTCGGGGGCGACGCCTTCGCGCGGCTCGATCACCGCCTTGATCTGCTCGCCCATGTCGTCGTCGGGGATGCCGAAGACCGCGGCGTCGGCGACCTGCGGGTGCGCGAGCAGCTCGCCTTCGATCTCGGCCGGGTAGATGTTCACGCCACCCGCGATGATCATGTCGGACTTGCGGTCGCAGAGGAACAAGAAGCCGTCTTCGTTGAGGTAGCCGACGTCGCCGACGGTGAAGTAGCCCTCGGCGTCGTGGCTCTTCGACGTCTTCTCCTTGTCGCCCTTGTACTCGAAGTCGCCCGAGCCCATCCGCATCCACACCGTGCCCGGCGTGCCCGGCGGGCAGACGTTGCCGTCGTCGTCGGTGATCTTCAGCTCGGAGATCGGCCACGCGTTGCCGACGGTGCCGGGGTACTTCACCCAGTCCTCGGGCGTGGCGAGCGTGCCGCCGCCTTCGGTCGCGCCGTAGTACTCCCAGATGACCGGACCCCACCAGTCGAGCATCTTGCGCTTGACGTCGATCGGGCACGGCGCGGCGGCGTGGATCGCCCATCGCATCGACGACACGTCGTACTTGGCGCGCACGTCGTCGGGGAGCTGCAACATGCGGTGGAACTGCGTCGGCACCATGTGCGTGTGCGTGCACCGGTGCCGTTCGATGAGCCGCAGCGTCTCTTCGGGGTCCCACTTGTCCATCACCACGACGCGGTGCCCTGCGTGCAGCGCGTTGCCCGCGAAGACGGTGACCGCGGTGTGGTAGTTCGGCGACGTCTGCAGGTGCACGTTGTCGTCGCGCGGCTGGATGCCGAACAGGCCGAGGAACATCGCGAACAGCTCGGCGCTCACGTCGGGATCGATGCCCGACAGCGCGCGCTTCACGCCCTTCGGCCGACCGGTGGTGCCCGACGTGTAGTGCATCGCCGCGCCCGCGGTGCGGTCGTCGGGCATCGAGGTGGGCTGCGCGGCGAGGAAGTCGGCGAACGACCCGAAACCGTCGACCGCGCCCACCGCGAGCCGCGCGTCGCTCGGGATGCCAGCCTCGTCGGCGGCCGCGATCGCGGTGGCGGCGGAGCGCTCGTGGGTGACGAACGCCTTGGCGCCGCTGTCGGAGAGGATGTACGCGATCTCGGGCGGGCTGAGCCGGTAGTTGATCGGCACGTAGTACCAGCCGGCCTGCAGCGCGGCGAGGTACACGGTCATCGGGTGCACGCCGTTCGGCAGCACCGCGGCGACGGTGTCGCCCGGCCCGAGGCCGAGCGCCCGCAGCCCGTGCACCGCCTGGTTCGCCCGCTCGAGCAGCGCGCCGGCCGAGTACTCGGTGCCGTCGGCGTCGACCAGCGCGACGAAGTCGGG
>DASUMP010000126.1:0-25331 GCA_036277635.1 Acidimicrobiia bacterium | reverse complement strand
TTGGGCTGGAACGAGCGGCTCGACGCGCTCGTGGCCGACGAAGCACGCGCCGACGCGCGACCCGGCCGCGTCGCACGGGTCGACCGCGGCTTGTCGACCGTGCTCACCGAATCCGCGACGGAACGCGCCGCGCTCGGCCCCGACCTGCGCGACGCGGGGGCGATCGATCGACCCGCGGTCGGTGATTGGGTGCTGCTCGGCGAGCACGACGGCGAGACGGTCATCCACGCGGTACTGCCGCGGACGTCGACGTTCGTGCGCGGCGCGACGCGCGAGGAAGAGACGACCGGCGCACAGGTCGTCGCGGCGAACGTCGACACGGTGTTCATCGTGCAGTCGCTCACCGCGGGTCCGCGGCTCCGCCGCCTCGAGCGCGAGCTCGTGCTCGCGTGGGAGAGCGGCGCGACGCCAGTGGTCGTGCTCTCCAAGGCCGACCTCGCGACCGACGCCGAGATCGACGACGCGCGCGACGCAGTCGCGACCGTCGCGCTCGGGGTGCCGGTGCACTTCGTGAGCAACGTCACCGGTGCCGGCGTCCCCGAGCTCCGCGCGTATGCCGACGCCAATCGCACCGTCGCCCTGATCGGCGCGTCGGGAGTCGGCAAGAGCACGCTCGTGAACCGCCTCGTGGGTGCCGACGTGCAGGAGACCGGCGAGGTGCGCGAGAAGGATCAGCGCGGTCGGCACACCACCGTCGCGCGCGAGCTCGTGCTGCTGCCGGGCGGCGGCGTGCTCGTCGACACGCCCGGGTTGCGCGCGCTCGCGCTCTGGGATTCCGATGAGGGACTCGCTCGCGCGTTCCCCGACATCGAAGCGCTCCTCGGCGGTTGCCGTTTCAACGATTGCCGGCACGAGACCGAACCGGGGTGCGTCGTGCTGGCCGCGGTGGAGCGCGGCGAGATCACCGCCGAACGCCTCGACAGCTACCGCCGGCTGCTGCGCGAGCTCGACCGGCAGGAAGCGTCGACCGATCCTCGCGCCCGCGCCGAACGCAACCGGCAGGAGCGCAACTTCCATCGAATGATCAAGGCGACGCTGCGCGACAACCCGAAGCTGTGAACCCGGATCAGCGCGACGCGAGCAACACCGCGACGCGATCGGCGACGCGCGCGAGCGCGAGCAGCTGCTGACGTTCGCGGCGTCGGAACGGGTGACCGTCGCGTCCGGCGAGCAGCGTCGCGTCGTGCGTCGGCAACGGCGCGACGGCGAGGTCGTCGGGACCGGCATGCCCGTCGGCGACCATCGGCGACGCGATGGTGCCCGCGGCCAGCGCGACGAGCGCGCCGGGTGACGGCGCGCCGTCGCCCGCGGCCGCCGTGACCTCCCCGTCGCGCAGCACGGCGGCCCAGTCGGCGTCGAACTCGACGCGCACGCCGGCGACGAGTCGGGCGACGAGGTCGGGGACATCGCGCGCCGCCGCCACCGATTCCACCGTCTCGAGCACGTCGAGGCGGGGGTCGGGGAAGCGTTGCACGGTGCGCCACTCTTCGACCGACGCGCCGTCGACCTGTTCGATCTCGCGCACGAGGAGGCGAACGAGCTCGAGGTCGGCGCGCGGCAGCGAGACCGCGAACTCGTCAACGGCGACCGTGTCGCTGCGTTCGAGCACGTCGACGCCCACGATGTCGGCGCCGAGCGCACCGATGCGGGAGGCGACGAGACCGAGCGCACCGGGACGGTCGGGGAGCCAGACCCGCACGACCATCAGGGTCGACGCGGTGGGATCGGCAGTGGTGTCCACCGCGCGCAGGCTAGGGCGAGGCCGAGGCCGGACGGTGACGACAGTGTGAACGTTCGACGCACACGCATTCGTAGACTCCGCCCGTGCCGGCTTCGCGTACCGAGCGTCTCGGGATCCTCGGAGGCACGTTCGATCCGGTCCACGTCGCGCACCTGGTCGCGGCGCTCGAAGCCCGCGCGCAGCTCGCGCTCGACCGGGTGCTCGTCGTGGTCGCGGGAGATCCGTGGCAGAAGCGTGGCGACGTCGTCGCGAGCGCGGAAGATCGATACGCGATGGTGGCCGCCGCGCTCGAGGGTGTCGACGGACTCGAGGCGTCGCGCGTCGAGATCGAGCGCGCGGGTCCCACGTACACCGCCGACACCTTGCACGCGCTCGCGGACGACGACCGTGCGCTGTTCCTCATCGTCGGGAGCGACGTGGCGACGCGCCTCGATTCGTGGGAGCGCGCCGACGAGGTGCGACGGCTCGCGACCCTCGCGGTCGTGACGCGCGCCGACGAACCCGTGCGCGTCCCGCCGGGCGACTGGCGGGTCGAGACGGTGCGGATGCCGCGCCTCGACATCTCCTCCACCGACATACGCGCCCGCGTCGCCGCCGGACTTCCGATCGACTACCTGGTGCCTGCGGGAGCCGTCCGCGTCCTGCGCCGACGGCGTCTCTACACTCCGGGGTGATGCCGACGCGACGTGACACTGCGCGCCCGTCACGTCGCCTGCCTCGTCACCCGCAGCGTTGGTACGTGGGGCTCGCGCTCCTCGCCGGACTCGTCGCCGCGGCGTTCGGCGACCCGATCGACGCCGACGCCACCGCGCGCGACGGCGAACTGACCACCACCACCGTCGCGCCGAGTCCGGCACCCGCGCAGACGTTCCTGCTGACCCACGTCGACGCCGACCGGCGCGCCGACCTCTACATCCTCGTCGGGTTGCAGGAAGGCGGCGACGACGGCACCGCGGTCCTGGTCCCCGCCGCCACGCTCGTCGAGGTCCCCGCGTTCGGGCTCCAGACGCTCGCGGACCTCCCGCGCCTCGCAGGCATCGAGGCGGTCGAGACGACGGTGGAGAACGCGCTCGCGCTCGGCATCGATCGTGTGATCGCGCTCGACGACGATCTCCTCGCGCGCGCGATGGCGCCGCTCGGCGCGCTCACGGTCGAGTTCCGCCGGCCGGTGCAGGTCGAAGACGACGCGGGCACGGTGTCGTTCGCGGCCGGCGAGCAGGAGATCACCGCCGCCGACGCGGTCCGTCTCCTGTCCGCGCCGGATCCCGACGGCGAGCTCGCGCACCTCGTGACCGTCCGCGCCGTCTTCGACGGCTGGCGGGCGGCGCTTCGCGATCGCGAGGTCGCGGCCGCGGTGTTCGAGATCGCCGACCTCGGGCCCGTCCGGCGCGCCGGGCGCGCCGACCTGCGCTACGAGACGCTCCCGGTCGAGAGCGTGACGACGGCGGGGGACGAGCGACTCGCCCTCCGCAGGGCCGATGTCGCCGAGCTCGTCGATCGGTCGTTCGGCTGGGCCCGGCTCGGCGACGGCGATCGGGCCAAGGTCGAGATCCTGAACGGCACCGGCGGGGTCGGGGTGACCCAGGTCGTCGCGAGGATCGTGGTGCCCGCCGGCGTCGAGGTGACCCTCACGAACAACGTGCCGGGGTTCGGCGTCGAAGAGACGGTGGTGGTGTACTACCGGGACCGCGACGCCGATGAAGCCCGCCGCCTCGTCGAGGTGCTGGGCGTCGGACGGGTCGCCAAGGGCGACAGCGCGATCCAAGTCGTGGACCTGTCGATCATCGTCGGGGCAGACTTCCCGCTGCCCACGAGCTGAGGAGCGCGTACGGACGCACGGCAACGGTCACGGATCGCGGCGAACGCCGCGGCGACCAAGAAGGGTGAGCGCATCGAGGTGCTCGACGTCGGCGAGCTCCTCGGCATCGTCGAGACGTTCGTGATCGCCAGCGCGCCGAACACCCGCCTCGTGCGCACGATCGTCGACGAGGTGGAGAAGGACCTGCGGGAGCACGCCGGCGTGAAGCCCCGCGCCGTCGAGGGCAAGGACGACGCGTCCTGGGTCCTCGTCGACTACGGCGATGTGGTGGTGCACGTCTTCCTCACCGAGACGCGCGAGTTCTACGGCCTCGAGCGCCTCTGGGCCGACGCCGAACGCCTCGACTGGGCCGACGTCGCCGCGTCCTGAGCGCAACGGCGTCCTTATTGCGGTGCGAGCACGCCGTAGGTGAGCGCGAGGTCGACGTAGCGGATGTCGTAGTCGGTGAACAGCTCGCAGTCGCACAACGAGAACGTCGACAACGAGATGATCACGCGTCGCTGACTGGTCACACGGTTCGCGAGCGAGAACCCGGGGAACGAGCGCGTCGCGGGTGACGCGCTCAACACGGAGCCGATGACACTGATCGACCCGGAGTTGTTCTCGACTGCGCCGTAGAGCGGGGTGGCGAAGACGGAGTAGCCGTAGACGTCGACTCTCGCCGCTCCGTACGCGACGGCGGCGGGCACTCCGAAGTTGTACTCGACGAGCGCACCGTCGAGGAGCTGGTCGTCCCAGAAGCAGTCTTGGGTGGAGATCCAGACCCCTTCGCCCCAATCCGACAAGCTCGTCGCGACGTCGCCGCACCCCGACTCCGCGAACTGGAGGAACGCGTTGCCGTTCGCCCGGACCGTCGTGGTGCGTGTAGCTACTCGCCAATGCGAGATCGTCACGACCTTGCGCGCGCCGATGCGCTCGTTGCGAGGACCGTCGAGCAGTCTCCACGCGAGGTCATAGCTGCCCTCGGGGAGCATGGTGCCGGTCGCGTTGCGGCCGTTCCAGACGTACGAGCCGTTGGTCCCGGCGCTCTTCCATCCGAGCGAGATCTTCCGCACGGGTGTCGTGCCACCGCGGCGGAACACGTACAACGACACGTGGGCGGTCTCGTTCAGCGTGCCGTACTTGACGGTGACGGTGTCCTGGTACTCCACGAGATCGTCGTTCTCGGCCGGGTAGAACTTCGATGCGGACACGGCGATGGCGCTGACGGTCGGGCCGAAGTTGTCGACCTTGATCGAGGTCGACGTCGAGGAGGCGCATCCGCCCTGCTCCCAGATCGCGAAGACTGTGTAGGTACCCGACGCCACCCAGTCGTTCGCCGCGCTCTTGCCTTTCCAGAGCCACGTGCGGGTCGCTCCCGCTCCAGTCGCGCTGGTGGTGCTCGAACGAACGAGCGTCCCTCCGGAGCGCACCTCGAAGTGCACCGATCCGGGCTTGCTGACGAGGACGCTGAACGTCACCCCGTCGAGATAGCCGTCGCCGTTGCGCGGGCTGATGACCGATGCGGTCCTTCCGACCGCGCCCAACGCCCCATTCGGGTCGACCACGGTCAGGTCGACGGGCGCGCTCGGGTCCGAGTCGTGCGCGGGATCTGCCGCGTCGGTCGCGATCGCGTCGAGCACATGCGCCCCGGCGCCGAGCACCGTGGGAACGGAGAACGCGCCGGCGCCGTCGGCCGCGCCGTTCGCGACGGGTGTGCCGCCGGCGCGGATGCTCACCGGCGCGTTCGCGATCGTGGTGCCGACCACCGGGATCGACGCGGTCGTCGCCCCCGCCGGCACGCACACGGTCGCCCCGTCGATCGGGCTCGTGATCACCGGTGCACCGTGCGCAGCCGCCGCGGGCACCGCGAGCGCGGTGGCGAGCAGGACCACCACGAGCGGGACGACGCCGACAGCGACACGACTCGAACGGATCCTGGACATCTGCGGCTCCCCACGTTGCCGACCCGACAGACCCGAGTCTTGCATTCCGGCTCGCACGGTGCTGAGCGAGACGCCTCGGTCAGTCAGATCCGAATGACAGACTGCCGAGATGTCCGACGTTTCCGGCTCGTCCGGCGTGCTCGACACGTTGACGGTGCTGTTCACCGATCTCGTCGGCTCGACCGCGCTGCGCGCCGAGTTGGGCGAAGACGTCGCCGAGGTGGTTCGGCGGTCACACGATGCCGTGGTGAGCGAGGTCGTCGCCGGTCATGGGGGCCGCATCGTCAAAGGGCTCGGTGACGGCTTCCTCGCAACCTTCGGGTCCGCGGCGCGAGCCGTTGCCGCCGCCGTGGGGATCCAGCAGGGCGTCGATGCGCTGCGCTTCGCCGAGCCGTACGTCCCCTTGTCGCTGCGGGTCGGCATCGGCCTCGGCGACGTGACGGTGGAGGACGCCGACGTGTTCGGCACGCCGGTGATCGAGGCGGCGCGGCTGTGTGAGGTCGCCGAGGGCGGGCAGATCCTGGCGGCGAGCGTGGTCGAGACACTCGCGCGCGGTCGGGGCGGCCATGTGTTCACGCCAGTGGGCGACCTGGACTTGAAGGGGCTCTCCGAGCCGGTCGCGACCGTCGAGATCGGCTGGGAGCGCAGCGTTCGCGAGCGGGGCGTGCCGCTCCCGCACGCGCTCTCCGCCCGCGACGGTGCCTTCCCGTTCTGCGGTCGAGCGGCGACGCTCGATGCGCTGACCGCGCGCTGGAAGCAGACGCTGCACTCGGGTGCGAAGTCGTGCGTGCTGATCGCGGGTGAACCGGGGATGGGCAAGACGCGCCTGGCGTCGGAGTTCGCCCAACGCGTCCATGTCGACGGGACGGTGGTGCTGTTCGGCCGGTGCGACGAAGAGCTGGGGATCCCGTACCAGCCGTTCGTCGAAGCGTTGACGCACCACGCGGGGCATCTGGACGCCGAACACGTGGACAGCTTGGGCACCCGGCCGGCGGAGCTGACGCGGCTGGTCCCCGACCTGGCCACCCGATTCGGTCTCGTCGGCGAACGGATCGACTCGGGCGACGCCGAGGTCGACCAGTACCGCCTTTTCGAGGCCGTCGACGCCTGGCTCGCCGCGGCTGCGGGTTCCGGCGGTCTGGTGCTCGTCGTCGACGACATCCATTGGGCTGCGCGTCCGACACTGCTGCTGCTGCGCCATGTCCTGCGTTCGCAGCTGCAAGGCCGGATGCTGATCGTCGCGACGTATCGCGACACCGATCTCGACCGCACGCATCCGCTGGCCGACGTGCTGGCCGATCTGCGCCGGGTTCCCGAGGTCGAGCGCATCGCGCTCGATGGCATCAGTCTCACCGGCGTCGAGGACATGATGGAGGCGGTCAACCAGGCTGCGCTCGATGGTCCGGCGCGCGAGCTCGCGGCCGCGGTCCACGCCGAGACGGAAGGCAACCCGTTCTTCGTCGGGGAGCTCTTCCGTCATCTCGCCGAATCGGGCGCGCTGGTCCACGACGGTGAGGTGTGGCGCCTCGCGGTCGACCTGTCGGAGATGTCGCTCCCCGACGGGATCCGTGAGGTCGTCGGTCGACGGTTGTCGCGCCTGTCGGAGTCGGCGAACGCGGTCTTGTCGTGGGCGGCAGTGATCGGGCGGGAGCTTCGTCTCGATCTGCTCGCAGCCGTTGCCGGTGATCATGAGCAGGTGCTGGACGCGATCGACGCTGCGGTCGACGCCCGCCTGGTCGACGAGACGGGCGTGGGGAGGTGGCGTTTCTCGCACGCGTTGGTGCGGGCGACGCTGCTCGCCGAGCTGCGCACGACGCGTCGGGTGCGGATGCATCTCGCGGTCGGGCAGGCGTACGAGGCCTTGCTCCCGAGCGATGTCGTCGCGCTCGCCCAGCACTTCTCGGAGGCGGCGACGCTCGGCGTGGGCGACAAGGCCGTCGGCTATCTCGTCCACGCCGGCGACGACGCGCTGGCGAACCTGGCGTTCGATGACGCCGCCGACCTGTTCCGGCGCGCGCTCGATGTCATCGAAGATGTCGATCTCGACGCGCCCGAGCTCGCGGCCGATGCTGCGATCGGGTTGGCGATCGCCAATCGTTGGAGAGGGATCGACTCCCGAGCCGACGTGGCCCGCGCGCTCGACCTCGCGACCGTGATCGACGACGGCGCTCGCATGGCGCGCGTGTTGCTGGAGACGAGTCGCGGGTTCGTCTCCGAGGTCTTCGTCGTCGACGAGGTGCTCGTCGGTCAGCTCGAGCACTGTCTCGAGCATCTCGGCGACGGCGCCAGCATCGAGCGGGTCCGCATCATGGCGGCCCTGGCCCAGGAGCTCGCGTACTCGGGCGACCTTCCGCGCCAGCTCGCGCTCAGCGAGGCCGCGGTGACCATGGCGCGTGCTCTCGGCGACGCGGGGGCGTTGCACGAAGCCCTCAGCGCCCGGGGCAACGTCGCTCAGAACGTGGACCACCTGGGGGAGCTGCCGGCGATCAACGACGAGCTCGTCCGCAACTCGGTGCACATCGGAACGGCGATCGTGCGAGCGCAGGTCGGCGCGTCGTGCATCGGGTGGGGCGCGTGGGTGGGCCACCCGCAGCCGTTCCTCGAGGCGTTCGCCGCCTACGCAGCCGCGGGTGACGCGTTGCCGCCGCAGTATCGGTGGATCTCGCTCGCGCAGCGGGTCGGATACGAGTTGCGCTTCGGCACGCTCGCGAACGCCGAAGCCATGGCCGGCGAGATGCTCGAGCGAGCCACGGCGACCGGGGAGCTCGACGCCGTGACCTGGTACCTCAACGTGATGGGCTTCACCTACCGTCAGGCCGGACGCCTCGACGAGGCGCTCGACCTGTTCACACCCCACATGGCCGACGAGTCTCCGGTCGCGTTGGTCGTCGCGGCCGTCGTGACGATGCTGCTCTGCGAAGCCGACAGACCCGAGGAAGCCAGGCCCGTCGCCGAGCGATGCTTCCCCTGGGGACGTGACCATCGGCGCGACCAGTCGTTCCTACCCAACATGGGAACGTTGGCGATCTCCGCGGTCGAGCTCGGCGATCTCGACAACGCGGCCTGGTTGCTCGACCGGCTCACGCCGCTCACCGCCTACTGGTCGGCATGGTCCGGGCAGGCGCCGATCGCACCCGTCTCCACCCTCGTCGGCAGGTTGCGCGCTGCGCTCGGCGACTTCGACGGCGCCGAAGATGCGTTCGGCGAAGCACTGGTGCACTGCCGGTCGACCGACGCTCGCTTCTTCGTCGCCGAAGCGCTGCTCTACCAGGGGATCGCGCGTCGCGACGCCGGGCAGACCGGCGATGCCATCATCGTGCCGATCAGCGAAGCGCTCGCCCTGTCGACCGCGGGCGGGTACGGAACGCTCCAGCGCCGGGCCGAGCGGTCCTTGAGCACGATGTGAACGCCGGCCACGCACGCGCCCGGGCTGGCCTGGACGAACGTTGTCGAAGCGACAACGGCAGTGGAGCTGATCGGACTCGAACCGACGACCCCTTGCATGCCATGCAAGTGCTCTACCAACTGAGCTACAGCCCCGCAGCCGCCGAGCGTAGCAACCGAGCCCCTTCGGACCCTCGGTAACCTCGGCGGTCGTGGACCGATCCGACGACATCCCGCCGCACCGGTACGACGCGTCGCTCGCGGGCGCGATCGAAGCGAAGTGGCAGGACCGGTGGGAGCGCGAGCGCACCTTCTGGACCCCGAACCCCACGGGGCTGCTCACCGAAGACCCGCAGGGCGTCGCGGATCGCCCCCCGCTGTTCGTGCTCGACATGTTCCCGTACCCGAGCGGCGCGGGACTCCACGTGGGACACCCGCTCGGCTACATCGCCACCGACGTGTACGCGCGCTTCCAGCGCATGCAGGGGCGCAACGTGCTGCACGCGATGGGCTACGACGCGTTCGGGCTCCCGGCGGAGCAATACGCGGTGCAGACGGGCCAGCATCCGCGCGTCACGACCGAAGCGAACGTCGCGAACATGAAGCGCCAGCTGCGCGCGCTCGGCCTCGGGCACGATCCGCGCCGCGGCCCGGCCACCACCGATGTCGCGTACTACCGCTGGACGCAGTGGATCTTCCTCCAGATCTACAACTCGTGGTACGACGCGGAGGCGGGGAGGGCGCGCCCGATCGGCCAGCTCGTCGAGGAGCTGCGCGCCGGTCGGTTCGCCACTCCCGACGACACGCCGTTCGACGACCTCGGGCCGTTGCAGCAGCGCGAGCTCGTGGATTCGTTCCGACTCGCGTACGTCGACGAAGCACCGGTGAACTGGTGTCCGGGGCTCGGCACCGTGCTCGCGAACGAAGAGGTCACCGCCGACGGGCGCAGCGAACGCGGCAACTTCCCGGTCTACAAGCGTCCGCTCAAGCAGTGGAAGATGCGCATCACCGCGTACGCCGACCGGCTGCTCGACGACCTCGACCTGCTCGACTGGTCGGACTCGATCAAGCAGATGCAGCGGAACTGGATCGGCCGGAGCACGGGTGCGTCGGTGCGCTTCCCGGTGGATGGTCGCGACGACGTCGCGATCGACGTGTTCACCACGCGTCCCGACACGCTCTTCGGCGCCACCTACATGGTGCTCGCGCCCGAGCACCCGCTCGTCGACGAGCTCACCGCCACGGAGTGGGGCGACGACGTCGTGGGCGACGAGTGGGGGAGCGACGCGCCGGCGGCGTGGCGCGGTGTGTTCGGCGCGACCGGCAACCCGCCCGACGCGGTCGGGCGCTACCGCGAGTTCGTGGCGCAGAAGAGCGAGCTCGAACGCCAAGCCGAGGGGCGCGAGAAGACCGGCGTGTTCATCGGCGCGTTCGCGATCAACCCCACGACGGGGCGGCGCATCCCGATCTTCATCGCCGACTACGTGCTGATGGGCTACGGCACCGGGGCGATCATGGCCGTGCCGGGCCAGGACGAGCGCGACTGGGAGTTCGCCGAGGAGTTCGACCTGCCGATCGTGCGCACGGTGCAGCCGCCCGCCGACTTCGACGGGAAGGCCTACGTGGGCGACGGTCCCGCGATCAACAGCGACTTCCTCGACGGGTTGCCCGTGGCCGAGGCGAAGGCCGAGATGATCCGCTGGCTCGAGACCACGGGCCACGGCCGCGGCACGGTCACCTACAAGCTGCGCGACTGGCTGTTCTCGCGCCAGCGCTACTGGGGCGAGCCGTTCCCGATCGTCTACGACGAGACCGGCCTGCCCGTCGCGCTCCCCGAGTCGGAGCTGCCCGTCGAGCTGCCCGAGGTCGTCGAGTTCGAGCCGGCAACCTCCGACGATCCCGACGCGCTGCCGCAGCCGCCGCTCGCGCGCGCCGAGCAGTGGGTCGAGGTGGAGCTCGACCTCGCGGGGCCGGCCTGGGCGGGCTACGGCGGCGGCCGGCGCGCGTACCTGCGCGAGACGAACACGATGCCGCAGTGGGCCGGGTCGTGCTGGTACTACCTGCGCTACCTGGATCCCACGAACGAGGACGCGCTGGTCGATCCGGCAGTCGAGCGCGCGTGGGCGGCGGGCGCGCGCGGCGACGGCGCGCCGAAGGTCGGTCTCGTCGACCTCTACGTCGGCGGCGTCGAGCACGCGGTGCTGCACCTGCTGTACGCGCGCTTCTGGCACAAGGTGCTCTACGACCTCGGGCACGTCACGACGATCGAGCCGTTCCAACGGCTCGTCAACCAGGGCTACATCCTCGCGGCCGCGTACACAGATGAGCGCGGGTTCTACGTCGAAGCGACCGAGGTCGAGGAGCGCGACGGCGAGTACCTGCACGACGGTGTGCCGGTCACGCGCGAGTTCGGCAAGATGGGCAAGAGCCTGAAGAACGCGGTCGCGCCCGACGACATCTACCGCGACTACGGCGCCGACACGTTGCGGCTCTACGAGATGTTCATGGGTCCGATCGACGCGTCGCGCCCGTGGAACACCGCCGACATCGTCGGGGTGCACCGGTTCCTCCAGCGCCTCTGGCGCAACGTCGTCGACGAGGAGACCGGCGCGGTCCACGTCGGCGAGGCGCCGCTCGACGACGACACGCGCCGGCTGCTGCACCGCACCATCGCCGCGGTGCGCGACGACCTCGGCGCGATGCGGGCGAACACGGCGGTCGCGCGTCTCTTCGAGCTGAACAACCGCGTGACGCAGCTCGTGGCGGAGCACGGTGGCGCGCCCGCCGAGGTCCTCGACGCGCTCGTGCGGATGGTCGCACCGCTCGCGCCGCACATCGCCGAGGAGCTCTGGGAGCGTCTCGGCCACACCGCCACGATCGCCTACGAACCGTTCCCCGATCCCGACCCACGGTGGCTCGTCACCGACGACGTCGAGATCCCGGTGCAGATCAACGGCAAGGTGCGGGCCCGGGTGACCGTGCCGGTGGGCGCCGACGACGCCGCGCACGAGGCAGCCGCGCGCGCAGAGCCGCGGATCGCGGAGCTGCTCGGCGGCGCCGAGGTCCGCAAGGTCGTGGTCGTGCCGGGGCGGCTCGTGAGCTTCGTGGTCGCGTGATCGCGCGCTAGCCTCGCCGGCACTTCCCCGCATCTTCCTCCGCCGGTTCGTCGCGCCCGTCGGAGGTGCGCTGCAGTGCTCGACCCACCCGATCCCCTCGATCGTGCCCACGGTGTCGACGCGCCCGCGCTCACGCCGAGCCTGCCCGTCAACCGTCCTCCGCTCGACGAGCGTGGTGTCGCAGCGGTTGCGGCGCGGCTCGACGCGTGGCGCGGCGACCCGCGTGCCGGCGCCGTCCTGTTGGCCATCGTCGCCGTGTTCGCGGGCGTGGTGTGGTTCCGCAGCGGCACGGAGTCGAGCGCAGCCGCCGACGCCGCCCGGACCCCGACAGGGGCGACGACCGCCACCGTCGCCCCCACGACCACGACCACGACGCCGAGCGAGCTCGTCGTGCACGTCGCCGGCGCGGTGGCGCGTCCGGGGGTGGTGCGCCTGCGCCCCGGTGCGCGCGTCGTCGACGCGCTCGACGCCGCCGGCGGCGCAGCCCCCGACGCCGATCTCGACCGGCTGAACCTCGCGGCACCGCTCGCCGACGGCACGCGGATCGCCGTGCCTCGCATCGGGGAGCCGGCGGTCCCGCTCGATCCGTCGGCACCGGGTGCGGGAGCGGACTCGCCGGTGGGTGGCGCCGCCCCGGTCGGGCCGCTCGACCTGAACGCGGCGGGCACGACCGAGCTCGAGACCCTTCCCGGCATCGGTCCCACGCTCGCGGCCGCGATCGTCGAAGAGCGGGAGCGCAACGGACCGTTCCGGTCGGTCGACGACTTGGAGCGGGTGCCCGGCATCGGGTCGGGTCGGCTCGACGCGCTGCGCGATCTGGTGCGCGTGTGATCGACCGGGCCGCGCTGCGCGCCGCCGCCGGACCGCTCGTCGCGCTCGGCGGGCTCGTCGCGGGTGTGGCCGTCGGCGTCGGGCTCGGTGCCGCGCCCGCCGCCGGCGCGCTCGGGGTGGGCGGCGCGGGTCTCGTCGTCGCGTGGTGGACCACGTCGCGTGTGCGCCTGATCGTCGCGACAGTCGCGCTCGTGGTGCTCGGGAGCGCGGTCACGCAGCGCGCGCTCGACGGCGCCGCCGACGCGCCGGTGCGCGACCGGCTCGGCACCCGTCTCTCGCTCGTCGCGACCGTCGCTCGCGACCCGACGGGAGCTCCCTACTCCACGAGCCTGGTGCTGCGGGTGCACGGGGTCGTCGACGATCCGTCGGGTTCGGCGCGCCCGACGCGTTCGGCGCTCGTGTACGCGACCGGTTCGGGCGACGCCGCGGTGCGGCTGCGCGTGCTCACCACTGGCGACCGCGTCGTGGTGAGCGGTGTGGTCCGGCCGCTCGGCGCGGCCGACGACTGGTTGCGCTGGCGGCACGTCGTCGCGCGCCTCGACGGCGTCGCGCTCGCCGACTTCGTGCCGGCGACCTCCCCGCTGTTCGCGCTCGCCGACCGGCTGCGCGCCGTCGTGCTGCGCGGCACCGCGCACCTGCCGCTCGAGCAACGGGCGCAGGTCGCGGGCTTCGTGCTCGGCGACACGCGCGAGCTCCCCCGCGACCTCGAGCAGGCTTACCGCGACGCCGGCCTCTCGCACCTCCTGGTCGTGAGCGGCGCCAACGTTGCGTTCGCGCTCGCGCTGGCCGGTCCACTCCTGCGGCGGCTGCCGATCGTCCCGCGCTTCGGCGCCGGTGTCGGCGTCGTCCTCCTGTTCGCGACGATGACGCGCTTCGAACCGTCGGTGCTGCGGGCGTCGGTGCTCGCGGCGACCGTGATGTTCACCGAGCTCGTGGGGCGGCCGGTGGCCCGTCTGCGCGCGCTGTCGCTCGCGGTGATGGCGCTCGTCGTGGTGGACCCGTTCCTCGTGTTCCTGCCCGGGTTCATCCTGTCGTGCGCGGCCACCGCGGGGATCGCGCTGTGGGCTCGACCGATCGCGGGCGCACTCCCCGGCCCGCGCGTCGTGCGCGACGCGGCCGCGGTGTCGCTCGCCGCGCAGGTCGGGGTCGCGCCGGTGTTGTTGGCGCGCTTCGGGGAGGTTCGGCTCGTCGCGCCGATCGCGAACCTGCTCGCGGCGCCGGCGGCGGAGCCGCTCGGAGTCCTCGGCCTCGCGGGCGGCGCGCTCGCCGGTGTGGTCGCGCCCCGGGTCCCGGCGGTCGGTGCGCTCGTAGCGGCGCCCCTCCGGGTCCTCGTCGACTGGGTGAGCACGATCGCCCGCGCGGGGGCGACGGTGCCGTTCGTGCTCGACCGGCGGACCGCGATCGGAGTCGTCGCGTGCGCCGCCGCGGCGGCTGCGGTCGCCCGAGGTCGCGGCGGTAGCCTCCGGCGCGATGCGAGCCGGTCCGGTCGATCCGTTCCCGACACTCCGGCTCGGTGAGCGCCTCCACGACGTGCGGTGCCGCACCCTCGTGATGGGGATCCTGAACCGCACGCCCGACTCGTTCTACGACCAGGGCGCCACGTGGTCGTTCGACGCGTTCCTCGCGCGCGCCGCTGAGCTGGTCGCGCAGGGCGCCGACCTGCTCGACGTCGGCGGGGTGAAAGCTGGTCCCGGTCCGGAGGTGACCGAAGCCGAGGAGCTCGACCGGGTCGTGCCCGCGATCGCGGCGCTCCGAGCGCGCTTCGACGTCGCGCTGTCGGTCGACACCTGGCGCGCGTCGGTGCTCGACGAGGCCGCGCGCGCGGGTGCGGTGGTCGCGAACGACATCTCCGGGTTCGCCGACCCCGACTACCTCGCGGTCGCGGCGCGCCACGACGCCACTGTCGTCGCCACCCACATCCGGCTGCGCCCCCGCGTCCCCGATCCCGACCCGCACTACGACGACCTGGTCGCCGACGTCGGTCGGTTCCTGCTCGACCGCGCGGATCGGGCGCGCGCGGCCGGCCTCACCTCCGAGCAGATCGTGCTCGACGCGGGACTCGACCTCGGCAAGACGCCCGCGATGAGCGCGGTCCTGTTGCGCGAGACGGCGGAGCACGCGGTGCTCGGCTACCCGTTCCTGCTGTCGGCGTCGAACAAGCGCTTCATCGGCGAGCTGTGCGCGCTCGACATCGGTGATCGCCGGCCCGAGTCGCTCACCGCCGCCGCGTACGGCGTGTTCCAGGGTGCGCGCGTCGTGCGGGTCCACGACGTCGAGGGCACCGTTCGCGTGTGTCGGGTGGCCGACGCGCTGGTGCGCGCCGCGCTCGAGCGGGTGGCGAGCGCCCGGTGAGCGCGACGCGCACCACCGGCGCGCTCGTGTACGTGGTCAAGGGCGACGAACCCACGCTGCGCGACCGCGAGGTCGCCCGTCTCGTCGAGGAGCTGCTCGACGGCAGCGACCCGTCGCTCGCGCTCGACGATCACACGATGCCGCCGCGCCGCCGCGGCGCGGGTGAGCCCGACGACGCCGAGCCGTCCGACGCCGACTCGGTGGAGGTGCCGGTGTTCGCGGCGGTGATGAACGCGGTGCAGAGCCCGCCGTTCATGACCGCCCAACGCGTCGTCGTGGTGCGCGACATCGGCAACCTGACCGCCGAGCAGGCGAAGTGGCTCGCGGAGTACGTCGCCGACCCGCTCGATACCACCCGGCTCGTCCTCGTCGGCGGCGGCGGGCGCGTGTCGGCTGCACTCGACAAGGCGCTGAAGGCCGCGAAGGCCGAAGCGGTCGGACCGCCCACGGAGGACACGGCCAAGGTGCTCGCGCTCGAGCTGCGCGCCGCCGAGCTGAAGCTCTCGGCCGACGCGTCGACGATGGTCGTCGAGCACGTCGGAGCCGACGCCGGCCGGGTGCCCGAGCTCGTGGCGACGCTCGCCGCGACGTTCGGCCCGAAGGCCACGCTGCACACCCACGACGTCGCGCCGTTCCTCGGCGCGCTCGGCACCACCGACCCGTTCGCGATCACGAACGCACTCGACAAGGGCGACGTGCCCGGGGTGCTCGAGGCGCTGCACCGCAGCCTCCGGGCGTCGAGCGGGAAGCAGGCGAAGGCGCTGCACGCGATGCAGGTGATGGCGATGGTGGTCGGCCACTATCAGCGCCTGCTCAAGCTCGATCACCCGAGCATCGTCACCAAGGAGCAGGCCGCCGAGGTGCTCGGCATGAAGAACCCGCACGCGGCGCGCTTCCGGCTCGACGCGGCACGTGCGCTCGGCACCGACGGGTTGCGGGAGGCGTTCGCACTGCTCGCCCAAGCCGAGCTCGACCTGCGCGGCGAGCGCGGCGTCGACGACGAGACCGTGCTGGAAGTGCTGCTCGCGCGGTTGGCGAGCCTGGCGCGCCGCCGAGGCGGCAGCGGTGGTGGCGGGGTCAGTCGGTCGAAGCCGACGCGCGCGACGCGCGACGCATGAGCCGCGACACCCGGCGGGCCGCCTGGTTCTTGTGGATGATGCCCTTCTCGCCCGCCTTGTCGAGGCGCTTCTGCGCGAGTCGGAGGCGGTCGTCGGCGTCGTCGGCACCGGTGGCGACACCGTCGGTCGCGCGCTTCACCCGCGTCTTCAGCTCCGAGCGGACCGCCTTGTTGCGCTCGTGGCGGCGCTCGTTCTGCAGGTTGCGCTTCTTCTGACTCTTGATGTTCGCCATGACGCGTGCAAGCTCTCCGAAGACGTCCGAGGGACCGGGAGAGGCTAGCAGCCCCGTCGGCGCCGACCCAGACCCGCGACGGCCGTTCCGGCCGGGGGTGGCCGCAGCGGCGACAATGGCGGCGTGACCCCGGTCGACCGCATCCGGAACTTTTCGATCATCGCGCACATCGACCACGGCAAGTCGACGCTCGCCGACCGGCTGCTCGAGATGACAGGCGCGGTCGATCCGCGCGACATGCGGGCGCAGTACCTCGACACGATGGACCTCGAGCGCGAGCGCGGGATCACGATCAAGGCCCAGAACGTGCGTCTCGAGCGCAACGGCTACGTGTTGCAGCTGATCGACACGCCCGGCCACGTCGACTTCGGCTACGAGGTGTCGCGCAGCCTCGCCGCGTGCGAGGGCGCGCTGCTCGTCGTCGACGCGTCGCAGGGCATCGAGGCCCAGACGCTCGCGAACTGCTACCTGGCGATGGAGCACGACCTCACGATCGTCGCCGCGCTGAACAAGATCGACCTGCCCGCCGCGGAACCCGACCGGCGCGCCGCGGAGATCGAGCGCGTGCTCGGCATCCCGGCCGACGAGATCCTGCGCATCTCGGCAAAGACGGGCGAGGGCATGGAAGCGCTGCTCGACGCGATCGTCGAGCGCGTCCCGCCGCCGCGCGGCGACGAACACGCGCCGCTGCAGGCGTTGATGTTCGACTCGTACTACGACCCGTACCGCGGCGTCGTGAGCGCGGTGCGCGTCTTCAGCGGTGTGCTGCGCAGCGGCGCGCGCCTGCGCTACGTGCACGCGGGCCAGGACCACGACGCCGAAGAGATCGGCGTGCGCCTCCCGGCCCCCACACCGGTCGCGTCGCTCGGTCCTGGTGAGGTCGGCTACCTGATCGCGGGGATCAAGGACGTCGGACAGGCGAAGGTCGGTGAGACGGTCACCGACGCGGCGCGCCGCGGCGAGCCACTCGAGGGCTATCGGGAACCGAAGCCGATGGTCTTCTGCGGCCTCTACCCGGTCGACGGCGACGAGTACGCCGACCTGCGCGAGGCGCTCGAGAAGCTGCGACTCAACGACTCGTCGTTCACGTACGAACCGGAGACGTCGGGCGCGCTCGGCTTCGGGTTCCGGTGCGGGTTCCTCGGGCTGTTGCACATGGAGATCGTGCGTGAGCGACTCGAGCGCGAGTACGGCCTCGCGCTGGTCGCGACCGCGCCGAACGTGGAGTACCGAGCGGTGCTCGTCGACGGCGCGGTCGAGGTGGTCGACAACCCGTCGTCGCTGCCGGCGCCGAACACGATCGACCGCATCGAGGAGCCGTACGTGTCGGTCACGATCCTGACGCCGACCGACTACGTGGGCACGCTCATGGAGCTCGCGCAGCAGCGGCGGGGCGAGATGCAGAAGATGGAGTACCTCTCCGAGGACCGCGTCGAGCTGGTGTACATGCTGCCCCTCGGCGAGATCGTCACCGACTTCTTCGACCAGATGAAGTCGCGCACGCGTGGCTACGCGAGCCTCGACTACGAACCGGCGGGGTACCGGCCGTCGAACCTCTCGAAGGTCGACGTGCTCCTGAACAACCAGACCGTCGACGCGTTCTCCGCGATCGTGCACCGCGACAAGGCCTACGACTACGGACGCCGCATCGTCACGAAGCTGCGCGAGCTGATCCCGCGCCAGCTCTTCGACGTGCCGATCCAAGCCGCGGTCGGCGGGCGGATCATCGCCCGCGAGACCGTGAAGGCGAAGCGCAAGGACGTGCTCGCGAAGTGCTACGGCGGCGACATCACGCGCAAGCGCAAGCTGATCGAGCGGCAGAAGGAAGGCAAGAAGAAGATGAAGCAGATCGGCCGCGTCGAGGTGCCGCAGGAGGCGTTCGTCGCCGCTCTCCGCCTCGACGAGTAGCCCGCGACGTCAGCGGGCGACGCCGTCGTACGCACGACGGAACGCGTCGCGCAGCAGGGTCGTCGCGCGCGTGAACGTGACGTCGGCGGCCCACGGGTCGACGTCGCGCCACGACGCGTCGAGCCCGGTCGTGCGCCACCCCGGGTCGAGGGCGCCGAGCCGCTCGGCGGTGCGCACGACGAGGCCCGACGTCCCGAACGCGGCGGCGAACGGCGGACCGCTCGGGTGGTGGAGCACCGGACACCCGTCGACGAACGTGCGCCGCACGTCGCGCAGCGTGCGCGCGAGCGTCGCGACCCGCTCCACGAGGTCGGGGTGGCAGTGCAGGTCCTCGAGGGGCGGTTCGGCGCACCATCCGTCGGGTGCGACCGAGTGCTCGCGAGTGAGCCACTCGGCCAGCGCGGGTGGGAGCACCCGCTCCGCGGGCATCGGGCTCACCGAGACGGTTCGGGCTCGCGCGGCAGCCCGAGCACGCGCTCACCCAAGATGTTGCGCTGCACCTCGCTGGTGCCGCCGCCGATCGTGAGCGCGCAGCTGTAGAGGTAGCCGTAGTGCCACATCGCGTCGGGTTCGCCGTACGGCCCGCGATCGGAGAGCATCGCGGCGCTCCCCGCGAGGTCGAGCGCGGCGGCCATCACGTGCTGGCCGTGCTCGTCGGCCATGGCCTTGCGCACCGACGCCTCCGGGCCGGGTTCGAGCCCGCGCACCTGCGCGGACACGGTGCGCAGCCGGATCAGGCGCAGCACCTCGGCTTCGATGTAGAGCCGGGCGAGCCGCTGGCGCGCGATCGGATCGGGCTCGCCGCCGTGCGCGCGCACGAGGTCGAGCAC
Organism: Acidimicrobiia bacterium; assembly: GCA_036277635.1. GTDB lineage: Bacteria > Actinomycetota > Acidimicrobiia > IMCC26256 > PALSA-610 > DASUMP01. The sequence continues at coordinate 6,075 of DASUMP010000126.1, read as the reverse complement.
GTCGGTGGCAGTCGGACCCCGCCCCCACAGTGCGCCCTCGCCCGAGAGCGACACGCGCTCGTTGCCGAGCGTGACCTTCGCGAGGCGCCACCCGTCGTGCTCGGTGCCGATCAGGTTGGCGGCCGGCACGCGCGCCCCGTCGAAGAACACTTCGTTGAACTCGTGTGTGCCCGTCATCTGCACGAGCGGTCGCACGTCGATGCCCGGAGAGTGCATGTCGACGACGAAGTACGAGATGCCCCACTGGCGGTCGCCGAGCGTGGGTGCGGGGTCGCCGGTGCGCGCGAGCAGGATGCCCCAGCGCGCGACGTGGCCGAGCGTCGTCCAGATCTTCTGTCCGGTCACGACGTACTCGTCGCCGTCGCGCTCAGCGCGCGTGCGCAGCGACGCGAGGTCGCTGCCGGCTTCGGGTTCGCTGAACAGCTGGCACCAGATCTCGGAACCGTCGAGGATGCCGGGCAACCACCGCTGCTGCTGTTCGGGCGTGCCCGCGACGAGCAGCGTCGGGCCGGCCCACCCGATGCCGATCGGGTTCAGCGGGCGGGGGACGTTGCGGTCGCGCAGGACCTCGTCGATGGCGAGCTGGGCGGCGGGGCTCGCCGCCCGACCCCAGGGCGCCGGCCAGTGCGGCGCCACGTAACCGGCCTCCGCCAGTCGGCGGACGGCGTCGGTGGGGTACCGGCCGTCGGGAGCCATCCGGTCGAGGAACTCCCTCAGCTCGGTGGCGGCGTCGACGGCCTCCGTCGGCAGCTCGATGCGCACGGCGCGGGACCCTAGCGGCGGTCATCCGGATCCGGGTCCGGCACCGAACGCTGGTCGTGATGAGGAGCGGGGGAGGTGTTGCGTCGCCCCGGGGAGCGACGGCGTGGGAGCCTGAGCGCATCGCTGCCGACTCCGCGCCCGACGACGCCGCGCTGGTGCGCGCCGTGGCCGCGCGCGACGAACAGGCCCTCGCCGAGCTGTACGGGCGCCACTCCGGCGCGTGCTTCGCGCTCGCCCGCCGCGTCCTCGCCGACCGCACGCTCGCCGAGGAGATCGTGCAAGAGGTGTTCGTCCGGCTGTGGAACCAGCCCGAGCGCTTCGACGCCGACCGCGGCTCCATGCGGTCGTTCCTCCTCGCCCAGGTGCACGGCCGTTCCGTCGACCTGCTGCGCGCGGAGACCGCGCGTCGCGCCCGCGAGGAGCGCGACGCGAGGCGCGGCGTGGCGCCGCCCGACGATCTCGAGCGCGCCGTCGTCGACCTCTCGGAGGCCGAGGCGGTGCGCACCGCGCTCGCGACGCTCTCGGAGGCGGAACGCACCGCGATCGAGCTCGCGTACTTCGGCGGTCACACGTACCGCGAGGTCGCGGCGATGCTCGAGCAGCCCGAAGGGACGATCAAGAGCCGCATCCGCGCCGGCTTGTTGCGCCTGCGCGCCGCGCTCGTCGAAGCCGGGGTGTCAGGACCGTGACCGTCTTCGATCCCGATCTCGGCGGCGTCGACCGCGAGCTCGACGCGCTGCTCGGCGCGTACGCGCTGCACGCCGTCGATCCGGCCGAACGCGCCCGGGTCGACGACTACCTGCTCGTGAACCTCGACGCGCGCGCCGAGGTCGACGACCACCGCGAGACGGCGGCGCTCCTCGCGCTCCTGTCCGACGACGAACGGGTCGCGCCGCCGGCGGTGTGGGACGCGATCGTTGCCGCGGTCACGACCGCGCCCGGCGACGAACCGGCGCCGGGCGCGACGGTCGTGTCGCTCGTCGCCCGCCGCTCGGTGAGTGCACGCGTCGTAGGTGCGGTCGGTGCCGTCGCCGCGGCCGTGATCGCGATCCTCGGGTTCCAGGTCGCCGACCTGCGCGGCCGCGTCGACGACGCGCCTCCGGTCGCGGCACCGAGCGTCGCCGCGCAGTACGCGAGCGCGGCGTCTCGCGACGACGCCGCCGTCGTCGTGCTCCGCACCTCGGACGCTCGCGAGCTGGCGCACATCGCGCTGCTCCCCGACGGCACTGGCTACGTCGTCAACGACGCCCTCGATCCGCTGCCCGACGATCGCACCTACCAGCTGTGGGCCGTCGTGGGCGCCGAACAGAAGGTGATCTCGGTCGGCGTGCTGGGCAACACCCCCGGCGACGCCGCGTTCCACGTGGCCGGCCCGGTCACCGCGTTCGTGCTCACCGAGGAGGTCGCCGGCGGGGTCCCGCAGTCGGAGGGCCGATCGGTGGCGGTGTCGCCGGTCGCCTGACGACGCGCCGTTCGCCCGGTCGCGCCCCGCGGCGCGACCATCGGGGCAGTGTTCGGCGTCTACGTGCACATCCCGTTCTGTGCCGCCCGGTGCGACTACTGCGACTTCGCGACGTGGACCGACCGCTCCGAGCTGATCGACGACTACGTCGACGCGTGCGTCGTCGATCTCGAGCGGCGCGCGCGCGACGGGTTGCGCGACGCGACCAGCGTGTTCTTCGGTGGGGGGACGCCATCGCTCGTCCCGGCCGAGCACCTGACCCGGATCCTCGACGCGATCCCGCGCGCCGCCGGCGCCGAGGTCACCGTCGAGTGCAACCCCGACTCGATCGACGCGCCCAAGCTCGCGGCGTACGTGCGCGCCGGGGTCACGCGCGTGTCGCTCGGCGTGCAGTCGATGGTGCCGCACGTGCTGCGCGCGCTGCACCGCACCCACGATCCCGCGAACGTGGCGACCGCGGTCGCCGCCGCGCGCGACGCGGGCATCGCGACGATGAACGTCGACGTGATCTACGGCACGCCGGGCGAGTCCGACGCCGACTGGCGCCACACCCTCGACGCCGTCCTCGCGCTGGACACGCCGCACCTGAGCGCGTACGCGCTGACCGTCGAGCCCGCGACGCCGCTCGGCCTGCGCGTCGCGGCGGGCGACGCGCGCGCCCCCGACGACGACGTGCAGGCCGACCGGTACCGCGTCACCGATGCCACGCTGCGCGCGGCGGGCCTCGACTGGTACGAGCTGTCGAACTGGGCGCGACCGGGCCACGAGTGCCGCCACAACCTGCTCACGTGGCGGCAAGGCGACTACCTCGCGATCGGGTGCGCCGCGCACGGCCACACCGGCGGCCGCCGGTGGTGGAACGTGCGCACCCCGGAGCGCTACATCGAACGCATCCGGGCCGGGCGCTCGCCGGAGCAGGGGAGCGAGGTCCTCGACGACGCCTCCCGCGCCGAGGAGGGCTTCACGCTCGCGCTGCGCACCCGGACCGGCGCGGCGGTCGCCGAGCGCGCCGCCTCCGAGGTCGCGACGCTCCTCGACGCCGGGCTCGTGGTGCGCGCCGGACACCGCGTCGTGCTCACGACCGCCGGGCGGATGCTCGCGAACGACATCACCGCCCGACTCCTCGCCGCGGGCGCCGCGGCGCCGCCCGGGCCGCACGCCGCGCCCGCTGGCACTCGGTAGCATTGAGTGCTAGTTCCCCCGGGATCCGCGTGAGGGGGAAGGGAGCCGACCTGCGATGACCGAGCTCGACGAGCGCAAGAGCGCGATCCTGCGGGCGATCGTGGAGCGCTACGTCGAGGGGGCCCAACCCGTCGGCTCCCAGACGGTGGCGCAGGCCGCCGGCCTGTCGGTGTCGGCGGCGACGGTCCGCAACGAGATGAGCGCCCTCGAGCGCGACGGCTACATCGCCCAGCCCCACACCTCCGCGGGGCGCGTGCCCACCGACCGCGGCTACCGCTACTACGTCGACCACTACGCGGGCACCGCGACGCTGCCGGTCGAGGCCCGCAAGCAGGTCGCCGAGTTCTTCACTGCCGCCACCCGCGCGATCGACGAGCTGCTGCACGAGACCAGCCACCTGCTCTCTCGGCTCACGCACCACGCCGCGCTCGTGGTGGGGCCGCAGTCGGAGGTCGTGCAGATCCGCAGCGCGCACCTGGCGCAGCTCCAGCCCAACGTGCTGCTCGCGGTCGTCGTCATGTCGAACGGCGCGGTCGACAAAGAAGTCGTGCTGCTCGACCACGACGCCCAGGAAGACGACGTCGCCACCGCCAGCGCCCGACTCGCGCGGCTCCTCGACGGCGCGACGCTCGCCGATCCCCCCGCGCCCGAGCTCGACGCGCATCGCGCCGACGCGGCCGACCACCTCGTGCGCGCCGCGTGCGACGCGCTGCGCCGCCACGCCACGACGCACCAGGGCGAGCCGCTCTACGTGGGCGGTGCGAGTCTGCTCGCGGCCGAGCACGAAGCGTTCCGCAGCACCGAGCACGCGGCGCGTCTGCTGCAGCTGCTCGAACAGCACACGGTCGTCACCGCGCTGCTGCGCGAGCTGCTCGGGCCCGGGCTCACGATCCGCATCGGTTCGGAGAACGAGCAAGCCGACCTCCAGGAGTGCTCGCTCGTGCTCGCGCCGTTCCTCGTCGAGGGCGAGGTCGCGGGCACGATCGGCGTCCTCGGACCGACGCGCATGGACTACCGCAAGGCCCGCGCCGCGGTCGCGACCGTCTCCCAGCAGCTCGGTCGCCAGCTCACCGCGTGATGCGCCGATGAGCACCGACTTCTACGAGCTGCTCGGCGTCGATCGCAGCGCCACCGACGACGAGATCAAGAAGGCGTACCGACGTCTCGCGCGCCAGTACCACCCCGACGCGAACCCGGGCGACGCCGAGGCCGAGGCGCGGTTCAAGGAGATCTCGGTCGCCTACGAGACGCTGCGCGACCCCGAGCGCCGCCGCCGCTACGACATGTTCGGCCCCGACGGTGCGCCGTCGGGCGCGAACGCCGCGGGCTTCGGCGGGTTCGGCGGCCTCAACGACCTGTTCGACGCGTTCTTCGGTGGCGGCGACGCGTTCGGCCGGGGTGCTGGTGGCGGCGGCCCGGCGCGCGGCGCCGACGCCGAGACCGTCCTCGAGCTGACACTCGAAGAGGTCGTGCGCGGCGCCCGGCGCACCATCGACGTGCGCCTGCCGGTCACCTGCGACGCGTGCGACGGGTCGGGGTGCGCGCCGGGGACGCACCCGCAGTCGTGCGAGACGTGCGGCGGCAGCGGCGAGGTGCGCCAGGTCCGCCGCTCGCTGATCGGCCAGATCGTGACCGCGGGGCCGTGCCCGCAGTGCGGTGGGCTCGGCGCGGTGATCCCCGACCCGTGCACCGAGTGCCGCGGCGACGGGCGCGTGCTCGGTCCCCGCACACTGGAAGTCGAGGTGCCGGCCGGCATCGACGACGGCCAGCGCCTGCGCCTGAGCGGCCGCGGCCCGGCTGCGCCGCGCGGCGGTCCGCCCGGCGACCTCTACGTCACGGTCAGGGTGGCTCCGCACCCCGACCTCGAGCGGCACGGCGGCGATCTCCACCGCGCCGTGCGCGTCTCGATGGTGCAGGCCGCGCTCGGCACCGAGGTCGACGTCGATACCTTCGACGGACCCCAGTCGGTCGCGATCGCGGCGGGCACCCAGCACGGTCTCCAGCAGCGCCTGCGCGGCCTCGGCGTCCCGTCGCTGCGCAACGGCCGGCGCGGCGACCTCGTGCTGCACGTCGTCGTCGAGGTGCCGACCCAGCTGAGCGCGGAGGAGACCGCGCTGTTGGTGCAGCTCGCCGAGCTGCGCGGCGAACGCGTCGAGCCCGCGCGCGACGGGCTGTTCTCGCGCATCAAGTCGGCGTTCAACCCGTAACGATGGGTGCTCCCGCACGGGGGTGGGCGGCCGACACCGACGCGGTCGCGCACGTGTTCGTCGACGCGCTCGACGACCTGATCACGATCGACGGCGCCGACGGCCACCATCTGCAGCGAGTCCGGCGCGTGCGCGCCGGCGAGCCGATCACCGCGGCCGACGGGACCGGCGCGTGGCGCGGCTACGTGGTCGACGGCACGAACCGCGGATCGCTCGGCGCGCACGCGACGAGCGATCGTCGTGAGGAGCCCGAGCGAACGCCGCGTGTCGCGGTCGCGGTCGCGCTGCTGAAGGGCGGGCTCGACGACGTGGTCGCGCGCCTCACCGAGCTCGGCGTCGACGCGATCGAGCCGGTCCGCACGCAACGCACCGTGGTGCGGTGGGACGCGGCACGCGAGCGCGACGCGGTCGCCCGGCTGCGCGAGATCGCTCGCGGTGCGGCGATGCAGTCGCGGCGGGCGC
>DASUMP010000125.1:0-20748 GCA_036277635.1 Acidimicrobiia bacterium | reverse complement strand
CATGGGTGCACTGCTCGGTCCGGGCGTCGTGCCGTTCGAGGCGATCCGCGAGAGCCGCAAACCGGTGGTCGCGTCGGTGAACGGGCTCTGCATGGGTGGCGGCCTGCTGATCACGATGCTGTCCGACCTCGCGATCGCGTCGGATCGGGCGGTGTTCGGCGCGCCCGAGCTGCACCGCGGCGTCGCCGACACGTACCACGCGGCGATCCTGCCCGAGCACGTGGGGATCGCGGTCGCCCGCGACATGCTCTTCACCGGGCGACGGCTCTCGGCGAGTGAAGCGGAGCGCTACGGGCTCGTGGCGCGCGTCGTCGCCCACGACGATCTCGCCGACGCGACCGAGCGCGCCGTCGCTGATCTCTTGCAGTCGGCCCCGCGGGCGCGGCGCGCCCTGAAGCGCGTGATCAACGCGCGCTACGGCGCGATCGACAAGCTCACCTTCGACGAATCCCTCGCGGGCGACGAGATGGTCGAGGGGTTCACCGCGTTCGTGGAGAAGCGCTCGCCGAGCTGGGTGCCCGAGGAGTACCGCCGCACCGGCCGTCTCTGAGCGGGCCTGCTCGCTCTCAGCGGCAGACCTGGCCGCCGTCGACGAGCATCGAGTCGCCGCTCACGAACGACGCGGCGTCGGAGCAGAGCCACACGATCGCGGCCGCGATCTCGTCGGCCTGGCCGAGGCGACCGGTGGGCAGCGAGCGCATGAGGAACTTCTCGATGCCGGGGTTCTCGTCCATGTAGCGGCGTAGCATCGGCGTGTCGGTGGTGCCAGGCAGCACGGCGTTCACCCGGATCCCGTTGCGCGCGTACTCGGCCGCCGCCACCTTCGTGAGCCCGAGCACGCCGTGCTTCGCGGCGGTGTACTGCGGCTGGCCCGGCGACGCCACGACACCCGCGCCCGACGACACGTTCACGATCGCGCCGCCGCTCCCCTGCGCCACGAGCTGCGCGAGCTCGGCGCGCATGGAGAGGAACACGCCGGTGAGGTTCACCGCGACGACCCGGTTCCAGCTGTCGAGCGACGTCTCGTGGAAGGCCGCCGCGCCGGGGCTGATGCCGGCGGCGTTGCACGCGCAGTCGAGCCGCCCGAAGCGCTCGACGGCCGCCCGGACCATCGCGTCGACCGACGCCTCGTCGGCGACATCGACCGTGCACGCGAACGCGGCGCCGCCCGGCTCGGTGATCGCGCTCGCGACCCGCTCGGCCTGCTCCGCGACGACGTCGGCGACCACGACCTGGGCGCCGCGCGCACCGAGCTGTCGCGCCGCGGCTTCCCCGATCCCGCTCCCACCACCGGTGACGAGCGCCACCTTGCCCGCGAAGTCCAAAGAACAGTCCCTTCGGTCGCGCTCGCTGCTCGGCGGGATACCCGCCTCGCGGACGCTCGCCGCTCCGGGCGACAATAGTGGTGTGGTGACTCCCGACCGGTTGGACGCGGCGGCGCGTTCGCGTCGCTTGCTCGAGGCGCCGTGGCGCCGGTTCCGGCGCACGGGGACGCGCTCCGCGCTGACCGCGGGACTCCCGGGTGCACCGGCGGTCCACGAGCTCGACGTCGCGCCCGATCTCCCCGACCGCGACGCGGAGCGCCTCCGCGCCCGCATCGCCGAGCTGCTCGCGCGCCGCGACACCGCGTCGCAACGCGTCGAAGCGGCGTCGGTGGCGGCGACGTACCTGTCGCTGTCGGACACGGGCAGGCGGCGGTTCCTCACCATGGTCGGCCGTGAGTTCGCCGCTCCCCGCGACACCGTCGACGCCGCGGTACGCGCGGTGACCGACGCGTCGGGCGCGGCGGCTCGGCGCGCCGCCGAGCGCGACCTGCGCGACGCGCTGACGCCCGCCTCGGCCCGGCTGCTGCACCTGTTCACCGGACTCGGATCGGGCGTGAAGTTCCTCGTCGACCTGCGCGCCGACCTCTTGCGCCTCGGCACCGACGACCCGGGGCGCGCCGACCTCGACCACGAGCTGAAGGCGCACCTCACCACGCTGTTCGACGTGGGGTTGCTGGAGCTGCGGCGCATCACGTGGGACGCCCCCGCGTCGCTGCTCGAGAAGCTCATCGACTACGAGGCGGTGCACGCGATCGAGTCGTGGGCCGATCTCGAGAACCGGCTCGATTCCGACCGGCGCTGCTTCGCGTTCTTCCATCCCTCGATGCCGAACGAGCCGATCGTGTTCGTGGAGGTCGCGCTCACCCGCGGCATCGTCGGCGAGCTCCCGGTGCTGCTCGACGAGGAGGCGCCCGACCTCGACGTCGCGCACGCCGACACCGCGATCTTCTATTCGATCTCGAGCTGCCAGCCCGGACTCGCGGGCGTGAACCTCGGCAACGCGTTGATCAAGCAGGTGGTCGAGCGGCTCGCCACCGAGCTCCCCGGCGTCCGCACCTACGCCACGTTGTCGCCGGTCCCCGCGTTCGCCGACTGGTGCACGACGCGATTGGGCGACGACGACCTCACGCCCGGCGAGCGCGCGCTGCTCCCGCCCGGCGCCACCGCGGCCGAGGTGGGAGCGACGTTGCGCGACCCCGACTGGCCGAACGACCGCACCCGCGCGCTCGCGCTCCGACCCCTCGTGCTCGCGCTCGCGGCGCGACTGCTCACGACCACGCGCGACGCGCGCGTCCAGGATCCCGTCGCGAACTTCCACCTCGCGAACGGCGCGTCGGTCGATCGCCTGAACTGGATGGCCGACCCGAGCCCGACCGGGCTCGCCCGCTCGGCCGGCGTGATGGCCACCTACCGCTACGAGCCCGAACACCTCTCGGCGCGCGCGGAGGCGTACATCGCCGACGGTGCGGTCGCGGCGGGCGACGCGGTGCGCGCGCTCCTGCCAGACTGACCCGCCACCACGAGCGGGAGCAGGCATGGAGAAGCTCGTCTACTTGGTGTGGGACCGACCGGAGCGCGACGCGGCCGAGCTCGGCCGCACGGTGCTCGACGAGGTCGCCCCCGCGCTGCTCGCCCTCGGGCCGCGCGGACTCCAGGTGAACCTCGACGACGCCGATGCCGACGTGGCGTCGATGGTCCCGCTGCCGGGCGACGAGCTGCCGATCCGCGTGCAGATCTCGGTGTGGCTCGACGCACACGACTTCCGCGCGCCCTACGAGGAGATCATCCGCACGCTCGGCATCCGGCGCGCCGGCTACCTCGTCACCGAGTCGCTCTACTCCGACTACGGGCGCACGGAGCACTGGCCGCAGCCGCGCGACTGGCCCGACGGCACGCGCTCGCCCGGCATCATCACGCTCACCGTCTTCGAGCCGCCGGTCGGCGTCGACGACGACACGTTCCTCGGCCACTGGTACGGCCACCAGTCGCCGATGTCAGAGTGGATGCAGCCGCGGATGCGCTACGTGCGCAACACCGTCGTGCGCGCGCTCACGCCCGGCGCGCCGCGGTACCGAGCGATCGTGGAGGAGGGCTGGCCCACCGTCGAGCACCTCACCGACCTGCAGCGGTTCTTCGGCGTCGACGCGCCCGACCGGCTCGGCGAGCACATCCGCATCATGCTCGACTCCACGAAGCGGCTCGCCGATCCCACGACGCTGCGCAACTTCACGATGAGCGAGTACCTGCTCAAGTCGTGAACGTCGACGCGCTGTGCGAAGCCGCGGCGTTCGCCGCGGGCACCGACGACTTCGGCGACCCGTCCTACCGCGACGGGCTCGACGCGCTCGTGGCGTCGCTGCGCGACGAGGCGGCGCTGTCGGAGCTCGGCGCGATCGCGCTCGAAGCGCAGATCACGCGGATGCTCACCAACCGGCTGCGGATCCTCGACTGGCACCGCAACCACCCCGAGCTCGCGACGACCCCGGTCACGCGCCCGTTGATCGTCGTGGGCCTCCCCCGCACCGGCACCACGTTGCTCTCCTACCTGCTCGACTGCGACCCCGCCCACCGCTCGCTGCTGCGGTGGGAGGCGCTCGATCCCGTGCCGCCGCCCGACACGGCGACCCTCACCACGGATCCGCGCGTGGCGCAGGCTGCGGCCGACGAGGAAGCGCTGCACGCGCTCAACCCGCAGTTCCGCGCGATGCACTACGAAGCACCCGACGGACCGACCGAGTGCGTCACGTTGCTCGCGCACGACTTCCGCTCGCTGCTGTGGGAGACGCTCGCGAACATCCCGAGCTACAGCGAATGGCTCCTCGCGCACGATCAGCACTCGGCGTACGCGCACCACCGCCGCTGCCTCCAGGTGCTGCAGTCGCGCGCTCCGGGCCGGTGGTCGTTGAAGACCCCGCACCACTGCCTCGCCCTCCCCGAGCTGCTCGCGCAGTATCCCGACGCGTGCCTCGTGATGACCCACCGCGACCCGCTGACGGTCACCGCGTCGGTCAGCTCGTTGGTGCGCTCGCTGTCGGGCACGTGGAGCGAGACGGACCACCGCGACTACATCGCCCGCCACTGGCCCGACGTGCTGGTCGAGTGCGTCCGCCGGGTCGCCGCGCACCGCGCCGCGCACCCGGAACAGGAACCCCAGTGGTTCGACCTCCCGTACGACGCGCTCGTGCGCGATCCGATCGGGTCGGTCGAGCGGATCTACGCGCACTTCGACGACGAGCTCACCGGCGTGACGCGCACTCGCCTCGAGGCCTACGTCGCCGCGCACCCGCAGGGCGAGCACGGGCCGCACCGGTACTCGCTCGACGACTTCGGGATCGACGCCGGCGAGCTGCGCGAGCGGTTCGACGACGCGGGCGGCAGCGTCATCCCACGCTGAACGCGAGCGTCGCCCGCACGTCGCGCGACGACGCGGCGACCCGCACCTCGTAGTCGCCCGCCACCGTCGCCCACGCCCCGGCGGCGTCGTCCCACCGCTGGAACGCGCGCCCGCTGATCGGTACCTCGACGCCACGCGCATCACCCGGCGCGAGCGCGACCTTCGCGAAGCCCCGCAGCTCCTGGTCGGGGCGCTCCGGCGGATGCCCGATGCGGTGCACGTACACCTGGACGACTTCCGACGCCGCGACCGCGCCCGTGTTCGCGACCCGCACGTGCACGACCGCACCGCCGTCGGCACTCGGCGTCACGGTGGCGTCGCTCCACGCGAACGTCGTGTACGAGAGGCCGTGCCCGAACGGGAACCGGGGCTCGATGTCGTGCGCGTCGTACCACCGGTGCCCGACGAGCAGCCCCTCCGTGTAGTGGACCGCGCCGGCTTCGCCCGGGTACGAGCGCGTGCCGCCCGCCATCGGCGGCGCGTCGTCGACGCGCATCGGGATGGTCGTGGGGAGTCGCCCCGACGGGGAGACGTCGCCGCTCAGCACGTCGGCGAGCGCGCGGCCCCACTCCTGACCCGGGAACCACGCCTGCATCGTCGCGGCGGCAGCGTCGGCCCACGGCATCGACACCGGTGACGCGGCGTTGACGACCACGACCGTGCGCGGCTGCGCGTCGAGGACGCGCGCGACGAGCTCGTCCTGGCGGCCCGGGAGGTCCATCGTCGTGCGGTCGTTGCCTTCGGTCTCCCATTCGCCGTCGGTGCCGACGACCACGATCGCGGCGTCGCAGTCGCGCGCGAGATCCACGGCACGGTCGATGCCGTCGGACGGGTCGGGTGGCACCAGGCCGACGATCACTCCCCCGACCACGGCGCGGTCGTCGGGGGCGTACTCGACCCGCAGCTCGGCGCGCTGGCCGGCGGCGAACGTGACCGGCGCGGTGAGCTCGGCGCTGCCGAACCCGTAGAACGAGTCGCCGCGCGCGACGTCGTCGCCCGCGGCGTCGACGACGAGATCGCCGTCGAGGAACAGCCGCGCCTTGCCCGCGACGGTGAGGCCGACGCGGTACTCACCGGCTTCGGGTGCAACGACCACGCCGGTCACGCGCGCGACCGCGTCGCGGAGGCGCAGACCGCCGCCGTACTCGCCGAGCCACGAGAAGTGGCCGCGGCGGGCGTCGAACGCGTGGATCACCTCGCCGTCGCGGAACAGCTCGACGCGCAGCGGACGCTCGAGCATGCGGCCGTCGATGGCCGGGAGCCGCTTGTGCGCGAGGCAGCCGCGCGCGAACTCGACGGTCACGCCCTCGGCGGCGAGGCGTTCCCGGAGCCCGTCGAGCGGCGAGATCGCGTAGTGGGGCGTGACGTTCGCGCTGCCGCCGCCGATGATGTTCGTGAGCTCGGCGTTCGGTCCGATCACCGCGACGCGCCGCACGCCCGTGAGCGGCAGCACGCCGTCGTTGCTCAGGAGCACGAAGCTCTCCCGCGCGGCCCGGCGGGCGACGTCGCGGTGCTCCGGGTCGTCGACCGAACGTTCGTCGCCGCCGCCGACACCGTCGAGCGCGCCGGTGCGCTCCATGCACACCAGCAGCCGGCGGATCTTGTCGTCGAGTACCGCCTCGTCGACGTCGCCCGCGCGCACCGCGTCGGCAAGCGGCGCGCCGAACCACAGCGGAGGACCGGGCATCTCGAGGTCGAGCCCGCCGCGCGCCGCGGGCGCGGTGGAGTGGGTGCCGAACCAGTCGGAGATGACGACGCCGTCGAAGCCCCATTCCCCCTTCAGCAGGTCGGTGAGCAGCCACTCGTGCTCGGAGCAGTAGGTGCCGTGGAGGCGGTTGTACGCCGACATCACCATCCACGCGCCCGCTTCGCGCACCGCGGCCTCGAACGGCTGCAGGTACACCTCGCGTAGCGTCACCGCGTCGACCTCGGAGCTGATCGTCATGCGCTCGAACTCGGAGTCGTTGGCGACGAAGTGCTTCACCGCCGCGCCGACGCCGGTCGATTGCACGCCGCGGATGTACGCGACCGCGTAGCGCGCCGCGAGGTGCGGGTCTTCCGACGGGCACTCGAAGTTCCGGCCCGCGAGTGGCTGCCGGTGGAGGTTCACCGTCGGCGCGAGCAGCACGTGCGCGCCTTTGGTCTGCGCCTCCTCGCCGATGCAGCGGCCGACTTCTTCGACGAGGGCCATGTTCCACGTCGCGCCGAGCGCGCTGCCGCACGGGAAGCACGCCGAGGTCGCGCCCGAGAAGCGGCTGCCGCGCGCGCCGTTGGGGCCGTCGGTGACGCGCAGACCGGGGACGCCGGCCCGCTCGATCGCGGGGGTGTGCCACAGGTCGCGACCGGCGACCATCGCGGCCTTCTCGTCGAGCTCGAGCGCGGCGAGCAGCTGCTCCACCCGTTCCGTCATCGGTGTCCCCTCCGCGCGCGGCGCGCTCAGTGCCCCAGCAGGTGGTCGAAGAGCCAGCCTCGCACCCGCGGCTCGCGGCCCGCCTCCTCGGCTCGATCGGCCGACTGCGCGAGGCGCACCCCGAGGTTGATGCCCGCCCACCGCAGCGGCTCCGGCTCCCAGCGCCGCGAGCGGTGCCCGACCCACGGCAGGTCGACGAGGTCGGTGGCCCGGCCGACGATGAGGTCGGCGAGCGTGCGTCCGGCCAGGTTCGCGGTGCCGACGCCGTCGCCCACGTAGCCGCCGGCCCACGCGAACCCGCGCGCGCGGTCGTAGCCGCACGACGCGTGCCAGTCGCGCGGCACCGCCACCGCGCCGCCCCAGCGGTGCGTGATTTGCACGTCGCCGAGCTGCGGGAACAGCGAGCGCAGGGTCGTGCGCAGCCCTTCGAACACGCCGGTGTGGCGATCGAACGACGCGTCGAGTCGGGAGCCGAAGTGGTACGGCGCGCCGCGCCCGCCGAACGCGAAGCGCCCGTCGGCGGTGCGCTGCCCGTAGACGAGGAGGTGGCGACCGTCGGTGAACGTCTCGCGCGCGTGCAGCCCGGCCGACGCCCAGAAGTCGTCGTCGAGCGGCTCGGTCGCGATCATCAACGAGTACACCGGCACGACGGTGCGGCGCTCACCCGGCAGCGCGGCCGTGAACGCTTCGGTGGCCCGCACGATCACCTCGGCGCGCACCGTCGCGCCGGGGGTGCGCAGCCGCCCCGGACCGAGCTCGAGCACCGGCGTGCCCTCGTGGATCGGCACGCCGCGCGCCTCGACGACGCGCGCGAGTCCGCGCACGAGGCGCGCCGGGTGGATCGCGGCGCAGTGCGGCGTGTACAGCCCGCCGCGGCTCGGGACGCCCGCGCGCGTCGCTACCTCGTCGGCGTCGAGCCAGTCGATGTCGTCGGGCCCGAATCCCCACGCACGTTCGTCGGCGAGCTGGGCGCGGAGCCGGGCTTCGTGCGCGGGGCGGGTCGCGAACGACAACGTGCCGCCTTTCGCGTAGTGGCAGTCGATCCCTTCCTCGCGCGCGACGCGCCCGACCTCGTCGACCGTGGCGAACATCGCGCGCTGGAGGCGCACGACCGCGTCGCGCGAGTGGGCGCGCGCCATGTGCTCGCGACTCCCGGCGAACAACGCCGAGCACCAGCCGCCGTTGCGTCCCGACGCGCCGAAGCCCGCGACCTCTCGCTCGAGCACGACGATGCGCAACGTCGGATCGATGCGGTGGAGGGAGTAGGCGGTCCACAGCCCGGTGTATCCCGCGCCGACGATCGCGACGTCGACGTCGAGGTCGTGCGCGAGCGGGGCACGCGGCGCGAAGTCGTCGCCGCTGCTGTCGTGCCAGTAGCTGAGGGTGCGAGGGTCCACGCGCGGCGCCGTCCGTCCCCGGGGTGGGATGCGAGGTCCCTCGTATACTCGCCGCGATGCTCCGCTCGGAAGTCCGCGAGCACGTCGCGCGGGTCACGATCGCCAACCCGCCGGTCAACGCGCTCCCCGTCGAGGGGTGGTTCCGGCTCGCCGACACCATCCGCGCCCACGGACGCGACCCGAACGTGCACGTGCTCGTGATCGACGCCGAGGGCAAGGGCTTCCAGGCCGGCGTCGACATCAAAGAGCTCGCCGCCGACCCCACGAAGCAGTCGTTGGTGCAGGTGAACCGGGGCTGCTACGAGACGTTCGCGGCGGTCTACGACTGCGAGGTCCCCGTGATCGCCGCAGTCCACGGCTACTGCCTCGGCGGCGGCGTGGGCATCGCGGGCAACGCCGACATCGTCGTCGCCTCCGACGACGCCACCTTCGGCGTGCCCGAGGTCGACCGCGGCGCGCTCGGCGTGGCCACGCACCTCGCCCGCTTCGTGCCGCCCCACAAGCTGCGCGCGCTCTACTACACGGGGGCGATGATCACTGCGGCCGAGCTGCACGCCTACGGCAGCGTCGAGCGCGTGGTGCCGCGCGACCAGCTCCTCGACGCCGCGCTCGAGATCGCCGGCGTGATCGCGGCGAAGAGCCCGCTCGTGATCCGGCGCGCGAAGGAGTCGCTCAACATGATCGACCCCGTCGACGTGAAGCGGTCGTACCGCTTCGAGCAGGGCTTCACCTTCGAGCTCAACCTCTGGGGCGACTCCGACGAGCTGCGCCAAGCCTTCGTCGACAAGCGCGACCCCAACCTCTGACGTCCATTGAAGATCCTGCCCGACATATCCGGGAAATCGCTGCAATGAACAGCGGGGTGCGGCGGCGGTTCTGGGGGTGGGGCGTCGACGGCCAGGGGCCGACGCGCGAACAGCACGAGCGGCTCGCGGTCACGGTCGCGCAGCGACTGGGCACGGAGCCGCTCTCGATCATCGACCCGCCCACGATCGACGAGCTCGACCTGCGCGCGCCGCGCGTGTCGGCACCCACCACGCTCGCCGCGCTGTGCACCGACGATCCCACCGAGCGCGCCGGGCACACCTACGGCAAGTCGTTCCGCGACGTGTGGCGCGGCCTGCACCGCCAGTTCCCCGAACCACCCGATCTCGTCGCGCTGCCCCGCACCGACGACGACGTGCGCGCGCTGCTCGACTGGTGCGCGAGTGAGCGCATCGCGGCGATCCCGTACGGCGGGGGCTCGTCGGTCGTCGGCGGCGTCGAGTGCGCGGTCGGCGACGACCACCGCGGCGCGGTCAGCATCGACCTGCGGCACCTCGACCAGGTGGTGGAGGTCGATCGCGCGTCGCGGGCGGCGCGCATCCAAGCCGGCGTGTACGGACCTTCGCTCGAGGACCAGCTCCGGCCGCACGGCCTCACGTTGCGCCACTACCCGCAGTCGTTCGAGTTCTCCACGCTCGGCGGCTGGCTCGCCACCCGATCCGGCGGCCACTACGCCACGCTGCACACCCACATCGACGACTTCGTCGAGTCGATCCGCGCGATCACCCCGACCGGCGTGTGGGAGAGCCGCCGCCTGCCCGGCTCCGGCGCGGGCCCGTCGCCCGACCGGGTGCTGCTCGGCTCCGAAGGCATCCTCGGGATCATCACCGAGGCGTGGATGCGCCTCCAGGACCGACCGACCTTCCGCGCCTCGGTGACCGCACGGTTCTCCGACTTCGCGACCGGCGCGCTCGCCGCGCGCGCGATCGCGCAGTCCGGACTCCATCCCGCGAACTGCCGGCTGCTCGACGCGACCGAGGCGCTCCTCACCGGTGTCGACGATCGGGGCGATGCGCTCCTGCTGCTCGCGTTCGAGTCGGCCGACCATCCCCTCGACGCGTGGATCGCTCGCGCGGTCGAGCTCGCCCGCGACCACGGCGGGCGGGTCGACGACGACGCCATCAAGGTCTCCGCGCACGGCGAAGGCGAGCGCGACGGCGCGGCGGGATCGTGGCGCAACGCGTTCGTGCGCGCGCCCTACACGCGCGACGCGCTCGTGGCGCTCGGACTCGTCAACGAGACGTTCGAGACCGCCTGCACCTGGGACCGCTTCGACGCGCTCCACACCGACGTCACGAACGCCGTGCGCGAGACCGCGAGCGCGGTCGGCGCGTCACCCGTCGTCATCACGTGCCGGTTCACCCACGTGTACCCCGACGGCCCCGCGCCGTACTTCACCGTGCTGGCCGCCGGGCGCGACGGTGAACAGCTCACGCAGTGGGCGGCGATCAAGCACGCCGCGTCCGACGCGCTCGCCCGCAACGGCGGCACGATCACCCATCACCACGCCGTCGGCCGCGACCACCGCCCCTGGTACGACCAACAACGCCCCGACCTGTTCGCCGAAGCCCTCCGCGCCGCGAAGCAAGCCGTCGACCCCGCAGGAATCCTGAACCCCGGCGTCCTGATCGACTGATCGACCGCGCCGACCCACGAGTCCGCACGGGTGGCGCGGCCCGCCGGGCGGGTCCTGTCACCGAGCCTCCCCATCCGTGCTCGCAAGCTGCGCGCGGATGGGGACCCCGCTCGGCGCCACCCGCCCGGCTCGGTTGTAGGTCAAGCCTCCTCGACGGGCCGGCCGGATTCGATGACCCAGCGGGTCGCGGTGCGCACCTCGGAGCCTTCGATGGTCGCGTCGTCGACGTGGCGGTACTCGGCGTTCCATTGCTCCGCGGTGACGTCGCAGTAGACCCAGCCGCGCTTCGACGCGTCGGCCCACTGCACGTGCGGGTTGTTCGCCACCGCGAGCGGTACGACGGCCTCGAGCTCGGAGGATCCGCCCGACGAGATCGACGTGCCGACGAACTCGGAGCCGACCACGGCCGACGACGGATCGGCGAAGTCGGCGAGCACGCGCGCCACGCCGCTCGCGTGGATGTCGCCGGTGATCACGACCGGGTTCGACGGTGTGGTGGTGGCGAGGTGCTCGAGGATGCGGGCGCGTGCCGCGGGGTAGCCGTCCCACTGGTCGAGGTTGTAGATGTCGACGTCGCCGGGGACGAAGTCGAGGTACGAGAACACGATCTGCTGCGCGAGCACGTTCCACGTGGCGTCGGACTCGTCGAGGCCGTCGAACAGCCAGCGCTCCTGCTCCGCTCCGAGCGTGACGATCGCGGGGTCGAACGCCGCCTCGCACTGGTCGCCGATGTCGCTGTCGGGCGCGCACGGCTGGTCGCTGCGGAACTGGCGGGTGTCGAGCACGTGGAACCGGGCGAGCCGTCCGAAGTCGGCGCGCCGGTGGATCGAGAAGTCGGGGCCGGTCGGCGCGGCCAGCCGGGTCGGGGTGTGCTCCCACCAGGCGCGGTAGCCGGCGGCGCGGCGCGCTCGGAACTCCTCGGGATCGGGCGTCGTGCTCCCCGACTCGAACGCGTAGCCGGTGTAGTTGTTCTCGACCTCGTGGTCGTCCCAGGTGACGAGCCACGGCGCGATGGCGTGGGCGGCGCGCAGGTGCACGTCGCTCTTGTAGAGCGCGTAGCGCGCGCGGTACTCGTCGAGCGTGATCACTTCTTGCCGGTCGTGCGGGCGCACGCCGTCGAGACCCGACTCGTAGATGTAGTCGCCGAGGTGCACGACGAGATCCAGGTCGTAGGTCGCGAGGTCGCGGTACGCGTCGTAGAACCCGTCGGTGTAGTTCTGACAGGAGACGAACCCGAAGCGCAGCCGGTCGGGCTCGCGGTCGGCCGCCGGGAACGTGCGCGTGCGCGCGATCTCCGACTCGTGGTCGCCGATCGCGAAGCGGAACCAGTACGGACGGTCGGGTTCGAGACCGTCGACGATCGCGTGGACGGCGTGGGCACGATCGGGTCCGGTGACCACGTAGCCCTCGCGCACGACGTCGCGCATGTCTTCGTCGGTGGCGACGAACCAGCGCACCGGCGCCTCGACCTCGGGCATGCCGCCGCCGAACTCGAGCGGGTTGGGTGCGAGACGGGTCCAGAGCACGAACCCGTCGGGTGCCGGGTCGCCGCTCGCGACGCCGAGCGTGAACGGGTTGTCGGGCAGCGACGGCACGGGCACCGACGGCACCGTCGTGGTGGAGCGGCCCGACGATCCGGAGCCGGAGTCGCACGCGACGAGCACCGCGCTCGCGGCCATCGCCCCGAGGAACGTGCGCCGCGTCATCCGGCTCGTCATCGCGGAGGCCGCGAAGCGCTCCCACTCGCGTCTGTGCACCATCGTGCTCCCCCCGAGGCCGGCGCGGGCGGAGGCTACCGTGCGCACCTCATGGCGTACCGGGCGGTGATCTTCGACCTCGGCGGGGTCGTGTTCCCGTCGCCGTTCGAGGCGTTCGACGCGTACGACCGTGAAGCGGGGCTGCCGGTCGGCTCGACTCGCGGCGTCGTGCGCGTGAGCAGCGAACGCGGCGCGTGGGCGGCCCTCGAACGCGGCGAGCTGTCGTTCGAGCAGTTCTGCAAGGAGCTCGATCGCGAGGCGCTCGACTCGGGGGTCACGATCGACAGCGCGCGCATGATGGCGCTGGTCGGTGGCGGGTTCGGCCCCCGGCCGAGCATGGTGCGCGCGGCGGAGCGGATCCGCGCGGAAGGGCTGCGCACCGCGGCGCTCACGAACAACTGGGCGCACCCCGACGGCACGCTCGAACACGACGGCGTGCGGGGTCTCCCGAGCGCGTTCGACGTGGTCGTGGAGTCGGCGGTCGAGGGGCTGCGCAAACCCGACCCGGCGATCTACGAGCTCGTCCTCGATCGACTCGACGTGGCGGCCGACGACGCCGTCTTCCTCGACGATCTCGGCATCAACCTCAAGCCCGCGCGCGCGATGGGGATGACCACGATCAAGGTGACCGACCCCGACGACGCGCTGCGCGAGCTCGAGTCCGTGCTCGGCTTCGGGCTGGCGTAGGAGCGCGGTCGTGGAGCTCGTCCTCGTGCGTCACGCCGAGCCGATCCGGATCGCGTCGGGTTCGGTCGACGGTCCGGCCGACCCCGCGCTCACGCCCGCCGGGCACGAGCAGTCGGCGCGGCTCGCGGCGTGGCTCGCGCACGAGGCAATCGACGCGGTCGTGACGAGCCCGCAGCGGCGTGCGGTGGAGACGGCCGCGCCGGTCGGCGCCGCGCTCGGTCTCGACGTGGAGATCGTCGACGGGATCGCGGAGTACGACTGGCGGGCCGATCACTACATCCCCACCGAAGAGCTCGCGCGCGCGAACGACGGGCGCTGGCGGGCGATGCTCGAAGGCCGGTGGGAGGAGTTCGGCGGCGATCCGCCCGAGGTGTTCCGCGCCCGCATCGACGCGGCGGTCGACGACCTGGTCGCGAAGTACGCGGGCGGCCGCGTCGTTGCGGTGTGTCACGGCGGTGTCATCAACTGCGCGGTGGCCCGGGTGATCGGGCTCGACCAGCTCTTGTGGTTCAACCCGGCGTACACGTCGATCCACCGCATCATGGCGTCACGCAGCGGGGTGCGGTCGCTGGTGT
Source organism: Acidimicrobiia bacterium (assembly GCA_036277635.1). GTDB lineage: Bacteria > Actinomycetota > Acidimicrobiia > IMCC26256 > PALSA-610 > DASUMP01. The sequence goes on along the minus strand of DASUMP010000125.1, from coordinate 6,742 downwards.
CGCTGAACGAGACCGCCCACCTCGAAGCGGTGCGTGCGCGCCCCACGGAGGTCGACCGATGACGAACGTGCGCATCGACCACGACGGGCCGGTCACGATCGTGACGATCGACCGGCCCGCGGTGCGCAACGCCGTCGACGCCGCGACCGCCACTGCGCTCGCCGACGCGTTCAAGGAGTTCGACCACCGCGACGCCAGCGCGGTGGCGATCCTCACCGGCGCGGGCGACACGTTCTGCGCCGGCGCCGACCTGAAGGCGGTCGCCGCCGGCGAGGGCAACCCGGTGCGCGACGTGGGCGACGGCCCGATGGGGCCCACCCGCTTGCTGCTCACGAAGCCGGTGATCGCCGCGGTCGAAGGCCACGCCGTCGCCGGTGGGCTCGAGCTCGCGCTGTGGTGCGACCTGCGGGTGGCGGCGCGCGACGCGGTGTTCGGCGTGTACTGCCGGCGTTGGGGCGTGCCGCTGATCGACGGCGGCACCGTGCGCCTGCCCCGCCTGATCGGCGTGTCGCACGCGCTCGACATGATCCTGACCGGCCGTGGTGTGTCGGGCGACGAGGCGCTGCGCATGGGGCTCGCCAACCGACTGACCGAACCCGGTCAGGCGCTCGCCGGCGCGCTCGCGCTCGCCCACGAGCTCGCGGCGTTCCCGCAGCTGTGCCTGCGCTCCGACCGCCGCAGCGTCTACGAGCAGCACGACATGTCGCTCGACGACGCGCTGCGTCACGAGACCCGGCTGGGGCGGGCGACGATCCAATCGGGCGAGACGCGCGCGGGCGCGGAGCGCTTCGCCCGGGGTGCCGGCCGCCACGGGCAGCCCGCACCGCCTCCGTAGACTGCCGGCGTCGTCCACGGCGAGAAAGGCACGGCGATGGCGGACCCCGCACCCACCCGCACGGTGGCCGACATCATGAGCCGGCCGGTGGTCACCGCCCGGCCCGCGGAGACGGTGGCCGAGGCGGCCGAGCGCATGGAACGCCAACACGTCGGATCCGTCGTGGTGGTCGACGCCGACGAGCGCGCGATCGGCATCCTCACCGAGCGCGACATGATCCGCATCGCGGCGGCCGGTTCCGACGCGTCCACCGCGAAGGTCTCCGAGTGGATGACCGCGGAACCCGACACGATCGCCCCCCACGTGATCGTCGCCGACGCGTTCGGCGCGCTGAGCGAGCACGGGTACCGCCACATCCCGGTCGTCGACGACAACCGACTCGTCGGCATCGTGTCGATGCGCGACCTCATGCGCATCGCGATGATCCAGCCCGCCGACGTGCAGGCCCACGAGGTGCCGAAGGGTCTCGAGGGCGTCGCGGTCGCCGAGACCACGGTGGGCGACGTGCGCGGCGTCGAGGGCTTCTACCACTACCGCCAGTACTCGGCGGTCGATCTCGCCAAGGCGCGCCCGCTCGAAGACGTGTGGCAGCTGCTGTTCGAAGGCGCGCTCCCCGCCACGGCGGCGGAGCGCGAGCGGTTCGCCGCCGAGGTGCGCCCACGGCGCGCGATCCCGCCGGCGGTCGCCGACGTGCTCCCCGCCATCGCGCGCGCGGGCGACGCGTTCGTACCGCTCGACGCGCTGCGGTCGTCGATCTCGTTGTTCGGCGCCGCGCTCGACTTCCAGCCGTCGCTCGACATCGACGCGGCGACGCTGCGCGACAACGCGCTCGCGACGTGCGCGGTCGTCCCGACGCTCATCACCGCGCTGTGGCGGCTCCGCAACGGGCTCGAGCCGATCGACCCGCACCCCGACCTCGCGTACGCGGCGAACTACCTCTACATGATGCGGGGCGAGGTGCCCACCGCCGAGCACGCGGCGGCCGTGGAGAAGTACCTGATCTCGACGATCGACCATGGGTTCAACGCCTCCACGTTCACGGCTCGCGTCATCACCTCCACCGGCGCCGACCTCGGGGCCGCGGTCGTGGGCGCGATCGGCGCGCTGAGCGGACCGTTGCACGGCGGTGCGCCGAGCCGCGCCCTCGCGATGCTCGACGAGATCGGCACGCCCGAGAACGCGGAGCCGTGGCTGCGGGCGGCCGTGGAGCGCGGCGACCGGCTCATGGGCTTCGGGCACCGCGTCTACAAGACCGACGACCCGCGCTCGCTCATGCTGCGCGATGTCGCCGATGCGCTCGGGGGCGAGAAGATGGAACTCGCGCGCCACATCGAAGCGACGGCGATCAAGGTGCTCGACGAGCTGAAGCCCGGTCGCAAGCTCTACACGAACGTCGAATTCTACGCCGGCATCGTGATGGACTCGTGCGGCATCCCTCGCGAGCTGTTCACCCCGACGTTCGCGTCGAGCCGCGTCATCGGCTGGTGCGCGCACGTGCTCGAGCAGGCCGCCGACAACCGCCTGATCCGCCCGAGCGCGCACTACGTCGGCCCGCCGCCGCCGCAGCCGGTACCTTCCCTCGGATGACCTTCCCCCGTGACGAAGTCGAAGCGGCGTTCCGCCGCCAACGCGAGCTGAACGACTCCCAGGACTGGGACGCGTACGTCGAGCTGTTCACCGACGACGGCGTGTACGTCGAGCACGAGATGGGGACGTTCCACGGCAAGGACGAGATCCGTGCGTGGATCGTGCCCACGATGGCGCCGCTCGTGAACGCGGGCTGGGACTATCCGCTCGACTGGTACGTCATCGACGGCAACCGGGTGATCTTCCGGTGGTTGAACCGCCTCCCCAACGTCGACGGTCGGGCCGAGCCCTACCAGTTCGCCGGCATGACGGTCCTCGAGTACGCCGGCGACGGCAAGTTCTCGTACCAAGAGGACATCTACAACATGAAGGAGTGCGAGGACGTCATGCGCGAGTGGTTTGCTGCGGGCGGGTCGATCCCGCCCGCTTGATCCGCTTCACCGCGAACCAGGCCACCACTCCCACCACGGCGATCGCGCCGGTGATCCACCCGAAGCGGTCGAGGAAGCGCGCCGCGGGCGGCCCGATCCAGTAGCCGAGCAGCACGATGCCGGTCGACCACACGATCGCGGCGGGCACGTCGTAGGCCATGAACTTGCCGTAGCGCATCTTCGTCGAGCCGAGCACGAACGGCACTGCGGCGCGCAGCACGCCGACGAAGCGGGCCACGAAGATGATCCAGGCGCCCCGCTCCGCGAAGTGCTCGTGCGCGCGTTGCGCCGGTCCCTCGGCGCGCTTGCGGATGAACTTCCACCGGCAGATCAGCGACCAGCCGAAGCGCTGGCCGAGGTACCAGCTGAGCGAGTCGCCGATGAGCGCACCAGCGACGCACGCCACGATCGCGGGCGGCACCGCGACGTTCGCGTCGGCGAAGGCCGCCGCGAAGAACACGATCGCGATCTCCCCCGGCAAGAGGATGTCGAGGATCACGGTCGCGCCGAAGAACGCGAACATCCCGACGATCAGGTAGAGCACCGGGTCGGGCCACCCCCCGGCCATCTCCAGCAGATCGCTCGTCACCGTGGCCGGGTACCCCGGCCCCGGCGGCGACAACCGCCGGCGACGCCACCACGTCGATCCGCGTGTCGCACTACGTTCCTGACGTCGGCGTCAGGTCGGAGGGGGCGATGGCAGTCACGGGGATGGCGAACCTCGCGGTGAAGGTCGTCGATCTCGACGGCGCCTGCGCGTTCTACGAGCGCGCCGGCTTCGAGGTGCGCGACCGGATGCCGTGGCGCGGCGCCGAGCGGGCCGACGTGTTCCTCGGCCCGGTGCAGATCACGCTGTTCACCCGCGCCGTCTACGAAGACGACGTCGCCCTCCCCGCCGAAGGGTTCCTCCACCCCGCGCTGTTCACCGACGACCTCGATCGCGAGCTCGACGGCCACGACGTCGTGTGGGGACCCGAGATCGTGGAAGGCACCTTCGGTCGGCGGCGCATCGCGTTCGTGACCGCACCCGGCGGCATCCGCCTCGAGTTCATGGAGCAGCTGTGAGAGTCACCCGCGTCCTGCACACGAGCGTGAACACGACGCGCGCGATCGACGAGACCGCGCGCTTCTACGGCGAGGTCCTCGGCCTCACCACGGTCGACCGACCCGACATCGGCATCCCCGGTCAGTGGTACGCGGTGGGCGACGCCCAGATGCACCTGATCGGCTTCCCCGAGAGCGGCACCGAGCTCGACCCGACCCGCCACCACGTGTGTCTCGGCGTCGCCGACCTCGCGGCCGCCCTCGCCGAGCTCGACGAGCGCGGCATCGCCTACTTCCGCGGCGAGCAGCACCAACCGGGGCGCACGGTGCAGCAGGTGTTCCTGTGCGACCCGGCCGGCAACGTGCTCGAGCTCCAGGAAGACGCCGAGTGACCGGGTGGGTGCCGACAGACCGTCCGACGCGCGTCGGCGTCCTCGGGCTCGGCCGCATCTTCGACCTCACGACGCTCGGCTACCGCGACAACCCCGACGTCGAGGTGGTGGCGCTGTGCGACCTCGACGCGCGCAAGGTCGAGCAACGCCTCGCCGACTGGCCCGACGCGCACGGCTTCACCGACGTCGACCGGTTCCTCGCCGCCGACTGCGACGTGGTGGAGGTGCTCGTGCCCACACCCGCGCACTGCGAGGTCGTGTGCCAGGTGCTGCGCGCCGGTCACCACGTGACGGTGCAGAAACCGATGGCCTCGAGCCTCGCCGAAGCCGACGCGATGATCGCGGCGCGCGACGCTGCGGGCGTGCAGCTGCGGGTCATGGAGAACTACCTGTTCTACGAGCCGCTGCTCCGCCTGCGCGACATCGTCGCGTCGGGTGAGATCGGCGACGTCGCCGGCTTCTCGATGAAGATGGTCGGCACCGGCAAGGGCGGCTGGGACGTGCCCGCGTCCACGTGGATCTGGCAGATCGAACAGGGCCGCGACGGGCGCGGGATCTTCATGTTCGACGACGGCTGGCACAAGTTCGCGGTCGCGCGGTGGTTGTTCGGCGAGGTCGCCGACGTGATGGCGTGGGTGGGCCAGACCGAGGTGGCGCCCGGCTTCGCGATGGACGCGCCATCGACGGTGATGTGGAACCACACCAACGGCGTGCGCGGCGTGTACGACCTCACGCTCGCGCCCGACATGTTGATGGCGAGCGACTACTACTCGAACGACGAGCGCTTCGAGGTCACCGGCACCAAGGGCTTCGTGCGCGTGAACCACTGCACCGCGCACGGCCTCGCCCAGCCCGTGCTCGAGGTCTACGCCGACGGCGAGCTGCGCCAGTACCACGCCCTCGACGACGACTGGGGCTCCTCGTTCCGCGAGTCCACCCGCCACTTCATCACCAAGCTGCGCGCGGGCGAGGAGTACACCTTCACCGCCGAAGCCGCCCGCGAGGTGCTCGCCTTCGTGCTCGGCGCCATCGACTCGTCGGCCCAGAACCGCCCGCTCACCCTCCGCTGACGGTCACGACGGCGCGATGCAGTTCGCGATCGTGATCGTGCCGATGGACTTCCCCATCGTCACGTCGCCGCTCACGATGCTCACGTGCACCTCGAGCTGCTCCGTGCCTTCGGGGAGGACGTCGGTCTTGATGCGCACCGGGAAGGGGCGCACGCTGTTCCCGGCGAAGAACGTGATCGTCTTCGTGAGCGAGAAGTAGTCGACGTCGGCAGTGGCGTCGACCGGGACCGTCGTGGCCTGCACGACGACCGGCACGTTGCGGCGTTGCGACAGCACGATCGGTACGTACGCGCGGATCGGCGTGCCCGAGCACGTCTCGACGAGCGAGATGTCGCCGACCGTCGCTCGGGGGCCGGGACTCGGGTCGTCGTCGTAGATCGTTCCGGTGCCGGTGCCGACGCCGATCGTCGCGTTCACCACGTTCGAGAGCGAGAGCGCGAACGTCTCGTCGGCCTCGTCCTGGAAGTCTTGGCGGATACCGATCGTCAGGTACTTCTGGGTCTGGCCGGGGAGGAACGTGAGCGTCTTGGTCTTCGCGACGTAGTCGACGCCGGCGGTCGCGCTCACGTCGGAGGTCGCGACCGTGAAGGTCACGGGGACCGTCGTGTGCCACGACAGCGAGATCGTGAAGCGGATCCACCGGCCGCCCATGTGCCCTTCGTCGACGGCGCCGCTGCCGACCGACACCCGGGGCGTCTCGGTGAACACCGGTCCGGGGACCGCCCCCGCGCTCCCCGCCGGCACGACGAGGACGACGACCACGAGGAGCATCACGAACAGGCGGGCTCGCTGCATCGCGCGATCGTTCCACGATCTGGGAGCCCGCGCACGACAGGCCAGCCGCGGTGCCCGGGGAGGGAATCGAACCCCCACGCCCTTGCGGGCCGGCGGGTTTAAGCCGCCTGCGTCTGCCGTTCCGCCACCCGGGCCGGGTGCGCAACGGTAGGCGGGGAGGGAGGGCCGCCGCGCACGGCCGCCACCAGCTGCGCCCGCACGCGCGCGGCACCGTCGCCCTGCAAGCGGTTGGCGGCGAGCACGCCGTCGATCATGTCGCTCGCGACCTGGGCGGGGGTGCGACTCCGGATCCGCACCGACACGACCGGGCCGCCGGGCAGGCGGCGGATCGTGCGCACCGCGGTGGCGTGACGCGGCGGACTGCGGAACGCCGGCGTGACGAGCCCGGCGGCGCGGGCGGCCGCGGTGATGCGGCGGGCGAGCTCCGCGAATCGCACGGCCGGTGCTGGTTCCACCTCTGCATTCAACACCGAGGGTGCGACACTCACGACCGGCGATACTGACGCCCTTGGCGCGGCCTCGGATCCTGCGCGCGGATCCCCACGACCGGGAGATCGTGCGGCTGGCGGTCCCGGCGTTCGGCGCGCT
>DASUMP010000124.1:0-2525 GCA_036277635.1 Acidimicrobiia bacterium | reverse complement strand
ACAGCCGTGCCCGGCCGCGTGCACCAACAACGGCAGCCCGACGTAGCCGAGTCCGACGACGCCGACGGTCGGGTGCCCGCTCTGCAGTCGCTCGGAGAGGCGCCGGAACGGCACGTCCACCGCCCCCGTCGGCGGGGTGATCGGGGCGAGCGAGGACGGCACCGAGGTGCTCGGGGCGACAGTCACCGGGGGTGGTCTCCTGTACGTCAGCAGCCAGCCCCAGGTGAACTCTTACCGCGCGAGTACCACCACTGCAAGTGGTAATCGTGGGGGCGCCTCCCCACCAGGGCCGATGTCGCGAGGATCGTCGCACCGTGCAACACGTTCGCCGCGGCGTGGAACACTTTGCGTCCGAGAGCGAAGGGGCACGGTGGTGGGGACGGGTTCGCACGGCACATCGAGGCATCGGAGGCGAAGGACCGCAGCGCTGCTGGCCCTCGCCGTCAGCGCGTCGGTGTTCCCTGCGGCTGCCGCGAACGCGGCCGAGTCGTACACAGGCGTAATCCTCGACAGCGAGATCGAGTTCTCGTCCTCGAGCTCGCCCCGACGCCAGCTCGACGCCGTGAGCGTGACCAAGGTGGCAGACGGGTTCCAGATCTCCGCGAGCGGAGCGACGAGCAACGCCACGATCGTGGTCGGCCCTCCGAGTGGGCAGACCCTCACGACTGGCGTCTACGTCGCGGACCGCTTCCCGCACCCGACAACCGGGCTGTTCCTCTTGAACGGCTCGTCGTGCCTCTACTTCACGCCGGCGCGCTTCGTCGTCACCGAGCTCGCGCTCGACGCGGATGGCAACGCGACCAGGCTCGCCCTGCGATTCGAGGTCAACTGCTCGAGCGGGCTCACGACGTTCGGCGCGATCGCCTATCAGGCGCTCGAGCCACCGTTGACGCACACCATCGCGCCGCGAGCAGTGGTCTTCACCGGCGTCACGCAGCACGCGCCGTCACCGACAAAGGCCGTGACGATCGGCAACCCCGGGGCGGGACCCCTCCCGATCGATACGGTCTCGGTCACCCAGCCGTTCTCGATCGTCAGCGACACCTGTAGCAACGCGACGCTGGCGCCCACCGAGTCGTGCACCGTCGGCATCACCGTCGACACCAGCGAATTCGGCACGTTCTGGGGCAAGCTCGCGATCCCCGACGGTCTCGCCGTCATCGACGGCACGGGGGCATTCGAGGTCTCGATGCGCGCCGAGATCGCCGAGGACCCGTTCCGGTTCGCCGAACAGTCGCTCACCATCGGGGGAGACCTCATCCCGATCGTCGGCGACTTCGACGGCGACGCCGTCGACCACGACATCCTCTGGTACGGGCCGGGCGCCGCCACCGACCGCATCTGGTTCGCCGACGGTGACCGCACCTGGACGAAGCAGAACATCACGGTCGGCGGTGCCTACGAGCCGATCGTCGGATACTTCAACGGCGACTCCGTCGCCGACATCATCTGGTACGCGGCGGGCACGAAGGGCGACTGGCTCTGGTACGGCAAGCCCGGCGGCGGATTCACCGCACGCGCGTTGACGATCAACGGAACGTTCTGGCCGCTCGGCGGCGACTTCGACGGCAACAACATCGACGACGTCCTCTGGTACGCGCCGGGCGCCGCAGCCGACTCGTTGTGGCTCGGCAATGCCGACGGCACGTTCACGAAGGTCACCAAGAAGATCAACGGCACGTACGACTCGGTGTATTGGTGCGACGTCGATGGCAACGGCCGGTCCGACCTCTTGTGGTGGCGCGCCGACCGGACCACCCACCCCGTGTGGAAGGCCACGTCAGGCGGTCAGTTCAGCGCAGTCACCGTGACCGCGCCGGGGCCGAGCATCCCGAACATCGGGCACTTCGACGGCGACGCCAAGACCGACATCTTCTGGTACGGCCCGACGACGTACCACGACGTCCTCGTTCTGGCGAATGGCCAGGAGTTCTCGTCGTACAACATCGGGGGCGCGTTCGCGACCGGCACGGGGAACTTCAGCGGAGACAACGGTGGGCGCTCGGAGATCTTCTGGTGGAACCCAGGCTCCGGGAGCGACCGGTACTGGTCGAGCGATGGCTCCCAACTCGAGGCAAAGACCTACGCCAACACCAAGATCCCCTTCGACGGCTACTGGCCCGTGTTCGGCTACTTCGACTCGACCAGCACGAACGGCGCGCTCGACATCATGTGGTACGGACCCGGCGCGGTCGCCGACCGGATCTTCTGGGGCAGAGACGTCGACGGAGTTCCACTGCCCATCGCGACGCACGCCTCCCGCGGCGATGCATCGAATCGCGACGAGCTGCGCGAGAGCACGTGGGTGATGCAGAACACGCGCCCCCGTTGACACCCGCCGCCCGCGCACGACGCATCGAGTCGCCACGCGAGGTGCTGGAGATGGCGGGCGAGTTCCTCGGGTCCGATCCCGTGCGGCACAACCTGATCCTCACGTTGCTCCACGGGCGCGTCGCCGCCCCCGAACCCGGGCGGTACTGGGTGGTGGACGCCGACGACCGGGCGTGCGGGGTGGTGTTCCAGTC
>DASUMP010000123.1:0-9557 GCA_036277635.1 Acidimicrobiia bacterium | reverse complement strand
CCCGAGATCGTGGGCGAGCGGCACTACGCGGTCGCCCGGCGCACCCAGGAGATCCTGCAGCGCTACAAGGAGCTCCAGGACATCATCGCCATCCTCGGCCTCGAAGAGCTCTCCGAAGAAGACCGGATCACCGTCGCCCGGGCCCGCAAGATCCAGCGGTTCTTGAGCCAGCCGTTCTTCGTGGGCGAGGTGTTCACGGGTCTGAAGGGCATCAGCGTGCCCGTCGAGGAGACGGTCGAGTCGTTCGAGGCGCTGTGCAACGGCGAGCTCGACGAGATCCCCGAGCAGGCGTTCTTCAACGTGGGCGGCGTCGAGTCCGTCCTGGAGAAGGCCCGCACGCTGCGGGAGAGCTGAGCCGATGCCCCTCGAGGTGCAGCTCGTGTCCCCCGAGCAGGTCCTCTATCGCGGCGAGGCGCGCATGGTGCTCGCGCGCACGATGGGCGGCGGCGACATCGCGTTCCTGCCCGGCCACGCGCCGTTCCTCGGCGCGCTCGAGACCTGGCCGGTCACCGTGGTGCTCGAGGGCAACCAGGAGTACAAGTTCGCCGTGCACGGCGGCTTCGTCGAGGTCGCCAACGACCGTGTGATCGTGCTCTCCGACGTGGCCGAGCTCCCCGAGTCGATCGACGTCGACCGAGCCCGCGCGTCGCTCGCGGCCGCCGAAGGCGCGCTCCGCGCGAACCCCGACGACGCCGACGCCACGGCCGCCGCCGCGCGCGCCCGCGTGCGCCTCGACGTCGCGGGCGCCACCACCCCCGCCTGAATCCCCGAGCAGAGGGCACTCAGGTACCGAATCGGTACGTCGTTGTCCTTTGCTCGGCGGGGTGGGGGTCGCGGTCAGCCGTGGACTTGGCCGTGGGTCGCGCCGTAGACCCACGCGACGGTGGCCAGCGCGAGGAGGCCCATCACGATGATGGGCGTGGGGCTGTGGGTCTCACCGTCGTCGGGCGTGCGGAACAGGCGCGGCGACACGAGCAGCAGTGCGCCGGCGACGATCGCGAGTAGCTGGAACGCCTCGGTCGTGATGTCGCGCCAGCCGAACGGCTCGACCGCCTCCAGACCGGGGAACCACGAGATCCCCTGGGAGCGCGACAGGACCCAGATCACGATCGCGAAGATGTTGAGCGCGATGCCGGCCGCCACGACGGCGCGCGCCCGGGTGCGCACGAGCATCGATGCCCACAGCACCTGGAGTGCAGCGATGCCGAGGAACGCGCGACCGACGCCGGCGTGGTGGTCCATGTGGTCGACCATCGCGAGCAGGTGGAACGCACCCGCCGCGAGGCCGCAGATCACCGCGCCGGCACGCGCGTAGTGCTGGATCGCGGGCTCCGGCGGCGCCGGCGGTGCGGCGGGGACGGCAGCAGGGGTGTCGTCGAGCGGCTCGTGCCCGTCGTGGTCGGCGCTCGGGGCGGTCGGCTCGAGCAGGTCCGTGCCCTGGGTGTCCGTCATGGAGGAGTCGTCCCTCGTTCGCCGGCGAGACGGCCAGTCTACGACTCGATGCGGGGCACCTCGCCCGTGTCGGCGCTGTCGGGGACGTCGTCGAACTTGATGAGCGAGTACGCCATCAGCTTCGACCAGCGGTGGTGCGAGTCGATCATCCGCACCGTGCCCGACTTCGAGCGCATCACCAGGCTCTGCGTGCGGGCGCCGTCGCCGAAGTAGCGCACCCCGCGCAGCAGCTCGCCGTCGGTGATGCCGGTGGCGGAGAAGAACACGTCGTCGCCCGACACCAGATCGTCGAGCGTGAGCACGTGGTCGAGGTCGTAGCCGGCGTCGAGCGCGGCGCGTCGTTCGATGTCGGTGCGGGGCCACAGTCGACCCTGGATCGTGCCCCCGAGACATTTCAGCGCGCACGCGGCGATCACGCCTTCCGGCGTGCCGCCGATGCCGAGCAGCAGGTCGTTGCCGGAGTCGCGCCACGCGACCGAGATCGCGGCGGCGACGTCGCCGTCGGGGATGAGGCGGATGCGTGCGCCCGCTTCGCGGCACTCGCGGATGATGTCGGTGTGGCGGTCGCGATCGAGGATCACCGCGGTGACGTCGCTGACCTTCTCGCCGAGCGCCTTCGCCACCGCTTGCAGGTTCGCCTTCACCGGCGCTTCGAGATCGATGACGTCGGCGGCCGCAGGTCCGGCGGCGATCTTCTCCATGTACACGCACGGTCCGGGGTCGAACATCGTGCCGCGCTCCGAGAGCGCGATCACCGCGATCGCGCCCGGGCGCCCGAGTGACGTGAGCGTGGTGCCGTCGATCGGGTCGACGGCGATGTCGACCTGCGGCGGTGTGCCGTCGCCGATCGGCTCGCCGTTGTAGAGCATCGGCGCTTCGTCCTTCTCACCCTCGCCGATGACGACGACGCCGTCCATCGAGATCGAGTTGAGGATGACGCGCATCGCTTCGACGGCCGCATCGTCGGCCGCGATCTTGTCGCCCCTCCCCATCCACCGACCCGCCGCGAGCGCGGCGCCTTCGGTGACGCGCGCCAGGTCCATGGCGATGTTGCGGTCGGGACGGTCGGGCGCCTGCATCGACGAGTGCTCCCTTCGGGGCGAGGATGCGACGATACCTGGCCGCGCGTGCGCCCGACAGGGCCGATGCCGACCAGAATGCGCGTACTGGCTGGCAGGAGGGAGCAAACGGTGCGGTTCGACGGCCGAGTAGTGGTGGTGACGGGCGCCGCATCGGGCATCGGCGCCGCATGTGTCACGCGATTCGCACACGAAGGCGCACGCGTCGTGGCCACCGACCTGGTCGATTCACCGGTCGCCGACGCCGCGGTGGAGTCGCAGCGACTCGACGTGCGCGACGAGGCCGCCACCGCCGCACTCTTCGACGACATCGTGGCGCGCCACGGTCGCGTCGACGCGGTGGTCACCGCGGCGGGGGTCGCCGGTGGGGGACCGGTTCACATCGTGGATGCTGCCGACTGGCAGCGCGTGATCGACGTCAACCTCACCGGCACGTTCCTCACGACGAAGCACGCGGTGCGCGTGATGCTCGCGCAGCACGCGATCGATGACGAGCGCGGGAGCATCGTGACGATCGCGAGCGTGGAGGGCATCGAAGGCACGGAGGGCGGCAGCTCGTACAACGCTTCGAAGGGCGGCGTCGTGCTGCTCACGAAGAACGTCGCGATCGACTACGGCCATCGCGGCATCCGCGCCAACGCGATCTGCCCTGGCTTCGTGCGGACGCCGATGCTCGAAGGCGTGTTCGAGATGCCGGGCATGGAGCACGTGCTCGACGACATCGTCCGCAGCCACAAGCTGCGCCGCCTCGGCCGACCCGAGGAGATCGCAGCGTCCGCCGCGTTCCTCGCGTCGCGCGACGCTTCGTTCGTCACGGGCCACGCGCTCGTGGTCGACGGCGGGTACACGGCCGGCCGGAGCCACGGGGTCGCCGATCTGCTCGGCTACTGAGCCCGAATCTTCACCGTGTTGATCGACACGGTGGATGCATGATGGACTGACCGACCCATGACCGAGCCGCGAGAGCCCGTCGTCGCACACGTCGAGGGGCGCGAGCTCCCCGACGAAGACGTCGTCGTCGCGCCCCGGCGGCATGTCGTCCTCGCCGGCAAGGTCGCCTACCTGCTCCTCGGCATCGGCCTCTTCGTCACCGCGCTCGGGCTGATGCGCGCCGGCGCGTCGGAGCTGGTCCCCACGCTCGAGGGCTCGATCTTCACCGACAACGCTTGGAGCACCCTCGGTCTCGGGTGGTTCGGTGCGTGCATCGTGCTGTCGGGTTCGCCGGTTGCCGCGTCGGCGCTGGCGCTCCTCGACGGGGGCGCGATCGACCGCACGCAGTCGTTCACGATGCTCACCGGGTCGCGCCTCGGCGCCGCGTTCGTCGTGCTCGTCGTGGGGATGATCTATGCGGTGCGACGCGTCGGCAGCGCCGGTCGTCGCGCTCCGATCTCGATCGGGATCCTGTCGCTCACGATGACGATGGTCACGTATCTGCCCGGCGCAGTCATCGGGTACTTCCTGCTCGACTCGGGTGCGCTCGACGACTTCGACATCGGCACGTCGCCCGGGCTCACGTCGCTCACCGACACGCTGTTCGGGTGGGCGGTCGACCTGCTGAAGGACGTGCTGCCCGACTGGGCGCTCTTCCCAGCCGGACTCGGCGTGCTGCTGGTCGGCTTCGCGATGTTCGACCGCGTGCTCCCCGAAGTCGGTGGCGACACGCTCGAGCACCGGCCGGGCGCGTGGTACGACCGCAAGTGGCCGATGTTCTGGCTCGGCTGTGGGGTGTGCCTGCTGACGTTGTCGGTGTCGGTCGCCCTCACCGTGCTCGTGCCGCTCGTCGCGAAGGGCTACCTCCGGCGGGCGAACACGCTGCCGTACATCGCCGGGGCGAACATCACGACGCTCGTCGACACGCTCGTGGCCGCGATCATCATCGGCAACCAGGACGCGGTGCGCGTCGTGCTGGCGGTCACGCTGTCGGTGACCGTGTGGACGCTGTTGCTCCTCGCGTTCGCGTACCCGCTCGTGCGCCGGGGCTGCCTCGGGTTCGCCCGCTGGGCGTTGCAGTCGAGGGCGCACCTCGCCGGCTTCGTCGGCGGGCTCTTCGCCGTGCCCGTGCTGCTGATCCTCCGCTGAGTGGTGCGGGGGGCTGCTCGGCCGCGGTGCGCGAACATGGGGGCGTGAGCACGCCGCGCGAGGAGTGGGAAGCCGCGTTCGCGGCGTCACCCGTGCGCGACGCCGACTTCGCGACGATGTCGGGCCTGCCGGTCGAGCCCGTCTACGGCCCCGCCGACGGCGCGTTCCCCGGCCAGTACCCGTACACGCGAGGGCCGTACGCGTCGATGTACCGCTCGAAGCTGTGGACGATGCGGATGTTCGCCGGCTTCGGGATCGCGCCCGACACCAACCGTCGCTTCCTCGAGCTGCTCGCGGCGGGTGGCGACGGCCTCTCCACCGCGTTCGACCTGCCGACCCTCATGGGTCGCGACTCCGACGACCCGCTCGCGCTCGGCGAGGTCGGCAAGTGCGGGGTGGCGGTCGACACCCTCGCCGACGTCGAGGACCTGTACCGCGACATCGACCTCGGGGCGGTCACCACGTCGATGACGATCAACGGGCCGGCCGCGATCGTCTTCGCGATGTTCGTGGCGAACGCCGAGCAGCAGGGAACCGCGCGCGCGTCTCTCGGTGGCACGCTGCAGAACGACATCTTGAAGGAGTACCAGGCGCAGAAGGAGTTCATCTTCCCGCCGCGTCCGTCGCTGCGACTCGTGGCCGACACGATGCGTTTCTGCACCTCAGAGATGCCGAAGTGGCACCCGATCTCGATCTCGGGCTACCACATCCGCGAGGCCGGTTCGACCGCCGCGCAGGAGCTCGCGTTCACGCTGGCGAACGGGTTCGCGTACGTCGAGCTCGGGATGCAGGCGGGCCTCGCCGTCGACGCGTTCGCGCCCCGCCTGTCGTTCTTCTTCAACGCGCACCTCGACTTCTTCGAAGAGATCGCGAAGTACCGCGCCGCGCGCCGCATCTGGGCCCGCTGGATGCGCGAACGCTACGGCGCCACCGATGAGCGGTCGCTGCGCATGCGCTTCCACACGCAGACCGCAGGCGTCTCGCTCACCGCCCAGCAGCCCGAGGTCAACCTCGTCCGCACCGCGATCGAGGCGCTCGCCGGTGTGCTCGGCGGCACGCAGAGCCTCCACACGAACTCGTTCGACGAGACGTTCGCGCTCCCCACCGACAAGGCCGCGCGCCTCGCGCTGCGCACGCAGCAGGTGATCGCGCACGAGACCCGCGTCGCCAACGTCGCCGACCCCCTCGGCGGCTCCTTCTACGTCGAATCGCTCACCGACGCGATCGAGCGTCAGGCCGAGCAGCTGTTCGCCGAGCTCGAGGCGAAGGGCGACGGCTCGATGCTCGACGGCGCGGTCATCGGCGTCGAGGAGGGCTGGTTCCAGAGCCACATCGCGGATGCCGCCTACGAGCTGGAGCGCAAGCTCAACGCCGGCACCCACGTCGTCGTCGGCGTCAACGCGTTCTTCGACGGCAACGACGAACCGCCGCCCGAGACCCTGCGCATCGGTCCCGAGGTCGAAGAGGCCCAGCTCAAGCGCTTGCACCACGTGCGCAGCGACCGCGATCACGACGCCGTCGAGCGCGCCCTCGCACACGTGCGCACCACGGCCGAGGAGCCGACGACGAACCTGATGCCAGCGCTGATCGACGCAGTGCGCACCTACGCGACGCTCGGCGAGATCGTGCACGCGCTCGGCGACGTCTTCGGCCGCCACGTCGAGCACGCTCGTATCTGACGTGACCACGCTCCCCGCCGACCTGCTCGCCGTCGCGCGCGCGACCAAGGGGTTCATGCCCGAAGACGAAGGCGACGCGCTGTTCCGCGCCGGCCTCGACGCCGGACGCGTCGGTCCGTTGCTCGAGGTCGGCACCTACTGCGGCAAGTCGGCGATCTACCTGGGCGCGGCTGCGCGCGCCGCAAACACCGTCGTGTTCACCGTCGACCACCACCGGGGTTCCGAGGAGAACCAAGCCGGGTGGGAGCACCACGACCCCGACGTCGTGGATCCTCGCACCAACCGGATGGACACGCTCCCGTTCTTCCGGCGGGCGATGGAGGCCGCGCAGCTCGAAGACGTCGTGATCGCGGTGGTCGGACCGTCCACCACGGTCGCGCGCGCGTGGCGCACACCGCTCGGGCTCCTGTTCATCGACGGCGGCCACGCCGACGACGTCGCGATGGCCGACTACGAGGCCTGGTCACCGTTCGTGCTCACCGGCGGCGTCCTCGTGATCCACGACGTGTTCGAGGACCCCGCCGACGGCGGGCAGGCACCGTTCCACGTGTGGCAGCGTGCCGTCGCCGACGGGTTCGCGCCGGTGTCGACCACGGGATCGCTGCGCGTCGTGCGGCGATCCTGACTCGCGTCAGACCTCGTCGGCGAGGGCTTCGCGATCGTCGACGCGCTCGACGATGAGGCGGATGGCGCGCTCGTCTTCGATCGCAGCACCCGCAGCGATCAGCTCGTCGGCCGTGAGGCCGGCGGGCAGACCCTCGCCGCGGAACAGGCCCGCGGTGGGGCCGGAGCCGCCGAGCGCGTTGGCCGCCAGCACGACCGACGCCGAGTTCCACGTGGGGTGCTCGGCGGTGAAGTACTCACCCCAGGCGTCCCACCGCTCGCCCTCGAAGTTCATGCCCGTCCAGTAGGCGCCGTCGTCGTGGCGGAGGAACTGGACCCAACGGAAGATCTCGAGCGCGCGTTCGGTGAGGCCGATCGCGTCGAGGGCCATCACCAGCTCGCATGTCTCCGCCGCGGTGACCCACGGCTGGTCGGCGACGCAGCGCACGCCGCGCCCCGGCGCGATGAACCGGTCCCAGCGCGACGCGATCCGTGCGTGCGCAGCATGACCGCGCAGGACGCCGCCGAGCACCGGGTAGTACCAGTCCATCGCCCAGCGGTCCTTGTCGAGGAACCGGTCGGGGCGGTGCGCGATCGCGATCGCGAGGAATCCGAGCGAGAGCTCCCAGTCGGGGCGTTCGCGCCCGAGGCGCTCGGCCGCGGCGATCGCGCAGCGCAGACTCGAGTAGATGCTCGACGACCCGGTGAGCAGCGCACCCTTGCCGTCGGTGCGCGCCGGGTCGGCGTCCCACTCGATCTCGCCGGTGGCGTGCTGGTGATCGAGCGCGAAGTCGATCGCGCGCTCCACCGTGGGGAAGAACGCCTCGAGGAACGCGGTGTCGCCGGTGGAGAGGTAGTGGTGCCACACGCCGTTCGCCACGTAGCACGTGACGTTCGTGTCGAGGGCGTGCTCGAGCACCGAGTCGCCTTGGTAGTACGCGTGCCACGAACCGTTGTCGTTCTGACGGGCCCGCAGCCACTCGTACGCGCGCACCGCGTCGTCGTGACGACCACCCACGTCGAGAGCCATCGCCGCTTCGACCAGGTTCCAGGGGTCGGTCTTGCCGCCGGGCACCCACGGGATGTTGCCGTCGGCGCGCTGGGTGTCGGCGATCGCGTCGACGGTGGCTTGCACGTCCTGGGCGGTGAGGATGCCGGGGACCGCGGGGATCTCAGACTTCGGCACGGAGCGCCCTCCGGTGACGAGTCATCGCCGGGTCGACCTTCTCGGCGTAGACGACGAGGCTCTTGCCGAGCACGGGGTTCAGCGTGCGTTCGAGCGCCCGCATCCACCGCGGGTCGTGCTCGATCCCGTGACAGAGGAAGCGGTGGTACGCCCGCACCGGCTTCGCGTCGACGTTGTCGATCCCGAACGCGCACTTCAACCACCAGTACGGCGAGTGCAGCGCGTGCGCGTGGTGCGAGCCGCGACGGAACAGGCCGGCGCGCTCGAGCTTCGTCTCCAGCTCGTGCTGGCGGTAGATGCGCACGTGACCGCCGGGCGTGTCGTGATAGCGCCAATCGAGCGCCCAGCTGACGCGCTCGGGCCAGCGCGTCGGCACCGTGACCGCCAGCCGCCCACCGGGCCGCAGCACGCGAACGAGCTCGGCGATGGCGCGTTCGTCGTCCCAGATGTGCTCGAGCACCTCGGAGGTGATGATGCGATCGAACGAGCCGTCGGGGAACGGCAGGTCGAGCGCGTCGCCGTTGACGACGCCGGCCCAGGACGCGATCGTCGTCTCGCCCGCCTCGAGCATCGCGCCCGCGACCGCCGCGAGGTCTTTCAGGTCGGCGGCCGACACGTCGACCGCGACCACCCGCGCGCCGCGCCGCATCGCCTCGAACGCGTGACGCCCGCCGCCGGAGCCCAGGTCGAGCAAGCGTTCGCCGCGCCCGAGTCCGAGGCGGTCGAAGTCGACGGTCAGCACGTCAGGCTCCGACCGCGGCGTCGTGGCGCCGACGCGCGTGCGCTTCGAGCTCGAGGTAGTAGTGCTCGGCGGTGCCCTCGGCGGTGCGCCGCCAGGTGAATCGGTCGAGGACGCGCGCGCGTCCGGCGTCGCCGACGCGGGCGCGCAGCTCGGGCCGCTCGAGCAGCTCGAGGATCTGGTTGGCGAGCGCGCCGGGGTCGGCGGGGGGCACCAGCATCCCGCTCTCGCCGTGGGTGCCGACCACCTCCGGCAGCGCGCCGCCGGTGGTGGCGACGAGCGGCACGCCGCACGACATCGCCTCGATCGCGGGGAGCGAGAAGCCTTCGTACAACGAGGGGACGACGGCCACCTCGGCCTCGGCGTAGAGCTCGACGATGCGCTCGTCGGTGACGCCGGAGACGAACTCGACCACGCCGCTGAGCCCGAGACGGTCGAGCAGCGCGGGGATCGCGCTCTTCAGCTTCGGCCGCCCGATCACGACCAGGTGCGCGTCGGCGCGCTCGGTGCGGATCTTCGCGAGCGCTTCGAGCAGATGCGCGAGTCCCTTCATCGGGACGTCGGCGCTCGCGGTCGTCATCAGCCGTCCGGGCACCCTCGCGACGTGGGGGATCGGGCGGAACTGCACCTGGTCGACGCCGACCGGCACGATGTGCATGCGCTCCGCGGGCACGCCCATCTGCGCCACGATGTCCTTGCGGGAGTTCTCCGACACGGTGAGGTGGCGCGGCAGCTGGCGC
>DASUMP010000122.1:0-7370 GCA_036277635.1 Acidimicrobiia bacterium | reverse complement strand
CCGATCTGGGGCACGTGGTGGGAGTGGGACGCCCGGTTGACCACGACCGCGGTGCTGTTCTTCTTGTACCTCGGCTACCTCGCGCTGCGCCGGCTCGGCGGCACCGTCGACCAGCGCGCGAAGCGCAGCGCGATCGCCGCGCTGATCGCGTTCGTCGACGTGCCGGTCGTGCACTTCTCGGTCACGTGGTGGGAGACCCTCCACCAGGACGCCACCGTGTTCAACCCCGACCTCGACGTGCAGATCCGCGGTTCGATGGCGTTCACCCTCGTCTGGAGCGTGGTCGCGTTCACGTTGCTCTACGGCGCGCTCGTGTGGAGCCGGTTCGTGCTCGCCGACCTCGAAGAGGGCCGGGACGAGCGCGAGCTCGAAGCCGCGATCGCGGAGCGCGTCCGTGCGTCGGCGCCACCCGAGGCGGTGACGGTCTGATGGACGAGAACTGGGGCTACGTCGTCGTCGGGTACGCGCTCACGGGCGTCTCGCTCGCGGCCTACGTCGGCTGGATCTGGACGCGTACCCGCCGAGCGCGCCGTTCGCTCCCCGACACCGATGGCTGACACCACGCCGGCCGGGACGGCCACCGACGACCCGTTGCCCGCAGCGACATCGCGCTCGCCGGTGCGCTGGCGCTTCGTCGTGCTCGGCGCGCTGTGCGTCGGCGCGATCGCGTGGTTGGTGTTCGGTGCCCTGCGCGACAACATCGTGTACCTGCGGCCGGTGTCGGAAGCGGTCGAGACGCGCGCCGACACCGGCGACCGCCGCTTCCGGATGGGTGGCGCGGTCGTGCCGTGCACGATCGAGGAGACCGCCGACGGCGTGCGCTTCGAGATCACCGAGGGCGGATCGGTCGCGACGGTTCGCCACCGCGGCGATCCCCCCGACCTGTTCGAGGACGGCGCGCCCGTGGTCGTCGAGGGCCGCTGGCGAGGCGACACCTTCGAGTCGCAGCGGCTGCTGATCCGCCACGGCGAGGAGTACACGCCGGAGACGGTCGAGACCGACGACGCGGCCTGCGCTCCCGAGACGAGCCCGTGAAGTCGACGCTCGGCACGTTCCTGCTCGCGCTCGGCGGCGCCGCCAGCGCGCTCGGGATCGCGTCGGTCGCGCTCGGGTTGCGCACCGACGAGGCGCGCTGGCGCCGCGCGGGTCAGCGCTACGTGCACCTCGTGCTCGCCGCCGCGGTCGGTGCGGTCGCGGTCATGGAGTGGGCGTTGCTGACCCACGACTTCTCGATCCGCTACGTCGCCGAGAACGTCGCGCGGGCCACTCCCACGCTCTACACGGTCACCGCGTTGTGGGGCGCCCTCGAAGGCTCGATCCTGCTGTGGGCGTTGATGTTGGGCGTGTACCTGTCGCTCACCGTGTGGCGGTTCCGCGCGCGCGCCGACGACCCGCTCGTCGGGTGGGCGACGATCACGGGACTCGCGGTCGCGCTGTTCTTCTTCGGGCTGATGTTCTTCGCCGCGAACCCGTTCAGCGAGATCGGCGGGCGCGTGCCGCTCGACGGCGCGGGTCCGAACCCGTTGCTGCAGAACCATCCGCTCATGGCGTTCCACCCGCCGATGCTCTACGCCGGCTACGTGGGGTTCACGGTGCCGTTCATGTTCGCGATCGCCGCGCTCGCGACCGGGCGGTTCGGCGAAGGGTGGCTCGCCGACGTCCGCCGCACCACCCTCGTCGCGTGGGGCTTCCTCACCGTCGGCATCGGGCTCGGCGCGTGGTGGAGCTACGAGGTGCTCGGATGGGGTGGCTACTGGGCGTGGGACCCGGTCGAGAACGCGTCGTTCCTCCCGTGGCTCACGGGCACCGCGTTCTTGCACTCGGTGATGGTGCAGGAACGTCGGGGCATGCTGCGGGTCTGGAACCTGTCGCTCGTGCTCGCGACGTTCTCGCTCACGATCCTGGGCACCTTCCTGACCCGATCGGGCGTCATCGACTCGGTGCACGCGTTCACCGAGTCGTCGATCGGCCCGTCGCTGCTCGCGTTCCTCGGCGTCGTCACCCTCACCGGGATCGGGTTGATCGCGTGGCGCGGCGACGCACTGCGCACTCGCGGCACCATCGACGCGCCGGTGTCGCGCGAGTCGGCGTTCCTGGTGAACAACCTGCTGTTCGCGGGCTTCGCGCTCGTGGTGCTGATGGGCACCGTGTTCCCCTTGCTCGCCGAGGCGCTGCAGGACCGGCGGATCTCGGTCGGCGAGCCCTACTTCGAGAGCATGTCGGTGCCGATCGGGATCGCACTGCTGTTCTTGATGGCGGTCGCCCCGATGCTCCCGTGGCGCGCCGCGAGCTCCGACGTGCTGCGCGACCGGCTGCTCGTCCCCGCGTGGATCGGCGTCGGCACGATGGTCGTGGCGCTCGTGCTCGGAGCCGAAGGTGTGGCCCAGGTGTGCACGTTCGGTCTCGGCGCGTTCGCGGCCGCGGGCATCGCACGCCAGGTGTTCGTCGCGACGCGATCGCGTCGTCAGACCGCGAGCGAGGGTTGGCCGGTCGCGTTCGCGCGGGCGATGCGCGGGAACCCGCGGCTCTACGGCGGACTCCTGGTGCACCTCGGCGTCGTGGTGGTGGCGGTCGCGCTCGCCGCGTCGGCGGGCTACCTGGAGAAGCGAGAGGTCCGCCTCGCCCGCAACGAGTCGACCGAGGTCAGTGGCTATCGGGTCACGTTCCTCGAGATCGTGCGCGAGGAGACCGACCAGAAGACCACGACGAAGGCGCGCATTGCCGTGGAACGCGACGGGAGCGACCTCGGCGTGTACGCGCCGTCGATCTCGACCTTCCCGAACGCGACGACCGGCATCGGCACGCCGTCGGTGCGCACCGGGCTGCTCGAAGACCTGTACCTCACGCTCGTGTCGTCGCCCACCGAGGAAGGCCGCATCACCCTCGGGGTGGCGGTGAACCCGATGGTGCTGTGGCTCTGGATCGGCGTGGCGGTGATGGCGCTCGGCGCGCTCGGTGCGATGGTGCCCGCGCGCCGCACCGGGCACGCGCTCGTCGTCGACGACGACCCCGCGCCCCCCGACGACGTGCGCGAGCCGGTGGGTGTCAGATGACGCACGTGACCCGGTGGATCGCGCTCGGCGCCGCGCTCGTGCTCGTCGCGTTCGGTGTCGTCCTCGCGCTCAACGTGTCGTCGGGCCCGGCCGAAGAGGGTCGGCTCGCCGGCGAGCCAGCTCCGGAGTTCCGCGTCGAGGCGTTCGACGGCGAGGAGATCGTCCTCTCCGAGCTCACCGGATCCGGACGCGTGGTGTTCGTCAACTTCTGGAACTCGTGGTGCATCCCGTGTCGCCAGGAGCACCCCGCGCTGGTCGAGTTCTACGAGCGGCACCGTGACGACCCCGACTTCGCGATGGTGGGCATCGTGCGCGACGACACCGAGTCGGAGGCGCGCGCGTACGTGGAGCGAGAAGGCGTCGAGTGGCTGGTCGCGTTCGACCCCGGCAAGCACGCCGCCCTCGACTTCGGCACGACCGGACAACCCGAGTCGTTCATGATCGCCCCCGACGGCGTGGTCGTCGCCGAGCAGTTCGGGCCGGTCACCGTCGACGACCTCGAGCTCATGTTGCGCGTCGCCCGAGGTCAGGTGTGAGCGCGACGACCGACCGTGCCCGCCGCGCGCTCCCGTGGCTCGCGCTGCTCGGTGTGCTCGTGGTGGTGCTCGTGGTGGTGGTCACGCGCTCGGCGCCCGACGACTCCGACGCGGCGCGCGCCAACCGGCTCGCGCGCGAGCTGCGCTGTCCGGTGTGCCAGGGACTGTCGGTGGCCGACTCGTTCGAGCCGACCTCCGAGGCGATCAAGTCCGACATCGCCGAGCGCATCGACGACGGCCAGTCCGACGGCGAGATCCGGCAGGCCTACGTCGACCGCTACGGCGAGAGCATCTTGTTGCGGCCCGAAGGCGGCGGTCTCGGCGTGCTCGCCTGGGGACTTCCCGTCGCGGTGCTCGTGCTCGGCGCCGCCGGCGTCGTGTTCGCGCTCCGCCGGTGGAGCCGCGATCCCGAACGCACGGCGACGCCATCGACGGCGCGCCGGTGGGTCACCGTGGGCGGGCTGGTCGGGTTCGCGGTGGTCGCCGCGTTCGTCGCGGCCGAGGTGGCGGGCGAGCGCCGTCCCGGCCAGGCCGCGACCGGCAACGACGCGAGCGCCACGCCGAGCGCCGAGGAGCGCGAAGCCGCGTTGCGCGCCGCGGTCGACGCGACGCCGCAGAGCTACAACGCCCGCATCGCCCTCGCCCGGTTCCTGCTGAACAACGACCTCGCCGGCGCGCTGCGCGAGTACGACGCGGCCGCCGAGATCGACCCGACGCAACCCGAACCCGCCGCGTACGGCGGGTGGGTGCTCGGACTCGTCGCCCGGCAGGCCGAGGACGCCGACCGCGAGCAGCTCGTGTCCGGTGCGCTCGCCCGCCTCGACCGAGCGGCCGACGTCGACCCCGACTATCCCGACACGTTCGTGTTCCGCGGGCTGATCCTGTACACCGTCCTCGACGACCCCGCCGCCGCGGTTCCCGAGTTCCAGCGGTTCCTCGCGACCGCGCCCGACGAGCACCCCCAACGCGCGCTCGTCGTCGACACGCTCGCCCGCGCCGTCGACGAGCTGCCGACGACCACCGCGCCGATCTCACCCACCACCACGACCACCCAGGAGCCCTGATGGCCACCAAGCCCGCACCCCAGACCGACGCGTCGAAGCTGTACCGCGCGACGATCACCACCGATCGCGGCGTGATCGTCGCCGACCTCGACCCGCAGCTCGCGCCCGACACGGTCAACAACTTCGTCGGCCTCGCGCGCGACGGCTACTACGACGGGCTCACGTTCCATCGCGTCGTTCCCGACTTCGTGATCCAGGGTGGCTGCCCCGAGGGCACCGGCACCGGCGGGCCCGGCTACCGCTTCGACGACGAGCCGGTGCGCGCGCAGTACACGCTCGGCGCGGTCGCGATGGCGAACGCTGGTCCGAACACGAACGGCTCGCAGTTCTTCATCTGCATCGACGACTGCACGTCGAAGCTCGCGCCGAGCTACAACCTGTTCGGCTACGTGGTGGAGGGCATGGACGTCGCCCTCGCCACCAAGGTCGGCGACGTCATGCGTTCGGTGGTCGTCGAAGAGCGCGACCGCGCCGCGTGACGCGACTCGACGCCGCCGTCACTCGGCGGCGGCGTCGATCAGTCCGTAGCGGCGGCGGATGGCGTGTTCGGCCTTCGCGAACACGAGCCCGTCCACGACGAGCCCGACGAGCAGCACGACGATCATGACGCCGTAGAGGCTGGGCGCGTCGCTGAGCTGGCGTTCGAACTCGAGCCGTTGGCCCAGACCGGTGACGCCGGGGATCAGCACGAACAGCTCGCCCGCCATCAGGCTGCGCCACGAGAACGCCCAGCCCTGCTTCAGGCCGCCCACCAACGAGGGGAGCGCGGCGGGGAGCACCACATGGCGCATCTCGCGCACGCCGCGCGCGCCGAGCACGCGCCCCGCGCGCAGCAGCACCGGCTGGATGTGGTCGACGCCGTGGATCAGGCCGTTGGCGATCGAGGGAGCCGCGCCGAGCACGACGACGAAGTAGATCGCGCCCTCGCTGAGCTGGAAGAGCAAGAGCGCCATCGGGAACCACGCCACCGACGGCATCGTCTGCAATCCGGTGACGAGCGAGCCGATCGCGGCGCGCAGCACGCGGCTGCGGGCCACGGCGAGACCGACGACGATGCCGATCAGGAGCGCGATCGCGTAGCCCACGACCGCGCGCTGCATCGTGGTGCCGACCGCTTCGATGTTGATCGAGAAGTCCTCGACGAAGCTCGCCCACACCTCGCCCGGGCTCGGGAACACCGGCCGCGGCCGGATCTCGAGCCACCAGAGCACCTGCCACGTCGCGACCACGAACGCCACCGCCAGCACCTTCGGCCACGTCGCCGACCAGAGGCGCGCGGCCGATCGGCGTCGCGGCGGTGCGGCGAGCTCGAGCGCGTCGAGGCCCGACAGCTGGCGGTCGAGGGTGGCCGTGGCATCAACCGTCGCCATGGCGGGCCACCTCCTCGCGCAGGCGGTCGGTGATCGTGGCCGCGAGCGTGGCGACCGCCGGCGAGTCGATCCGGCGCGGCCGCGCGAGCGGCACCGCGAACTCGGCCGCGACCCGACCCGGCCGACTCGTGAGCACCACGACGCGGTCGCCGAGCCGGATCGCCTCGCGCACGTTGTGGGTCACGAACACGATCGTGCGCCCGGTCTCCCGCCACACGCGCTCGAGCTCGTCGTGCAGCAGGTCACGCGTCATCGCGTCGAGGGCGCCGAACGGCTCGTCCATGAGCAGGATCTCGACGTCCTGCGCGAGCGCGCGTGCGAGCGCCACGCGCTGGCGCATCCCACCCGACAGCTCGTGCGGTCGCTTGCCGCCGAACTCCTGGAGGTGGACCAGCGCGAGCAGCGCGTCGGCGCGGTCGCGGCGGGTCCTCCGGTCGACGCCGCGCAGTCGCAACGCGAGCTCGATGTTGCCGCGCGCGGTGAGCCAGGGGAACAGCGCCGACTCCTGGAACATCAGCGTGCTCGCGTTCGTGCCGGTGTCGATCGTGCCCGCGGTCGGACGGTCGAGACCGGCGATCAGGTTGAGCAGCGTGCTCTTCCCGCACCCCGACGCGCCGACGAGGCACACCAGCTCGCCCGGCGCGACCGTGAGATCGACGCGATCCAGCGCGACCGTGGCGTCGCCCTGGTGGCCGTAGACCTTCGACACGCCGGTGAGCTGCAGCGCCGGGCGCGCCGATGCCCCGGGCCCGTCGGGGGTGACGGTCGGGCCCGGGGCGGTGCGGGGCGCGGCGGGGGGAGCCGCGGACTGCGTCATGGCGCTGTCACCTCTGGTTCGCCGCGGGCGGTCAGCACCGCGTTCACGATCGACAGGTCGTAGATGTCGGCGAGGTCGACCGGTTCGAGCAGGCCGAGCTCGGTCGCGTCCTCGGCGGACGTGGCGAGCGACGACGCGATCGGGTCGAGCGTGAACTCGACGTTGGCGAACGTCGCGTCGATGAGATCCTGCGCGATCGGCTTGCTCGTCAGGCTTTCGATGCCTTGCGACAGCAGTGCGCCGGCGCGCGCCGCGTCGTCGGCGATGAGGTCGATGGCGGTCGCCAGTCCCTCGATGAGCGCCTTGACCGCGTCGGGGTGGTCCTCCAGGAACTCGGTCGTCACGACGAGGTGCGTCGTCACGTAGTCGCCACCCGGCCACAGGTCGCGCTCGTCGACGAGGATCGTGCCGCCGCCTTCGTTCACGAGGCGCGTGGCCCACGGTTCCGGGACCCACGCGCCGTCGATGGCACCGGCCTTGAACGCCTCGAGCGCAGTGCTGTTCTCCTGCGGGAGCACCGACACGTCGCC